>JAGWBM010000007.1:0-42279 GCA_021295895.1 Pseudomonadales bacterium
TTCTTCAGCGCGGCGACGATTTGTTCGGACTCGCCGGCCGGTACGCGAGGGTCGTTGAGTCCCTGGGAAATCAATAGGGGCGTGGCGATCTCGTCGACATGGGTGAGCGGCGAGATCGATGTCAGGAATGCGCGCATCTCGGGATCGCGCTCGTCGCCGTATTCGACGCGGCGCAGGTCCTGGCGGTAGGGCTGAGTGTTCTCGAGGAAGGTCACGAAGTTGCTGATGCCGACCCGCTCGATGCCGGCGCGCAGCCGATCACCGTAGTGCACCACGGACGCCAGCACCATGTAGCCGCCGTAGGAACCGCCGGTGACGGCGACCCGGTCGGCATCGAGATCCCCTACGGCGGCGATCCAGTCGAGAAGCGCACCGATGTCGCGGACGGAGTCCTCGCGAAGTCGATCGTTGTCGAGTTTGAGCCAGGTCTTGCCGTAGCCCCTCGAGCCGCGCACGTTGGGATAGATCACGGCGGCCCCGAGTTCGTTGACGTAATACTGCGTGGTGGATGAGAACGATGGCCTCGATTGGCTCTCCGGACCGCCGTGGATGCTGACGATCACCGGGTGTGGACCCGGTCCTTGCGGGCGGTACACGAATGCCGGTATGGACCGACCATCGAATGTCGGGTAGCGGATCAGTTCGGGGTCGACCAGCCGGCTCGCGTCGATTCCGCCGAGTTCGCTGCGCGTCCATCGGGTTAGCACCCGGGTACGGAAGTCGAGGCTGAACACGTCCGAGGGTGTCGTTGCGGAGCGGAACGTGAACCCCAGGCGGTTGCCGTCGGGATGGAAACGCAGACCCGAGACGATGCCCCGGGGCAGCGGGGGCAGAGCGACAAAACTGCCGTCGGCCAGGTTGCGGGCGAACAGTCGGCTGACGCCGTCTTCGTTCTGCACGTAGGCCATGCGCTGGCGGTCCCGGGAGACCGCGAACGACTCCACGTCCCAGGGCGCATCTTCGGTTAGCACGGCGATGGTGCCGGTGTCGGGGTCCATACGGTGCAAGCGCCTGAACTCGCCGTTCATGTCCGACGTGAAATAGATGCTTTTGCCCGGACCGTAGCGGACCCTGCCGAACGCGGCGGTGACGTCCGGCAGCAGCCGACGCCTGTCCCCGTTGGTCACGTCCACTTCGTAGAGACGCGATTCGTTGACGGAGATGTACTGGCTGACCAGAACGCGGTTCTCGTCGTCGGACCAGTCCTCGATACGCCAACCCACGCCTTCGCCTTCCTGGAGAACGAGGCGGCGACCGCGCAGGTCCTGGGCATGCAGATCCCAGTCCGTGCCGTTGCGTTCGGTCGTGGAATAGCCGAGCCACCTGCCCGTCGGCGACCAGGACACACCCATGTAGCGCGACTTGCCATCGCTGAGGAGCATCGAATCGGCGCTCGTGTTGTCGTACCAGAACATCTGGTAGAACTCGGATCCGCCGGCATCCTTTTGGTAGACGAAGCCGTTCCTGGCCGGGTCGGGGTTCACCGACGCGCCGGCCACGGGTTCCGGGAAAAACGTGATCTGGCGGCGCATGCCCAGCGGCATGTCGACCCGGTGCAGTTGCGTGGTATTGCCGAATCGCGTTGCGATCAGCACGCCGTCGTCGACCCAATCGAGCAAGCTGGCGGACCGGGTGTTGCGATAGCGGTCGAGTCCGGCAAGTACCGACTTCGCGACGTGCGGTACGCCCTCGACAACCAGGTTGGCTGGGGGTCGTGCCGCGGGTTGTGGGTCTCGGCGTGTGCTATCCATCGTCGTGCAACCGGCCAGGAACAGCAGGCAGGAGATCTGGCCGGGAAGCCGCCGGAAGAGCGCGCGCCCATACATGCTCAAACGCCGGTTAGTAGGTTCCGAGACGATCTTCAACCGCGTGGCCCTCGGCGGGAATGAGTATCTTGCGGACAAAGCTGCATACCTCGACGCCGTCCTGGTTGTGGCCAACGGTGCGTACCGTAACAATGCCTTGGCCCGGTCTCGACTTCGACTCGCGCTTGGCGAGGACGTCGGACTCGGCATAGATCGTATCTCCCGCGAACACCGGCACCGTGAACTTTACGTCGTCCATGCCCAGATTGGCGACGGCTTTCTGGCTGACGTCCGTGACGCTCATTCCGATCAGGAGCGACAGGGTGTAGGTGCTGACCACCAGGTTGCGGCCGAACTCGGTGGCCTTGCCGAACTCCGCGTCGAAGTGCAGGGGGTGCGTGTTCAGGGTCAGTAGGGTGAACACGTGGTTTTCGTATTCGGTAACGGTCTTGCCGGGGCGATGCTCGTAGCTCGAAGTAGCGCCCGAATGTCTCCCGGTAGCGTTGCGGACCGACCCCTTTGGTGTTGCGAGTCATGGTGTCGGTTGCGCCCCGCTAGATGTCCCGCGCCTCGCAGTAGTCGCGCCAGCGGGCGAAGGCATCGGCGATCTCGTTGCCGCGCAACTGGGTCATCGGTTCGATGTTCGGGTGCGTGAAGATGTAGAACTCGTCCGTCCGGATGGCGTGTAGCACCATCTCGCCGACGAGGGCGGGGTCGATCATGCTGGCCCGGATGTTGTCATTGAACGAGTCGCGCTCCTCGGCCGGCAGCGACTCTTCCCACGGACGCGCCCCGTGGATGAAGCGCCGGGGTCGGTTGCGCCCGGCGTCCAGGATGTTGGTGTCGACCATGCCGGGACACAGGACGGACACCCCGATGTTGTGGGGCATGAGATCCGCGCGCATGGTCTCCGAAATCCCGACCACGGCGAACTTGCTGGCGGTGTAGACCGAGAGCCCCGGGATGGAGACATGTCCGGCCATGGAGGCGGTATTCACGAAATGCCCACCCTCGCCGTGCGTCTTCAGGCGCTCGACGAAGGTGCGGATGCCATTGACCACACCGTTGATGTTGACGTCCAGTACCCAGTCCCAGTCGTCGTAGGTCATTTCGTCGATGCGTCCGCCGACGGCTACGCCGGCGTTGTTGCAAACCACGTGGACCTTGCCGAAGCGCGACTCGGTGGCCTCGGCCGCCGCTTCCATGCCATCACGGTCGGTCACATCGACCTGGCACGTCAGGAACTCGGCGTTGCTCGCCTCAAATTCGGTTTGAACGGCATCGAGCGCGGCCTGCTCGATGTCGGCGATGACGACCTTCATGCCGGCTGCGGCGAATGACCGGGCCATGGCGAGACCGATACCGCTTGCGCCGCCGGTGACAAAGGCCGTCTTGCCCGCTACGTCACGCACGCCCGTGCCTTAATGCTCCCTGCCCGGAAAGCCAGTCTATCATCGGAGTCCAACCCGTTAGTTTGCACGGGCGGTTCGCCGAACTCGACGGCGTTGCACTGCCGCGGCAGTGTTTGGTGGGAATTTTCTCGACGTGTCTTTGTCAAACAACGTTGGGGTGGGGTAGAAAGTCATCATTCGTCTTTGTATCTTACCGCCGCTTCGCCGCGCGCCCGGAAAGGGTGTGCAGCGCCCGAATGCGGATCGCGCCATGGCGAGCGACAGACTTAGCGGGAACGGAGGAGTTCGGTGATCAACGCCGAGGAGTTGACACGCCGGTACGGGGAGACGGTGGCGGTGGATTCCGTCAGTTTCGCCATCGGCGGTGGAGAGATCGTCGGGTTGTTGGGGCACAACGGTGCCGGCAAAACGACGATCATGAAGATGTTGACGGGGTACCTAGAGCCGAGCGCGGGACGGGTCACGGTCGACGGCTACGATGTCGTCGAGGAGCCGGACGCGGTTCAGCACGGGTTGGGCTACCTGCCCGAGAATTGCCCCGTCTACCCCGAGATGACCGTGGTGGAGTACCTCGACTACGTGGCGGCGTTGCGGCGCGTCGAGGACCGGGCGGGGGCCCTCAAGGAGGTGCTCGCGGCGACCGACCTTGCGGGACGGGCTTTCGACCCGATTGGAACGCTGTCCAGGGGCTTCCAGCAGCGCGTGGGCGTGGCCCAGGCCATCGTCCACAAGCCGCAGTTGTTGATCCTGGACGAGCCCACCAACGGCCTCGATCCCTCGCAGACCCAACAGATGCGCGACCTGATACGCCGTCTGGCGGAGAACGCGACGGTGATCCTGTCGACCCACATCATGCAAGAGGTCGATGCGGTATGCGACCGGGTCATGATCCTGCGTGCCGGCAAGCTCGCCTTGGACGAGCGGATGACGGACTTGCAGCGTAGCGAACGCATGGTGCTGCAAACCGACGCCTCGGCGCAGACGATCGAATCCGCCGTGACGGGGTTCGCCGAGGTGACGCGGTGGGACGGCGGCTACGCCTTCGATGGCGTCTCGGACGATGCCGGCCGGGCGGAGTTGACGCGTCGACTGGTGGGAGCGGGCATTGCCGTGCACGCCCTGGCTGCGGAAAAGCGTGATCTCGAGACCGTGTTCCGGGAAGTGAGCGCCGAAACCGGGGGGGCTGACGATGCGAATTGATACCGTCCGAAGGATCGCCGGCAAGGAACTGGCGCACTTCTTCTCGTCCCCGATCGCCTACCTGTTCCTCGGCGCCTTTCTGGGGGTCACCCTGTTCGTTTTCTTCTGGGTCGAGGCGTTCTTCGCCCGGAATATCGCCGACGTGCGGCCGATGTTCGAATGGCTGCCCGTGCTGCTGGTGTTCCTGGCGGCGGCGCTGACGATGCGCATGTGGAGCGACGAACGACGCACCGGCACCCTGGAACTCGTGGTCACGGTACCGGCGACCAGCACCGAGTTCGTCATCGGCAAGTTCCTGGCGTGCTGGGGGCTTCTCGTCGTCGGGTTGGCGCTGACCCTGCCGTTGCCGGTCACTGTGGCGATGCTTGGAGATCTCGACTGGGGGCCGGTTCTCGGTGGCTACCTGGCGGCGGCGCTCCTGGGTGCCGCGTACATCTCCATCGGTCTGTTCGTCAGCGCCAAGACGGAGAACCAGATCGTCGCCCTGATACTTGCATCGTTCGGGTGCGGCCTCTTCTACCTGTTGGGTACGCCGACGATCACCGAACTCTTCGGCAGCACCATCGGCGACGCGCTCCGTGCCCTTGGTGCGGGATCCCGGTTCGAGTCGATCACCCGGGGCGTGCTCGACTTGAGAGACCTCTACTTCTACGGCTCGGTGCTGGCGGTGTTCCTTGCGCTGAACGTGTACGCCGTGGACTCGCAGGGATGGGCTGCCGACGGCGGCGGCCGCCGGCACATGGAGCGGCGGATCGTGCTGGGACTCGTGGCGGCGAACTTCCTGGTCGCCAACCTCTGGCTGTCACCCGTGGGCTTCCTGCGCTGGGATGCAACCCAAGGCAACCAGTACTCGATCTCCGAAGCCACCAAGAGCTACCTGCGGGAACTTCGCGAACCGCTTCTGATCCGCGGCTACTTCAGCGCCAAGACCCACCCGCTGCTTGGACCGTTGGGCCCTCAGCTCAAGAACCTGTTGACCGAATACGGCGTTGCGGGTGGGAACATGGTCCGCGTCGAAATCGTCGACCCGACGGAGAATCCGGAACTCGAGGACGAGGCCAACACCAAGTACGGCATCCGCGCGGTCCCCTTCCAGGTGGCCAGCAAGTACGAGGCGAGTCTCGTCAGCTCGTACTTCGACGTGCTTGTCCAGTACGCCGACGAATACGAAGTGCTCAGTTTCAGCGACCTGATCGAGGTCAAGGTACAGGGCGAGGCCGATGTGGATGTCCGCCTCAAGAATCCGGAGTACGACATCACCCGCAGCATCAAGAAGGTGCTGTACGGATTCCAAGGCGGCGGTAGCGTCTTCGACAACGTCACGAAGCCGGTCAAGTTCACCGGCTACATCTCCGCCGACGAACGCCTGCCGGATGCCCTGCGCACGTTGCGCGGAGACCTCGACGTGATCCTCCTGGAGATGCAGGAGGAGTCCGGTGGCAAGCTGACCGCGGAGGTCGTCGATCCGGATGCCGACGGTGGCGACGTGGCGCGGGCGATCGCCGCCGACTACGGCTTTCGGCCGATGGCGGCCAGCCTCTTCGACCTCAACACCTTCTATTTCTACCTGACGCTCACCGACGGGGCGACGCTCGTGCAGATGCCGATCCCGGAGACCCTGGATCGGGACGGACTGCGGCGGGGCATCGAAGAGGGCTTGAAGCGCTACGCGGCGGGCCTGCTGAAGACCGTGGGATTGTCCGCGCCGCAGGGCGTGCCACCCTACATGCAGCAGCAGATGCCGCATATGCAGCAACCCCCCGGGAACGAGTTCAACGGCTTGCGCGACGTTCTCGATTCCGACTTCAGCGTGCAGAGCGCGGATCTGCCGTCCGGGGACGTCGAGGGGTCCGCGGACGTGCTGATGGTGGTGGATCCCTCCGGTCTCGACGACAAGGCGGTATTCGCCATCGACCAGTACTTGATGCGGGGCGGCACGGTGGTGATCGCCGCTGGCGGCTTCCGGGCGGTGATGACGCCGCAGGCGCTGAACGCGGCGCCGGCGTTTTCGGGCCTTGACGACTGGTTGGCACACCAGGGCGTGACCATCGATCCGTCGTTCGTCATGGATCCGAAGAACGCGTCGTTCCCCGTGCCGACAACCCGGGAAGTCGGCGGTTTCACGTTCCGGGATATCCAGATGACCGACTATCCCTACTTCGTCGACGTGCGGGGCGATTCGCTGAACCAGGACGTCGCGTTCACCGCGGCGGTGCCCCAGGTTACGATGGCGTGGAGTTCGCCCATCGACGTGGACGAAGAACGCAATGCCGAGCGAACCGTCACGACCTTGATGGCGAGTTCCGCCGCGAGTTGGCGTTCGACGTCCACGGACATCACCCCGAACCTCGACCCCTCGGGGGTAATCGTCTACACGCCCGAGGGCGAGCAGCAGGCGAATACCCTCGCGGTAATGGTGGAAGGCCGCTTCGAGTCGTTCTTCGATACATCCCCACTCGCCGAGGACGCATCGGAACCTTCGACCGATGCACAAGACGTTGCCGAAGGAGAGGACGCCGATGATGAGGAGGAGATCGATACGCTGGGCACGGTCACCTCGGTGGTCGACAAGAGCCCCGAGTCCGCCCGCTTGATCGTGATCGGTTCGGCGTCGTTCGTCGCCGACCAGACCGTGCGCATGATCGGTTCGGCGGACGGCATGATCTACGGCAATTCGAACCAACTCATGGCGAACCTCGTCGACTGGGCTGCCGAAGACCGGTCGCTGCTTGGAATTCGCGCCCGCGGTCACTTCAACCGTACGCTGGAGCCGATGGAAGCGGAGGCGCAGCGGGTTTGGGAATACGTCAACTACGCCGTGGCGCTCGCGGGCCTCGCGTTGGTGTTCGGCCTCAGCCGCCAGCGCCGGTTGACGCGTAGGAACACGTTCCAGGCACAGTTGGAGGCATCGTCATGAACCGTATGAATGGGATCATCAACAAGACGACGCTCGGTGCTCTGCTGGCCATTCAGATCGTCGTCGTCGGCGTGCTGCTCGCGGCGAAGAGCGGTGGCATCGAGGAGCCGGAGCCGTTTCTCCAGTTCGACGCGGCGAGCGTCGACAGCTTGACCGTTTCGAACAACGAAGGCTCGGTGACGGTTTCCAAGGTGGATGGGGCGTGGCAGTTGCCGGACGGCGTACCCGCTGCTGGCTTCAAGGTGGACTCGGTGCTCGAAAGGTTCTCCAATGCCGCAGGGAGTTGGCCGGTGGCCAACACGCGGCCCACGCGCGAGCGGTTGGAGGTCTCGGAGGAAAACCACCAACGCCACATCGTGGTCGGAGCCGGCGACGACACCGTGGCCGACATCTATCTCGGCACCTCGCCGGGCTATCGGAAGACCCATGCCCGACGCGCCGGCGAAGACGAGATTTACGCGGTCAGGTTCTCCAACTACGAAGCCGGCGTGAAGCCGGAGGATTGGTTGGACCGCTCGTTGCTGCAGCCCAAGGGCGAGGTTGCGGCGCTGCGCCGTTTGCCGGGCGTTCCCCTCCCGATCGATCCGCCGGCGGACCCTGTATCGGAAGCGGATGCCGAAGATGCCGAGGACGTGGGGATCGTCGAACCGGTCGCAGGCTTCGAGGTGAGCAAAGACGAGGAGGGCGCCTGGGTGTCCGCCGATGGTACGGACCTCGACCCGGGCAAGGTCGAGACTTTCGTCGGCCGGTTCAAGGGGCTTTCGGCCACCGGCTTGAGCGAGGCGGCGTTGCCGGAGTCGGCGACGATGACCTTTGTGCTCACGGACGACGAGGGCGAACAGACGCTGTCGGTGTTCTCCCTGGATGACGGCGAGACGTACGTGGCGGTATCGGATCGCGTATCGGGTGCCTACGAGCTATCCAAGTACATCGCGGAGCAGATGAACAAACCGTTCGCCGACCTCCTTCCGGACCCGCCGGAAGACGAAGAAGCCGACGAGGCCGAAACGGCGGCCGACCCCGAAACGGCAGTCGAACCCGAAACGGCGACCGAGTCCGAGGTGGCGGACGCACCGGTCTCGGCCGAGCAAGGCGCAGATCCAGAAGCCGACGACGAGCCCGCGACGGCGGCCGAACCCGAATGACGATCGATCTCTACACCTGGCCGACCCCGAACGGCCGCAAGATCTCCATCGCCTTAGAGGAGTTTGGGCTCGACTACGTCGCGCATCCGGTGAACATCGGCAAGGACGAACAGTTCGCGACCGAATTCCTGGCCATCAGCCCGAACAACAAGATTCCGGCGATCGTCGACGGCGACACCGGACGGTCGATGATGGAGTCCGGCGCGATTCTCCTCTACCTGGCGGACAAGACCGGCAAGCTCGGCGGCACGGATCGCTGGACGACGCTGGAGTGGTTGATGCTACAGATGGGCGGCGTCGGACCGATGCTCGGCCAGGCCAACCACTTCCTGCAGTTCAACGCCGGGAAATCGGACTACGCCGAGAAACGCTACGGCGACGAGGCGAAGCGCCTATACGGCGTCCTCGACCAGCGCCTCGTCGGGTGGGAGTACCTGGCTGGCGACTACTCCATCGCCGACATCGCGACGTGGCCGTGGATCGCCCGTTGGCCTTGGCATCGTATCGATTGGGCGGACTACCCGTACCTCAAGCGGTGGTTCGTCGCCATCGCTTCACGGCCCGCCGTGCAGAAGGGCTGGAGCGTCCCGTTCGACGCGGGCGAAATCCCGCTTCCGTAGGGGCCGCCCTTGTGGCGGCCCGCTCGTTCTAGATTGAAAACCCCAACGCCCGACGTAGAACTTCGGCGCCCCTGCTAACGACCGTGGGGTCCACGTCCTCGGCGACGCCGGCGTTCCAGACCGGTCCGGGCCATGCGGCATCGCGCGCGTATCGACCGATGACGTGGACGTGCAGCTGCGGCACTTGGTTGCCGAGAGCCGCGACATTGATCTTCTCGGCCTTGAAATCGTCGACCAGTATTTGCGACAACCGATCGATCTCGTCGAACAGGACCAGCGCCTGCTCCCGCGGCAGGTTGTGGAAGTCGCGCAAGGCGTCGATGCGTGGCACGAGGATCACCCAGGGGAACCGGTCGTCGCGCATGAGGAGCACGGTGCAGAGATCCAAGTCGCCGAGGGATTCGCAGTCCGCCGCCAGTTTTTCGTGAAGAGTAAAAGCCATCATCATCACCGTTTCGGAAAGCCGCCGACCCAGATCGGGCTCGACCAGGCCAGCGCGTCGTTGGCCTGCTTGACGCGCACGTAGTAGTAGTCGCCGTGCCGCCCACCCGCGTCTTCGACCTCGAATGAGACATCCAGCGCACCCGCCGTGACGGGGCGTCGTAACGTCACCGAGTCCAGGTAGCCGTCGAAGGGAATCGTTCGCGTCAACATGCCACGGTCCAGGTTGCGCAGTTCCAGGACGACCTCGGCCTCGGGCACGTTTTTGTGGGGCCGAAGGCGCGGCGGACCGCCGCCGAACTCGACGCCCGCCCGTAACTTGAGGGTCAGCGTCGCTCCCCGGCGAACATCCTCGAGGTCGAGCGTAATCGTGCTCGTGTCGCCACGGGTGTAGGTAGCGAAATCGAGCCCTCCTTCGTCGGTCACCTCGAGCCGGTGGCTGGTGGTGGTGTGGAAGTCCCCGCCCTGGGCGTCCGCCACACGCGCGCCTTCCAATGCAACTGTACCTCGCCACCACCGCCAGCCGCGTGGGTTGTCGTTGGGATGGTAGGGCATGGAGTCGGAGGCGAAGATCAATTGGAACTCGCCGTCCGAGACGGTCCGGGTTGATGAGTCTGTGAGATAGTCGCGTTCCCAGATGTCCTCGTCGTTCTTGACGAGGGTGATGGTGTCGATTGGGGTGGTACCGATCACGCGGCCCTTGACATGGCGCGCTTCGGAAAACGGCACACGGGATCCCATCTCGCCGTCGTTCAGGGTGACGTCGAGAATGATGCGGTCGCCCGTCGTGGCATAGGTCGACAAGCTACGCATTGCATCGAACAACGCATCCCGCGTGAGCGCCTCGGCGCGCAAGGCGCCGAGGCCGCCCGCCTGAGACAGCCCGCCGGGTTTGGGCGCAGTGTAGCCCGGTTGGCTCAGATGGTTGTCGCTGGCGGCGGTGAAGCCCACTTGGTGACCGTGGTTCAGGTACATCCGCCCGAACCACTCGAACGTACCGTGCTGCGACATGATCTCGACCAACGGCTCCAGCATCGGGTCGTTCAGCCGGTAATCGCCGGATTGGTGGGCGTGGGGTATCACCACGACGTCTTCGGGATCGTGGTGGGTACGCAGCCCCTGGTAGAGCAGCGACAGGGTGCCGAACTCCTGTGCCGGGATTCGCCGACGTTCATCGGGGGTCCGGAACAGGACGTTGTGATGCCCACCCTGGTAGTTCCTGATCGTCCATTCGTAGCCGAGAAACGCAATGAACTCGCCTTCCTTGGAGTAGCGCCGTACGTTGTCGGCGAGTACGTTCCATTCGAAGTCGTCCATCCAGATGTCGTGCTCGGAATGGGTGACGTAGTCAAGCCGCGCATCGTCCCGGGCCCAGACCATGAACCGGTCCGGGGTGCCGATGCCTTCGGCGAAACCGGAGTGGCCGTGGGTGTCGCCCCAATAGATCCGCCGTAGGGGGTTCTCCTCCACGAGGATCGGGTTGGCGGTCCCCTCGATCGTGCCGTCCTTGGACCGGAACGAGAACCGGTAGACCCCCGGTGCCTCGAAGCTCAACCCCGTGAGAACCTGTATGGCATCGCCGCCGGCTTCGATATCCGCGTAGGGCTCGCCGTTGACGAAGACCTCCCAACCCGGAACGCCTGTCGTGGCGCGGTTGTAATAGCGGTCCTCGGCTCGTACCGACAGTTTGAATGGTTCGCCGACGGCGACGACCGACGGCGCGAATCCATGCACGCCGGCGGCACTTGATCCAACAATGCGGATGGGTTGGATAGGCAGGCTGATCAAGAGGCCCGATTCGTCGAACACGAGGTACAAGGGCAACGGCATGCGATCACTTGAGAAGTCGGGCATCAGCAGGCCCCGACCGCCGCCTGCCGTGTCGCCGTAGGTGATGGTCACCGAGTCGCCTTGCGTCAAGCGTCCCGAAGCGACCCGGAACGTCAACGTGTCGGTGGCACTTCGGAAACCGCCGTGCATACCGCGTTGCGACACCGACGAACGCGAGAAGCGCACGTTCGGGTTGGAAGACGCGATTGAGATGTAATTGTCGGCTGCCGGATCCTCGGTCTGGTAGCGGCCAAAATTGGCCATGAAGTGGCGGCTCAGGACGAAACCGCCGCCGGGCAGGATGTCACGCGTTCCAACCGTGTAGGTCTGACGGATTGTCGCGTAGCTGCGCACCTCGTATGGACCGGCGTCGGCGGAGAGGGTGCCGAGTGCGTCGGGGTCGCCATCAAGCAGCGCGAGTTCCCGAATGGTATTGTCGAGTCCGCCGAACCCTCCCACCTGGTTATAGGTGAGAATGCTCGACACGGTGGCATTGACGGGTACGTAACGCCCGGTCAGGGAATAGGCGTTCAACCACTCCCAGAGCGTTTGGGCACGGTCCCTGGCGGTGGCGACGGTGCTCGGTTCCGCCTCGACGGCCGCCTTCAGGTCCTCGACCTTGGCGCGGTGTTCCGGCGACAGGTAGTCCTCCGCTCCCGCGACGGCAAAGGCGAGACATACCGAGATGATCCCGACCGTGGTACGTCTCACGACTGTGCCTGGGCGTTTACTAGCGCCTCGAAGTGGTCGATGCGGGGCTCCATCATGGCCAGCGTGTCGCGCCAGAAATCCGGCTGCGTCAGGTCGACGCCGAGGTGCTTGTCGGCCAGGTCTTCGGTGGTCATGCGCCCGGTATCGCGCAACAGCGCTTGGTAGCGCGGGTAGAACTCGTCCCCGAAGGCTTCCCGCCGGGCGTAGACACCGAGGCTGAACAGGTACCCGAATAGGTAGGGGAAGTTGTAGAAGCTCAACCCCGAGATGTAGAAGTGCAACTTGCTCGCCCAGAACATCGGATCTCCTTCGCCAATGCTCTCGCCGTACCACTTCTTCCAGGCGGCGCTCATCATCGTTTTCAATTCCCTGGGTAGCACGGGCCGCTCGGCTCGGGCGTCGTGGAAGTTGCGCTCGAACTCGAACCGGGTGGGGATGTTGAGAATGAACGTAACCAGCGCCGCCGCTTCCTCCCAGACGATGTCGAGGGCGGCGGAAGGGCTGTCGGCGCGACGCAGCAGCGCATCGCGCACGATGGTCTCGCCGAAGGTGCTGGCGGTCTCGGCAATGGACATGCCGTAGCGACGCTGGCTATCGGGAAGGTCGCGCATGACCCAGGAGTGGAACGCATGGCCCAGTTCGTGGGCGAGGGTGATGACGTCGCTACCGCCGCCGGTGTAGGTCATGTAGACCCTGGGCGTGCGCGACTTGAGGAAACCCGTGCAGTACGCACCGGGCCGCTTGCGCGGACCGACCGTCCCCTCGATCCAGTTCTTCTCGGCCATCATGCGAACGAAATCGCCCATCGCCGGTTCGACTTCCCCGTAGGCGCCGGCAATGAGATCGAGCGCTTCCTCGTAGGCGATGGGCCCGCCGGCCTCGCCGTCGGCCACGGGCGCGGGTGCGCGATTGTCCCAGGGCCCGTAGTGGCTTTTTCCATAGGCCTTCGCCTGCAACAGAGCGGCTCGGCGCGCGAGCGGGATACCCTCCTCGGCCACCTTTAGCACGGTATCCAGGGTCTCCTGCTGGATCCGGTTGGCGTGCAGCGGTGCGTCCAGGTAGTGCACCGTGGCCCCGGCCCGTGCCGAGCGCTTCCGGCACATTTCCAGTCGCCAACCGGCGATGGCATTGATGGCTGCTGCGCAGGACTCGGCATGTTCATCCCACGCCGCGTTGATGGCGCGCCAGGCGTTCTCGCGCAGCTTGTCGTCCGGTTTCTGCATGAGTCCCGCCGCCTCCGCGATTCCGGTGGTGCGAAGCTCGTTGCCCACGGTCACTTCGCAGGTCAGCGTGCCGGAGAGTTGGTCGTAGAGGCGTCCCCAGGCGTGAATGCCGTCTTCCCCGAGGCCGGTGACCAGGTTCTCCTCGGCCAAGGGCAGGAGTTCATGGCGTCGACGCCGGGAATGTTCGACGCTGAACCGGGCGGGGGCGACCGCAGGATCGTCAAGATAGGACTCGACCACCTCCTCGGGCGCGAGGTCGAGGAACTGTCCCAAGGGTTCTGCGAGTTCGTCGAACCGCTTGTTGATCGACTGCAAGCGCCCGAGAAGTGCCTGCGCCTGCTCGTCCTGGCTGTCGACGCTCAAGCAGCATTCGGCATAGGTCTCGGGATCGCCAACGAGCTTCCGCGCCCGTTCGATGCGTGCAAAAATCTCCCGGGCCTCTCGGATTGCATCGTCGGCCGACTCGATCGTCAGGCTGGCAGCATCATCAAGAAGCGGAATCAGCGCGACGTTGCGCCGCTCGATGTCGGCCAGAAGGGTGCCGACGGTCTCGAGGTCGGCATCGATCTCTGCTGAGTCCGCGGCAGGATACTCGCCCGACAGATCCCAGCCGACGCCTTGGACGACAGGCTCGCTGTCCATCATTGAGAGGGCTCCACTCCGTTCGACGGCTGACTTTAACCGTTTCGGACAACGTTCGCGTGTGTTTGCAGATTGGGTTGCATGCACGCCCCCGGCCCGCCCACGCTTCATGGCAACATCCACCGGGGAGGTCAGATGAAAACCGATCCGCGTCACGTCGCCGAACGCCTCGCTGGCATCTATGGCCATGGCGTCGACTCGCCGCCCACCTATCCCACGTGGGTCGCTTTTCTTGGCCGCTTGGGTCTTGCCGGCGGTGACGCGGAGGTGGTGGCGGACATCGTCCGCCTTGTCGAACCACTTCTCGCGAAACCGCACGCCCTGCCCGCTACGCCACATTCCTTGGCGACGGCATGTTTCGCCGACCAATTGCTGGCCGCCACCGGCGACTCCCGCTACCGCGACTTCCTGGTACACCAGGCGAACCGCTTCGTGCCTTTTTTCTTTGCGGGATCGCTGCTCGGGCGGGCGCATGCTGTCACGGGCGAAACGTCCTACCGGGACCGGTTGCTCGTCTTCCTGCGCTCCGTCGACACCCGTCAGCCGAACGGTCTCTACTGGCATTGTCGCGCATCGCCTTACTTCTGGGGCCGTGGCAACGCCTTCGCCGCGCTTGGATTCGCGCAAGCGTTGTCGCATCTCGGCACTGCGGGGACGGAGGATCTGGCGACGACGCACGAAGAGCACCTGTGCGCGCTTGCCGACCACCAGGACGACTCGGGGCTCTGGCGTCAGATCGTCGACGATCCGTCGACCTACTTGGAGCACAGCGCGACCACCATGGTCGGTGTCGCCATCGCCCAGGGGTTGCGCGGTGGCTGGCTATCGGAAACTCGGTGGCGGCACGTGTTGGAACGGGCTTGGACGGGTGCGGCGGCCCGGATCGGTGCACGGGGGGAACTCGATCAGGTCTGCGTCGGTACCGGGCCGCTCGACTCCCGCGAGGCGTATGTCCAACGACCGTTCAGCACGGGCACCGATTCCCGTGGCGGCGCCATGGCGTTGTGGTTTGCCGTGGAGATGTCCCAACGGTAGCGATCGCTTACCCGTCGAAGGGCGAATCTCCCACACGATTCGGCGATGCCGTCCTACAGGTTTTGCCGGTGGGGTGCGTAATTATCCCGGGTCCCATTTACCGACCAACGAGGACGACCCGTGGAACCCCAAACCGTTTTGGATCGCCACCGCGAACGCATGATCAAGCTACTCAAGGACCTCAAGGCCGCATCCCAGGGCAGCCAGAAGCTGCGCCGGTTCTGCGACCGCGTCTACGACGACCTGGACCAGGTTACCGACACCCCGGCCAAGCGGGACTACCTGCCCGGGGAGGAGATGTTTCTGTGGTGTCACAACGAACTCCTGGAACTCGCGGAAGTGGAACGGCCCGCGCCGCCCACCGATCCCTACCTGAAGGACATGCTCGCGAGGTTGCGCGACTTCGGCGGTCGCTTGGAGCGCAATGAGCCCCTGCCGCCGGGATACGCCATTCATTGGCTGGACGACCTGGACGACGAGGATGTCGATTGGGACGACTGGGTCGACTGGGCCGACGAAGCGGATTCGCAGGAGGACGACGCCGCGGCGACCACCTGAATCCGTCTCGACAGCGAAAAGCCCGAACCCGTGAAGGGCTTCGGGCTCTTGGCCGAAGGGGTGGAACTGGTATACACAGCGGACTCCCTCGCTGCGGGCCCCGGCGGACAGACCGCAACGAACGGTCGATGGGAAATCCATGCGCCGCGGCACGCCGGTCAACAGTGTTTGCGCGGGCTATTTCCCCCGCGCAAAGTAGTGTTTCGCCGAACCGTCCATGGCAGTTATAGTTGCCGTCTGGCGCGAAGAGAAGCACGACGAAATGAGCGAAGCCGCGAACGGTACGGAGCCGCAACTCGACCTCGGTTGGATGGACCGCACGGGACCGTGGGATACGCGTGCCGAACCCGGCAAGTACGGGTTGACGATCGCCGACATCAGCATCGGCGAATACGGTGAAGCGCCTGAGGTCAGCGACAATCTCACCGGACGTCCCCGGGGGGCGGCGGCGCGGCCGGCGTCGTACCGGATTGGCGCCTACGCGGTGCGCAGCAAGAACGAGATCTGGCTGGACAACGCGTCGTTCCTCTACGAGGAGGCCCTGCAGCGACAATGGAGTTCGGCCACGGACGTGCCCTGGCACACCATCGAACCCCTACCGGACGATGTCGAGCAGGCGGAGTGCCAACTCGCGACGTTCCTGACGGAGGTGGAGTTCGTCGCCGGCGACGTGCCGGCACGCTGGGTTTCGCTGACAACCCCGGACTTCTATGAACCTCGCCAGGTGCTGCTCGCCCAGGTCATGGACGAGTCCCGGCATATGGACGTGTTCCGCAAACGCGCGCTCGCCAACGGCGGCGGCCTTATGCAGGCTACCGGTGCCACCGCCGGTTTCGTCGGCAGCATCGACCTGTCCCGGGATTTCACCGAGATGTCGTCGAGACTGCACATCTCTGGAGAAGGTGCCGTGCTGACCCTCTTCCGCATGGGCGAATTGATGGCGCAGAACGAAGCCGAGAAGGTCATCTACCGGCTCTGCGCCCAAGACGAGGCGCGGCACGTGGCGTTCGGGGTCATGCACCTGCGCTACATGTCGGAGACCGCGCCGGAGCGTCGCGAAGAGATTCACTGCTACCTCGACGAGGCCGAGGGTGGCCTGATCGGGGCCGCGAACCCCGTCGGGCAGTTGACGCCGACCTCGGAGTCCATGGCGATCATCCTCGGCGGCGGCAAGGAACACTTCGACGACGGCATGAACAAGATCATCGCCATTCGCCGCCGCCAGCTTCAGGAGTACCGCAAACGGGTGGTTTCGGCGGGATTCGGGGAACGCTTCGAGAACGGTCGCTCCCGGGTCGCCCAACTGATCGAGGAAGCCGCCGCCTGAGGGGCGGTTCGCTTACCCACGCCATGGCAGACAAGGCCGCGGCGAAGCCCTCGCCGCCAGATCGACCCGCGCCGAAACCGGTGCCGGCCAAGTCGACGCAGTCCGACGAGAAGCGAAACTTCGAGCCGAAGTACAACTGGATGGACAAGACCCGCCAGTGGGGCGTGCGCGTCAAACCAGGCAAGGCGGGACTGAAACTCGGGGACTTGAACGTCGGCATCTACGGCGAGACCCCGACGCAGTGGACAGACCAGAGCCGCAATCCGCGGGGTGCCGTTCCGCGCCGGGGCATGCCGCCGGTGGGCTATGCGATCCGCGACAAGGCCGGGCTCTGGGCGGACTGCGCGGCGGACCTCTACGAGGAAGCAATCCAGCGCCGATGGGCGCCGGCGACCGACGTGCCTTGGGACACGATCGAGCCGCTCCCCGACGACATCGAGCACGCTCTTTGCCAGGTCTGTACCGAGCTCGTGAGCTACGCCAACGTGGATATCGAGACGATCACGGGGTGGCAGCACCAGATGTCCTACGGTTACCACGAGGTCAAACAGTTTCTCGCGACGGCCAGTTTCGATGCCGCGCGCCACTACGAGTGCTTCCGAAAGCGAGCGCTGGCCAACGGCGGCGGCCTGGGACTGGAAGGGCCGGGCATGGTCAATCGCATGATCCTGGAGAGTCGCGGCGGCTGGACCGAGGCGGTCGTCTATCTTCTCGTGCTGCGCGGCGCGTTCACGCTGACGCTCTACAGGTATCTCGGCCGCTACGCCCACAACGACGCCGAGCGTTTCATTTTCGCCCATGCATTGGCCGACAAGGCGCGCCACGTGACCTATGCGCTGGACCATCTCAAGTACGCCGTCGCCCATGCCGACGATCAACTCCAAGTCGTGCGTACGTTGATCGCTATCGGCGAGGGAGGGCTGACGCGGGACCTTCGCGATCCGGTACTCCGCGAAGCACTTGCCGTGATATTCGGCGGCGGTGTCGCCAAGGCCGCGCACCGCGGCATGGCCGTGTACGGCGAAATGATGCGCGACTACGTCGCAACCTACCTCGGCTACTGCGAATGGCTTGGTATGCCGCGGGATCCGGCGCGTTTGCCCCCGCCCTTGAACGAGTTCGCGAATCCACCAGACGCGGGGGCCTGAAGTGGCCGTGTTTCCGTCCGTCGACTGGTTCGACGAAGTCCGCAACGTGTTCAATGCCGACGACCGCTACCGTGGCGCGGGCGGCGGCTACTGCAATTGCGTGGCTGGCTTGAAGATCGCCGATCACGTCTTCGTGCTCACCTTCGACGGCGTCGAATGCAGTGCCGCCGCCGAGGGCGATGATGGAACGCTCGACGATGTCGACTTCTATCTCGACATGTCGGCGGCAGATTGGCGCGACATGGTCGGCAACATCGCGGCCAACGGCGCGGCCGATCTCCATCACACGCTGAACACGCTGGATCTCGACCGTGCCGATGGCCTGGCGATGTCGAGACACGGCGACCAGGTTCGCGAGGATCTGTTCTTCCGCTACAACCAGACGCTGCAGTTCTTCTTCGACGCCTCGGCGCTAGTCGAGACGGCGTTCGCCTGAAGGAGCGTGGGTATGGCTCAATTGGATTGGGTAGAACCGGCCGGGGCCGTGGTCAACCAGGACCCCGGGTTTCGAAAGCTCGGCTCCGCGGACCTCGTCATGGGGCTCAAGTCGGGCAAGGCGATCCGGATCGTGGCCTTCGAGGCGTTCGAGGTGGCGTCGGTCCACACGGCGGACGAGGGCGCGCTGCGGGATTGCGAACTGGTCATCGATATGACGCCCCGGCAATGGACGGACTATCTCGCGCGTCGCGCCCGGGGTGTCGGACCCTCCCTAGTCAGTCTCGATATCGACCGCGGCATCGTGCGCGCAGCCGATCCTATGCTGAGGCTGAAGTTCGATCGATACCATCTGTCGATACAGGCGTTGTGCGACGCTGGCGCGGGCATCGAGGCAAGACGTCGGCAGTCGGGCACGCCAGCGGGGAGCCCATGAACCGAAACCAAAGGTCACGAGGCGATGTGAGCGACGAAGACCGTGTCGGGGCGGGGCTATCGCACCCGATGCGGCATGCCACCGCCGGCGGCGGGCTCGGCGGCTGCTCCTGCGCGGGACGGGACAAACCCGTCCGCGACGATCACTCCGTAAAGAGCGCGGTGGTTCGGGCTTAACGCTCGCGTCTTCTAAGATGCCCGTCTACGAATATCGATGCGCCGAGTGCGGGGCGTTGACGAGCAAACTCGCGTCGGTCAAGGCAATCCCGAGCGCGGTCGAATGCGCCTGCGGTGGCACCGCCTCGCGCGTCGTTTCAATGCCCTCTGTGCATCTCTCCAAGGGATCCAAGGTCGCCCGCCTCGACCCCAAGTACGACGCCATGGTGGATAAGGCGATGCGCAACACACCGGCCGGGGACCCGGATCGGCTCATCAACCGGCGGGGCGACATCGCCAAGGGACGCGCCGACACGTGATCGGGTCGTGGCTCGGCCAGCACTGGTTCGCGGTCGCGCTCGCAGTCGTCTACACCGCGTTCCTGCTGGCACATGCCCGACTCGGCCTACGCGCCGGCAAGACCGCAGCCGGTTTCTTCATCGGCAATCGCGGACTGGGCGGCGCGGTGATCGGCGTCTCGTTCTACGCCACGTTCGCGAGCACGAACAGCTATGTGGGGCTCGCCGGGAAAAGCTACGAGTACGGGCTACCATGGCTCACGATGGCGGCGATGATGGTGGTCTTCTGCTGGCTGTCCTGGCGCGTCGTGGCGCCGCGGATGCGCCGTTTCGCCGCCGCATGGGGCTCGCTGACCGTCCCGGATTTTCTGGCTGTCCGATTTGGCAGCGACCGCGTGCGCATCGCCGCCGCGGTGGTGATCGTATTCTCGTGCCTGCTCTACCTGATCGCGGTGTTCAAGGGTGCCGGCAACCTTCTCCAGGTCTTTCTCGGTATTCCCTACCAANNNCTGTGCCTGATCGTCATGTACACGATGCTCGGCGGATTCGTTTCCGTCGTGCGTACCGACGTCGTGCAGGGCTCCCTGATGGTGGTCGGGTCGATCCTGTTGTTCTACTTCATCACGTCGGCCGCCGGGGGCGTCACCGTCATTGCCGATTTGCCGAGCGAGCCTTCCCGCGCCCACCTCGTCGAACTAAACGGCGCGATTCCGTTCGTTGTGTTGCTCGGTATCGCCCTCGCGGGTTCGCTGAAACTCCTGGTCGATCCCCGACAGGTGACGCGCTTCTACGGCTTGCGCGACGAGCGCAGCGTACGCGTCGGGGTCTGGGTGGCGGTGATCGGCATCCTGGTCATTCAGTTCTGCCTGTTCCCCCTCGGGCTTTACGCGCACTTCCTGTTGGATGGTGTGACGGACACCGACCTGGTCGTGCCGACGCTGGTAAACGACCCGGCGGTGATTCCGCCGCTGGTCGGCGACTTCCTGGTGATCGCGATCCTGGCCGCAGCCATGTCTTCCCTCGACAGCGTTCTGCTTGTCGCGGCGTCGGTGGCATCCCGCGATATTTTCGGCCGACGAGCCCGCAAGGACGGATCCGTTGTCGGAGGGGCCCGTGTCGGCGTCGCCGCGTTTGCGGTGGTGGCGGCCGTCATCGCCCTCAATCCGCCGGGCGGCATCGTCGAGATCACGATCTTCTCGGGGAGCCTGTTCGCGGTCTGTTTCGTACCGACCATTCTGCTGGGCTTGCACTGGCACCGGGGTAACGCGGCGGCGGCGCTGTCGGCGTTCGGCGTGGGAGTCGCTGTGCTCTTGGGCTGGCTGTTGGGCGGGTTGGGCGATATCGTGCACGAGGTCTTCCCAGCCCTGATCGCATCCACCGTCGCTTACGTGGCCATCTCCGCTCGGAAACGTCCTGTGTCCGACCCCCAGGTGCAAGCGTTGTTCGATCGGGATCGGGACGGGCACAGGTAGCCGACGTGCACGAACACGACCGACCGCTGGCGTCGATCCGGTATGCCGCGTAGTCTCTCGCAAGACCGGTAGCGCCCACCTTCGAGCCGCTTCTTCGGTGTGCGACGGATGCAGCCAAGACTAGACCACATCACCATCAAAGGATTCAGGAGCTTCGCCCACGTCGAGAAGCTCCGCCTCAATGACGTCAATGTCCTGATCGGCGCCAATGGATCCGGGAAGGGCAATTTCGTCGAGGCATTTGCATTCTTGAGGGCAATTCGGCAGGAAAACCTGCAGCGCTTCGTGGCGCAAGCCGGGGGTGCCGACCGTTTGCTTCACTACGGAGCCTCGCACACTCGGGAGATGACGCTTCGAGTATCTCTCAACGGCGAGAATGATCAGTACGAGATCGTCCTGCTTGCCACGGACAACGATGGACTTCGGCCGATTTCGGAGATTGCGTATTATTGGCCGGACAAGGAAGAGCACCCGACACCGTATGAAGAAGACTTGACGTCCGGCGGGGTAGAAGCGGAAATCGGGAACGAGTATCTCCGCCCGCCGGTTGCGCAAGTCGTTCGGAAATGCCTGGACAGCTGGGTGAAGTATCAGTTCGACGACACCACGAGAACATCGCCGATCCGCCTGACCGCCGACGTCAACGACAACCGCCGCTTGCGGACTGACGGGTCGAATCTGGCGGCGTTCCTGTACCTGTTGAGGGAGAAGCACCGGGACTCGCTTGACGTCATACAAGGAACCGTGCAGCTCGTCGCCCCGTTCTTCGACAGCTTCATCCTCGAGCCGGATGCGCTCAACGAGAGCAAGATTCGTCTGCAATGGCGGCATCGGGGATCCGATGCCTACTTCGATGCCGCATCGCTGTCCGACGGAACGCTGCGGTTCATCGCCTTGTCGACGCTGTTTCTTCAGCCTCCCGACCTGCGTCCCTCCATCATCCTCCTCGACGAACCCGAGCTGGGTCTGCATCCCTACGCCATCGCAATCCTGTCATCGATCATCAAGAGCGTATCGGCGGACACACAGGTTCTGCTCGCCACGCAGTCGTCGACATTGCTCGACCATTTCGAGCCCGACGACGTACTCGTGGCCGAACGATTCGACGGTAGTACGCGGCTCAAAAGGTTGGACGCTGATCGACTGGAGTCTTGGCTCAGGCGCTACAGCCTCGGGCAACTTTGGGAGAAGAATGAGCTTGGCGGCAGACCGAGCGCCGAAAGCCGGGATGCCAAGTGACGCGGTTGTTGTTCAGCGACTGCGTCAGATTTGCCGAGGCTATCGGCCATCCTGATGTCGCCGAGGACCTGCAAGCCGTTCGAGCTAAGTTTGCGACGCCGGAAGAGATAGACGACTCGCCCCAGACGGCTCCGTCGAAGCGCATAGGGGAGGTGGTCCGGGGATATGACAAGCCGTTCATGGGGAACTTGGCTGTTTTGGGGATTGGGCTACCGAAGATTCGGAGCGAATGTCGGCACTTCGATGGGTGGCTGACTTGCCTGGAGCGCGCGGCTCTGGATGCAAAGGAGTGCGCGACGTGACCGGACCTCTCGATGGCGTCAGGATCATCGACTTCACCACCATGATTGCGGGGCCCTACGGCACCATGATCCTGGCCGACCAGGGCGCGGACGTCATCAAGGTCGAAGCCCCCGCACGCAGCGACCATGCACGTCGCGCGGGCTATGGCCAGCGTCATTTCACCGCTGCGTTCGTCAACAACAACCGGAACAAGCGCTCGATCTCCGTCGACGCCAAGGTATCCGAAGGTCGCCAAGTGGTCCTCGACCTCGCGCGCACTGCCGATGTCTTCGTGCAGAACTACCGTCCGGGGGTCATGGCGCGCCTCGGCCTCGACTACGACGACCTGAAGGCGGTCAAACCCGACCTCATCTACGTGTCCATGAGTGGCTGGGGCGAGCGCGGTCCCTACGCCCACAAGCCGGTCTACGACCCCATCATCCAGGCGTTGTCGGGCCTGGCCAGCGTGCAGGCGGGTTCCGACCACGATCGTCCCCGGCTGATCCGGACGGTTCTGCCGGACAAGCTGACCGGTGTCACGGCCGCCCAAGCGGTCTCGGCAGCGCTCTTCAGTCGCGAGCGCACGGGGATCGGTCAGCACATCCGACTGTCCATGTTGGATTCGGTTGTCGCCTTCCTCTGGTCCACGGACATGGGCAGCCAGACCTTCGTCGGCAAGGAAGTCGATGTCGCCCACGCGGCCACCTTCATCGACCTCATCTACGAGACCGCGAACGGCTACATCAGCGTTTCGGTCATGGCCAACGACCAGTGGCAGGGCCTGTGCCACGCCGTCGGCCACCCGGAATGGCTCGACGACGAACGCTTCAAGTCACCCGCCGGACGGGACCGCCACGCCAATGAGCGCCTCGAAATGACCCAGGAGGCATTGCTCGAGAAGACGGCGGACGAATGGCTCGAAGTCCTGGAAGCCGCGGGTGTACCCTGCGCGCCGGTCCTCACCCGGGCCGAGATGGTCCGCCACGCCCAGGTCGAAGCCAGCGGTGTTGTGATCGAGACCGATCATCCCCATGCCGGTCGGCTTCGCCAAGCCCGCAACGCGGCGCGGTTCGCGGTTACGGTTCCCGAGATCCGCCACGGTGCGCCGCACCTGGGCGAGCAGACGATGGATATTCTCGAGGATCTTGGCTACGCGGCGGATCGGCGGGAAACGTTGCTCGCCAAGGGGATCGTCAGCGCCCCGCTACGCGGCTAGGCGGGCTCACTCGTCCCATAGCGCATGCGCGAATTCCTCGATCACGAAGCGGTGCGTCAACATCACGCGCGGCTCGTTCGTCGCGTTGGGCGCGAGGGTGTGCAGCAGCCGCATATCGGTCAGGTAGACGTCGCCGGGTTGCCCGCACAGTTCGACAACCTGCAGCGAGACGTCGCCTTCATCGGGATCTTGCGCCGTTCCCGGCTCGGTTAGGAAGCGTTCTCGATCAACGGACTCCCTGGACATCAACTCCCGGAAGTAGGGCAGCCGCCGCAGCCTATTCTTGATGTTCCTCGAGCGTACGCGCGAACCGTTGTTCAGGAGGCGGTGCGAGCCGGCGACGACCAGCGTGCCGCCACCGCCGGGTACGACGTCGCTTAGGAACGTGAAGACCTGGATGCCGACCAGGCAATTGCTCGGAAGGCGTGGCAGGTCGACGTGCCAGTCTCGGCGTTCGGCATTGTCACCAGGTATTGCGGGCGACCGCCCATGGGGCGTACCGAGCGTCCGCCCGCGAGTTCGACAATGGTGTCCATGAGTGCCGCGGTGAACAGGCCGCGTACCGGTCCCGACTCGCTTGCGCCGCGCAACTTCCCCTTAGGCGGAGCCGCACGCCGTGCCGAGCCATCGGCGTTGGCGTCCGCTTCGTCGAAGACTCGCCTCGTCGCCGCACAGGCGGCGGTCACCTTGTCGGTGGGTAGAAGCCCTTCGAGATGAACGAGCCCCCGATGGCCAAAGCGACGATGTTGTTCCGGCGAGAGCATCGTGGCTCAACCTGCGCCGTCTGTCTGGGAAGCAATGTTAGTTGCGCAGGGATGGGCTTCCAACCGCCCCCCCCCGGTACACCCGAGTGCCCGTTACTCGAAGTAAGTGCTCACTATGGCGTCGTGTAGGCCGCTCAAGTGTATCTGGCAGTCGTTAATGAACTGGTGCAACGCCACGCTCTGCTCCATTCCGCCCAACCGCGCGACGTCGGTTTCCCGCAATGCCGTGAGGGCGTCGTCGCAGGCGTCCACGGCGTCGCCGTTGCGGGGCAGTTCGCGCAGGCTGCGCCTCACCGAGTTCAAGCAGCGCAGGTAGGAACGCGGTAGGCGCTCGTCCTTGAATAGGAAATGAAGTACCAGCGGCGGGTCGACGGGTTCGCGCACCGACGCATGGTATGCCTGCATGGCGTAGAACGAACGCAGCACGCTGCGCCACTGGATGTCCTGGAACGGTTCCAGTTCGTGGTGGCCGGCGATGAGATCGACGGTGCGCACATCGATGATGCGCGTGGTCATGTCGGCGCGCTCGATGTAGTTGCCGAGGCGCAGCAGTTCCCAGTGCGCGTCGTGGAGCATGTTCTGGGACAGGAATCCCTCGAGTTGCTGGGCTAGGCGGCTGATCTGGGTCAGCGCTTCGCCGCGGCGGCTGCGCGATTGCCCGGGGACCAGTGCCGAGCGGGCGAACAGATAAAGTTCGTTGATGTACTCGAAGGTGATGCGAGGCATGTTCTCCCGCACCGTGCGCGCGTTGTCGCGCAGGCCGATGATGGAGTTGATGATCGAGCCGGGGTTGCGGGTGTCCGTGGCCAGGAAGCGACAGACGTTGCGCTCGCTGGCGTGACCCTTGCCGTAGAGCGACTCGAAGAGGTCACCGGAACCGGTGATGTCGATCAACGGTCGCCAGCCGAGGGGCAGGCGCACCGGTAGATCCATGATCAGGTTTCCATTGACGGTGATGAGCCGGGCCGTCGACTCCGCGCGTTCGAGATAGCGGCCGAGCCAGTACACCCGCTCGGCGACCCGGGAGAGCACGTTGACGGTCACCTACGGGTCCACCAACGTTGCCGGCTCCACGACCCAGGTATCCTTGCTGCCGCCGCCCTGGGACGAGTTGACGACGATCGAACCCTTGCGCATGGCGACCCGGGTCAGGCCGCCGGTGGTGACGTAGATGTCCTTGCCGGACAGGATGAAGGGCCGAAGGTCGAGATGGCGGGGTTCGACGGTGTTGCCGGCGATGGTCGGTGCAGTGGACAACTTAAGCGTCGGCTGGCCGATGTAGTTGCGCGGGTTGGCGCGGATCACGCGGACGAACTCGTCGCGCTGGCGACGTGTCGACTGGGGTCCGATCAGCATGCCGTAGCCACCGGATTCGTTGGCCGGTTTCACGACGAGATCCTGGAGGTTGTCGAGGACAAAGTCGCGGTGATCCTTTTCGGCGCAACGGTAGGACGGCACGTTGGCGAGGATCGGCTCTTCGCCGAGGAAGTAGCGGATCATGTCCGGCACGTAGGTGTAGATGACCTTGTCGTCCGCGACGCCGCATCCGGGCGCGTTGGCAAGCGCCACGTTGCCGGCCTGCCAGGCGCGCACCAACCCGGGCACGCCGAGCATCGTGTCCTTGCGGAAGGCCCGCGGATCGAGAAACAGGTCGTCGATGCGCCGGTAGATGACGTCGACACGCTCGAGGCCGCTGATCGTCCGCATGTATACGCAGTCATCGTCCGCGACGACCAGGTCGGATCCCTCCACGAGTTCGGCCGCCATCTCCAGTGCCAGGTAGGCGTGTTCGAAATACGCCGAGTTGTAGATGCCGGGCGTAAGGACCACGATGCGCGGCGAACGCACGTCCCGTGGGGACAGGGAGCGCAGGCAGGCGGCGAGTTCCGAGGGGTAGTCGTCCACCGGGTGAATCGCGTAGTGCTCGAAGAGCTCAGGGAAGATGCGCTTCATCACGGCGCGGTTTTCGAGCATGTAGGACACCCCGCTCGGCACCCTCAAGTTGTCTTCCAGTACGTACAGGGAACCGTCGGCATCGCGCACCAGGTCCGAGCCGCAGACGTTCGACCAGACGCCGTACGGGGGGTCGATGCCGGCGCAACGGGACCGGTATTCCCGGGATTTCAACACGTAGTCCTCGGGCACTACCCCGTCGCGTAGTGAGCGCCGATGGTGGTAGACGTCGTCGATGAAGGCGTTGAGTGCTCGCACGCGCTGCTTTAGGCCACGCGCGATTTCGTCCCACTCGCGTTTCATGATCAGCCGGGGAACGATGTCGAAGGGCCACTCGCGGTCGATATTGGTGCCTTCGTGGTACACCGAGAAGGTGATGCCCATGGACCGGATGGCGAGCTTCGCAGCGGCCTTGCGCTCGACGAGTTCGTCGTCGGATAGCTTGGCGAATGCTTGGACGAGCTTGCCGGTGCCCGAGCGCGCTCTGCCGCTGGGCAGAACGAGTTCGTCGTAGAGATCCGCGGCTTGGTAGGTACGCCAGTCGATGGTCACGAATGGGCCGCCTTGATGAGCTCGTGCACGAAGTCGAGTTTCACGACGACCGGTTCGGTCAACGAGAAGGGATAGGCGTCGTCAAGCCCCATGCTGCGGTTCAGGTCGTTCATGGCGGCGGCAAGCGCACGCCATTGGTCGACCATCTGACGTAACCCCAGCCGGGCACCGACGGGATCGGCGAATCGAACGCTGCCGATTGCGAGTTCATCGTCGGCGGCGGTCTGGAGCGTGTCGACCATGTGCAGGTAGTGGCTCCAGCATTCCGCGAAGTCCTCGAGGGGGTGACTGGAAGCGTAGGCGACCACGTACTGGTTCTGCCAGTCCGGCGGCGGCCCGTCCCGATAGTATTCGTCCAGACTGTCTTGATAGGGGCGGCGTTCGTCGCCGAACCGGGAACGAAACGCGTCGAGACCCTCGCCGTGTGCGACCAGCCTCTGCCAGTAGTAGTGCCCGGACTCGTGCCGGAAATGACCGAGCAGGGTTCGGTACGACTCGTTCATCGCAATGCGCATTTCCTCGCGAAGGCGAGGGTCGGCTTCGAGCAGGTTGATGGTGATTTCGCCCTGGACGTGGCCGGTGGTGACCTCTTCGTACCCGCCCAAGGTCGTGTCGGTCTCGTCCAAGCGGGAGTCGGCGAGAATACGAAATGTCAGGCCATCCGCTCTGGCCACTCGGTCCTCCACGGGTAGGCCCAGGTGCAGGAG
This sequence comes from Pseudomonadales bacterium, assembly GCA_021295895.1. GTDB lineage: Bacteria > Pseudomonadota > Gammaproteobacteria > Pseudomonadales > Azotimanducaceae > VXYL01. The sequence goes on from JAGWBM010000007.1 coordinate 27,525, forward strand.
CGTGAACAGCAGGCGGCGCTTGGACTTCTCTACCTCGTGGTAGAGCCGCACCCGTCGGGCGTCGGAGAGGTCAGGGATGACTTCGTTGAGGGCGCAGGCCGTGCAGAAGTCGTTGGCGCCGGTGGTGACGAGCCAATTGCACGTGCCGGGAAAGGCGTGGTGGGCGCAGCGCCGGTCGTCCAAGCCGACCGCGCGCAATGCCATCGTTGCGGGATCGAATGCCAGATCCCGACCGCAAGCGAGGCAGCGGTCGTTCTCGAAGTAGACGCGGTTGCCGCAGCTACACCGGAAAGACCGCACGTTCCACGCCTAACACGCCCCCGGGTCAGGACCCGTTGGTTATGGCGTCCAACACCTTGGGGGGCGACAGCGGCAGTTCGGTCATGCGCACGCCGATCACGTGGCTGACGGCATTGCCGACTGCGGCCAGCGGCGCCACGATGGGTGTTTCGCCGCAGCCCCGAACACCGTAGGGGTGGTTCGGATTGGGCACCTCGACGATCTCGGTGTCGATCATCGGCAAGTCGGACGCCACCGGTACGCGATAGTCCAGGAAACCGGGGTTGTCGAGGACGCCGTTGCCGTCGTAGATGTACTCCTCGTTCAACGCCCAGCCGATGCCTTGCGCCGCGCCGCCTTGCATCTGCCCTTCGACGTAGTCGGGGTGGATCGCCGTGCCGGCGTCCTGGATGGCTGTGAAACTCGTCACCGTTGCGCGTCCCGTCTCCCGGTCGACGTGGACATCGGCCATGTTGACCGAGAACGCCGGTCCCGGACCCTGGGCGGTCAACGACGCCCGTCCCGATATCGGCCCGCCGGTGCGGGCAGCGTTCCTGGCCAGTTCGGTGAGGGTTAGAGGCTCCACTTCGACGTTGACGCCGGCCATGGGTCGGGCTTCGCCTTCGGACCACTCGACCTGATCGGGATCGATGCCCCAGGTGGCCGCCGCCCGGGACTTGAGCTGGCGAATCACGTCCTCGCAAGCGCGGATCACCGCCAGCCCGGTGGCAAAGGTGGTGCGGCTGCCGCCGGTCGTCGCGCAATAGCCGGTACTGTCGGTATCGGCAACACGGATGCGCATGCGCTCGTAGGGTACGCCCAAGGTCTCCGCCGCCATCAATGCCATGGAGGCTCGGCTGCCGCCGATGTCCGGGCTGCCTTCGACGATCTTGACCATGCCGGTGTCGGTAACGTGAACCTCGGCGCTGGACTGGTTGCCGCCGTTGAACCAGAAACCCGCCGCCACGCCGCGCCCCTCGTTCTCGCCCAATGGCCTCGCATAGTTTGGATGGGCCTTGGCGGCTTCGAGGCAGGCCTTGAAACCGACCGGTCCGAACGTTGGCCCGTAGGCGGCGCGCGTACCCTCGTCGGCGGCGTTCTTGAGTCGGAAGTCGATGGGATCCATGCCGATCCTCTCGGCAAGTTCGTCGATCACCGACTCGCCCGCGTACATGGACTGCGGCGCGCCGGGCGCCCGGTAGGCGGCGACACGCGGCCGGTTGACCACGACTTCGTAGCCCTCGATCAGCACGTCGTCGACGTCGTACGGTGCGAAGATGCACATCGCGCCGGCACCGAGCGGGCTGCCGGGGAAGGCACCCGCCTCGTAGATGAGCTTGGCGTACAGGGCGACGATGGTGCCGTCGTGCTTGCACCCGATCTTGACCGTATTGATGGTTCCGGATGCCGGTCCGGTGGCCCGGAAGACGTCTTCCCGGGTCATCACCATCTTCACGGGCCTGCCGCTCTTCTGGGAAAGCTTGAGTGCAAGCGGTTCCAGGTAGATCGTGGTCTTGCCGCCGAAGCCCCCGCCGATCTCGCTGGCGATGACGCGGATATCGCCCTCGTCCATGCCGAGCGCCATGGCGGTCATGCTGCGCACGCCGAAATGGCCCTGGGTGCTGCACCAGACGGTGGCTTGGCCGTCCTCGTTGAAATTGCCTACGCAGGCGTGCGGTTCGATGTAGCCCTGGTGAACCATGGGCGTCACGAAAGTGCGCTCGACGACCTCGTCGGCCTTGGCAAAGGCGGTCTCGACATCTCCCTTGGAGATGACTTGCTTCTTGACGAGGTTGGTGGATCCCTTCGACGGTTCCGGCAATCCCTGGGTGACGAGATCGTCGTGCAGGATGGGCGCACCGGGTTGCAGGGCCTCCCGCGCGTCGGTGACCGATTCGAGGACTTCGTAGTCGACGACGACGGCATCAACGGCAGCTTCGGCGGCTTGGCTGGACGTGGCGGCGACCGCGGCGACGGCATGGCCGTGGTAGAGCACCTTGTCGTTCGCAATCAGGTTGTTGTTGAACCCCAAGCGACCGAAACTGAACTGGGACCGGTCTGGGAAGTCCGCGGCGGTGATGACCGCCAGCACGCCGGGCATGGACTCGGCCGCCGACGTGTCGATGGCGCGGATGCGGGCATGGGCGTGCGGGCTGCGTACGACTTTGCCGTGCAGCATTCCCGGCATGGCGTGGTCCGCGCCGAAGTTTGCGCGCCCCGTCACCTTCTCCAATCCGTCCGGTCGAACCGGTCGGGTGCCGATGTACTTCAGTCCTTGTGCGGCGCTCATGCCCCCTCCTAGTCTCGTTGCCTTTTAACTATACGATGGAAAACGTGACGAATGTCTTGGCGTTGGTTGAACTTGCCACGCGAGCGGCAAGTCCCACAGACTGCTGGAAAGGTTTTGGAGATAGGCGATGGGTTACGACGCCTTGCACGAACGGTTCAGGCGGATTGGTGACCTCAACCATGCCTTGGCCATGTTGTCTTGGGATGAAGCGGTGATGATGCCGGCCGATAGCGGCAGCGTCCGCGGCGAGGCGTTGGCGACGCTGACCGGGATGGTCCATGAACTCACGGCGGCTCCGGAGACGGGCGAACTCGTCGATGCCGCGGAGCAGGAGGACCTCGGTCCGTGGCAAGCCATGAACGTCGCCAAGATTCGTCACGGCTGGGACGCGGCGCGGGCGGTGCCGACCGACCTCGTGCGCGCGTTGTCGAGGGCCACGTCCGCTTGCGAGCAGACTTGGCGAGTTGCCCGGGCGGAGAACGATTGGGACGCGGTCGTCGACAAGTTGCGGATCGTCGTAGACCTCAGCCGCGAGAAGGCGCGCGCGTTGGCGGCCACCTTTGGCTGCGAGCCGTACGATGCCCTGCTCGACGACTACGAACCCGGGTTGACCCGAACGGATATCGAGCCGGTGTTCACCGAACTCGGCGCGGCACTTCCCGACATGGTCGACGACGCCCTGTCCCGTCAAGCGGCAGCCAGGGCGCCGCAGGGACCGTTCCCGATCGAGCGCCAGGACGCCTTGGGCCGGGCGCTGATGGCCGCGGTGGGGTTTGACTTCGGACGTGGCCGGCTCGACGTGAGCCACCATCCCTTCTGCGGGGGCGATCCCGACGACACGCGCATCACCACCCGCTACAACGAGAACGACTTCCTCGAGTCGATGTTCGCGGTGCTCCACGAGACCGGGCACGCGATGTACGAGCAGGGTCTGCCGAGGGACTGGCGCGGCCAACCGGTGGGCCATGCCGGCGGCATGGCGCTGCACGAGAGCCAGTCCCTGCTCATGGAGATGCAGGTTTGCCGGGGCGCACCGTTCATCGAGTTTGCCGCCCCGATCATCCAGCGCGCGTTGCTCGGCGCCGAAACCGACGCGGCCGAGTGGCAGCCGGACAACCTCGTAAAGCTAGCCGCCAAGGTCGAACGTGGCTTCATCCGGGTCGATGCCGACGAACTCACGTATCCGTTGCACGTCATCCTGCGCTACCGGTTGGAGACCGCGTTGCTGGACGGCAGCCTCACGGTCGGCGACATCCCCGATGCGTGGAACGAGGGCATGTCGTCGTCGCTCGGGTTGTCGACGGCGGGCAACTTCAAGGACGGCTGCATGCAGGACGTGCACTGGTTCGCGGGGTTGATCGGCTACTTCCCGAGCTACACCCTCGGCGCAGTCATGGCCGCACAGATCTTTCGCGCGGTGCGGGATGGGATTCCGGGTCTGGACGATGCGGTGCGGCAAGGCCGGTTCTCCGTTCTGTTCGACTGGCTACGCGAGCACGTGCACGGTCGGGGAAGCATCAGGCCCAGCCTGGAATTGGTTGCCGGCGTGAGCGGTCGCCGGCTCGCAACTGACGCGTTCCTGGATCACTTGCGGACACGGTACGGTCTGGACTAGCAACCTGTCGGACTTGGGCGCGAGCCGGGAAGACCGACAGGGTGTTAGGGCGGCTTGGGCTGGGGCAAAAGGCGGTGCCGGTAAGCGCCGGCTCTTGTGGCGCTAACGCGACGATCGAACGGCTTTCGGGTTGCAGGTGGCGTAAACTACGCGGCGAATGTCGTCCGAGGTCATCTGGCATGGTGATGCGGGTCCCGCTGACGATGCTGCTGGCAGTCGCCTGTCTGGCTGCGGCATCCGCCGAAAAGCAGGAACAGGCCCAGGGTGCCGAATCAAAGATCACGGCAGAAGAAATCCTCGCCAACCCCCTCGGCGAAGAAGCCTACGAGCAATCCTCTCGTTGCCTCTCCTCGGGAAAGTACCGCCGGGTCGAGGTCATGAACAACCAGGTTCTGGTGTTCCATGGCCGGGGCGATGAAATGTGGCTCAACATTCTCCCCAACCGTTGCATGGGCCTTCAGGCCGACATGATCCTGTCCATCGAGAAACGGGGCATGCGGCTATGTGCTCGGGACCAGTTCAGGGGATTGCCGCGGTTTCGTCCCGATGCCGCCTCGATGCCCTGCACATTGGGTGACTTCCACCCAACGCGGCCGGAGAACGTCACCGCCATACGCGATGCCCTCGAGGCGGGCAACAAGACGACCACGGTCGACAGGACGGTTCGCTCTGCGGGACGCGACACCGAGAACGGCGACAAGCCGGAGACGGGCACCAACGGCTAGGCCACGATACCTCGCCCTTCGGCACCATCGTCCCGGCCCTACAAATCCGCCAGGCACTCGTAGGGGCGACCCTGGGGCGACCCTTGCGGTCGCCCGTGGCCCGGACGATGTCGCCCTCCGGAGGCGATAACCTCCGCTCTACGAATCCGCCAAGCGCTCTCCAAGCAACCCAAGAGCCCGGTCGAGATCCGGTGTTGTATCCAGTAGGGGTGCCATGGGGTCGCCGACGCGCTCGAGGCGATCGATGGCGTTCTTCAGGTGATGATTGGAGTTGCGTAGCCGATCATCGAGTTCCGACCACTCGATGGGCATGGATACACAAGCCGCCACCTCGGCGCGCGCCGAGAACGGCGCTACCAGCAACTGGCCGTGGCCGTTCTGCATGAAGTCGACGTAGACTTTGCTGTCGCGCTGGCGCACGACCCGGGCGATGGTGGCGATGTCGCCCCGTCGCACGACGATGACGCGGGCGAGCAGTTCACCCAGGGTTCGCGCCTGGCCGTGGGTGAGTTGACGTGCCAGCGGCAACAGGATGTGCAGGCCGCTGGCGCCGCTGGTCTTCAAGAATCCCGGCAAGTCGATCTCGCCGAGCAGTTCCTCGATGGCCTTGGCGATTTCCACCACGTGTGCGAACGGCGCGTCCTTGGGGTCGAGATCCAAGACGCACCAGTCCGGATGTTCGAGGTCGGTAATGCGGCTGTGCCAAGCGTGGATGGGAATCGCACCCATGTTCGCCAGGTACTTGAGCGACTCGACGTTCTGCACGACGAAGTAGTTGACCTCGCGTTCGGCGCTCTCGCTCCACAGGGTCTTGCGGGTGAGCCAATCGGGGACGAAGGCGGGCGCGTCGCGCTGGTAGAACGACTTGCCGTGGATGCCGTCGGGGAACCGGGTAAGAACCAGCGGCCGGTCGACGAGGTAGGGCAGCATCCACGGTGCGACGTTTTCGTAGTAGTCGATCAGGTCGCCCTTGGTGAGGTCCAGCTCGGGGAAGAAGACCTTCTCGACATTGGTGATGATCACCTCGCGCGCCGGTTCCGGGTCGAAGCCGACCTCGACGGGTTCGTCGTATGCGCTCAGGCATTCCTCGGGAGTCTTGTCGTCGCGGAATCGAACGAACACCGGGTGGCGAAGGTGACCGTCGGCGGAGTATTCGCGGAACTCCACCTCGCACACCAACATCGGCCTGACCCAACGGTGCGTTGTGTCGGGTGACAGCGCCTCGCCGGCGTCGAGTGCCGCGAGCCGGGATTTCGCGTCCCGACGTTTCACCTCGCTTAAACCCGAGCCGACGCGACCGCAATAGGCGAGTTCTTCGCCACGATACTCGGCAAGCACCAGCGCACCGATGCCTTCCGCGTTCGATTTCTCCGGTGTCCAACCGGCGACGACGAAGTCCGCCGAACGCTTCGCCCGGACCTTTCGCCAAGCGTCGCTGCGGCCGCTACGGTATGGCGAATCGGCACGCTTGCCGACGACGCCTTCGAGTCCGAGCTTGGTCATGGACTGGAAGGTCTCGATGCCGTTGCCCTCGACGTGCGCCGAATAGCGGATGGGACCGGCGGCGGGGAGCATCCGCTCGAGCAGGCCTTTGCGCGCGACGAGTGGCTGATCCTTCAAGTCATATCCGCAGGCGTTCAACAGATCGAACGCGAAACAGGTGACCGGGTCGTGCATCGACGCATTCGCCAACGCCGGCCCGCCGCGCAGGGCGGCGCGTTGCTGCAGTCTGGCGAAGCTCGGTATGCCGCGACCGTCGAGTACCACGACTTCGCTGTCGACGGTGTATTCGCGGTACGGCAGCCTGCGCGCGCACTTCGCGATTTCGGGAAACAGCGCGGTCAGGTCGAGACCCCGGCGCGATCGCAATGTCACGTCGTCGCCGCGCCGTTCGATCAGCAGCCGATAGCCGTCGTACTTGATCTCGAATACCCAGCCATCGCGATGGAACGGCTCCGATGCAGTGGCCAGCATGGGCGCTTCGGCGGCGGGCTCGTACGGCGGCGGCGGCGGGACAAGGGCGCGGATATCGTCGGCCAACGAAGACTCGATCGCGTCGGCCTCAGCCAAGCTGTCGACCGTCAGGCCGGACAGCACGGAGTCGTCGGATAGGGTGCCGGTTCGCGCCCATTCGTCGCGCTCCTTGATGAGCAGCCACTCCTTGCCGGTGTTCTCCCTTCCCTTGAGCTTGATGAGCGTGAACCGACCGTGCAGCTTGTGTCCGTTCAAGTCGAACAGCAGCTTGCCGTCGGAGAAGCCGGTCTTGAAGTCCTCCAGTTCAATGTACGTGCCCTGGTCCCAGACGATGACGTTTCCGGCACCGTAGTTACCCTCCGGGATGGTGCCTTCGAAGTCGGCGTAGTCGAGGGGATGGTCTTCGACCAATGCGGCGAAACGCTTGTCCTGGGGGTCCATGGACGGCCCTTTCGGCACGGCCCAGGATCGCAGCACGTTGTCGACTTCGAGCCGGAAGTCCCAATGCAGCCGGGTTGCGGCGTGCTGCTGGACGACGAAAAGGCGTCGAGACCCCGATGTGCCCTGGCGCTGAACGGCGGCGAATGGCTCCGGCGTTACCGAGGCGTGCCGTTTGGCGCGGTACGTGCCAAGGCTGGCAGGGCCGCCCGGGCTGCCGGCGCTCGTATTGCCGCTTTCGCCGCTTCTTGAGGGCATTTCCGATCCGGGCTATATTCCCGTCCGGCCTCGAATACAAGGGAGGTGTCGCATGGCCGCCCGTCCCATGGCTTCCGCAACGATCTCATTTGGCTTGGTGTCGATACCCTGCAAGCTGTTCCCCACGGTCGACAATACCAACGCCGTTCGCTTCAACTACCTGAGCAAGGACGGCTCGCGGCTGCGTCAGCAGTATATCCGCGCCTCCGATGGGGAGATAGTTGAGCGGGAAGATCGCGTACAGGGTTACGAATTTGCGAAGGGCCAGTACGTCACTTTCACCGCCGACGAGTTGAAGGCGCTCAACGTGGTTGCCACCAACGCCATCGACATCGACGAGTTCATCCCCTTGGCGGATGTCGAACGGGTCTTCATCGAACGGGTCTACTACCTCGGCCCGGACAAGGGAGCAGCCCGGTCCTACCACCTGTTGCGCGCCGCCTTGGACAACACCGGTCGTGCGGCGCTGGCGCGCTACGCAGCCCGTGGCAAGAGCTATCTCGTCCTCATCCGACCCATGGGCGAAGCCCTGGTCATGGAGCAACTCAAGCATGCCGACGAACTGCGCAAGGTTGACGAGGTGCCTCTCGACATCTGCGAAGTGAACGACGGCGAACTCGACCTTGCCGTTCAGATCATCGCCCAGCGGACCAATGACAAGTTCGAGCCGGAGAACTACAAGGACGAGGTCAAGTCCCGTGTCCTCGAGTTGATCCAGCAAAAGATCGACGGTCAGGACATCGCCGTTGCGCCCGAGGAGAAGGCGGAAGCGAAGATCATCGACCTCATGGAAGCGCTGCGCCAATCCGTCTCGGACCAGGGCGGTGCCGACAAGGAAGCGAAGCCGGCGAAACGCGCCTCGGGCAAGCGCGCTTCAGAGAAGCGACCAAGTGACGAGTCGCTGTCAGAAGGCGACGACGGGAAGGCGGCGGCGTCTGGCGGACGCCGCGAGGGCTGACATCGAGTTGGGACCACGCCCATGCGGCCGATTCAATCTAGGGCTCGCGACGGCACGGATGCGGGCGGATATCTAACGCGCGAAGTCGCCGAACTAACCGGGCTCAAGCCGAGCCTGATCCGTCGATTCGTTCAGCACGACCTGATCGAGCCGACGCGAGGCAAGACCGGAGAATTCCATTTCTCCTTCCAGGACATGGTTATCCTGCGCACGGCCAAGGGTTTGCTCGATTCGAACGTATCGTCGCGCCGGACTTTGGCGGCACTGCTCAAGCTGCGCAACCGGTTGCGGGAGGAGGGCGCCCAACGACCTCTGTCCGCGATGCGCATCTTCGCGGACGGAAACACGGTCGTGGTCCGCGAGCGGAACGCGCTTTGGGACGTGGAAACCGGCCAGGGCCATTTCGCCTTCGAAGTGGAACATCTGGCCGGCGATGTGCGCAAACTCGCCACCCGCAATCTCGCCATTGCACGGGAGAGCGACGACCTCGACAGCGACGACTGGTACAACTTCGGTCTGGACCTGGAAGAAGTGGCGCCCGAGAAAGCTCCGGAGGCCTATACCCGCTCGATCAACCTAAACCCCGCCAACGCCGACGCGCATGTCAACCTCGGACGCCTGTACCAGGTCCGAGGCGACCTCAAGCACGCCAAGCGGCACTACCGGCTAGCGTTGGACGCGGTACCCGAGCACCAACTTGCGCTCTACAACCTCGGCACGGTCTTCGATGAACTCGACGAGTTGGACACGGCCGTGGGCTACTACCGGCAAGCGGCGTCGATTCCGGATGCCCACTACAACCTGGCGCGCATCTTCGAGGTGAAGGGCGACGAGCTCAGCTACCTTCGCCACATGCGGCGGTACCAATCGCTGGTGGAAGCCGACTGAGGGTCGTGACTACCGAACATCGGCGGCCCAGTGCCCGCCCGTCGGAACCCCATGGACCTCCGTCGTCACCACGGGACCCCCCACGAGGTCCCTACAACAGGTTCTTGGCGGGGGTGTTCTTCCCAGAATGGGAAGCGTGATGACAATGATTTTCACTTGTAGTATCAGTAAGTTACGTTGCGCTAGAGGTTTGATACATGGACAATCGCAATCCTGGGTTGGACTAGGGAGAGCGCTATGAAGCCGCAGCATCCGAAAATCATCGAGTACCTCAATCGCGTGCTCAAGAACGAACTCACGTCGATCAACCAGTATTTCCTGCACTCGCGCATGTACAAGGACTGGGGATTGAAAGAACTTGGCGAGCACGAGTACAGCGAGTCCGTGGACGAGATGAAACACGCGGACGCCCTCATCGAGCGCGTCCTGTTCCTGGACGGTTTGCCCAACCTCCAGGATCTCGGCAAGTTAATGATCGGCGAGGATGTGGCAGATATGCTGCAGTGCGATCTCAAGTTGGAAAACGACGCCATGCCACTGTTGCGTGAATGTGTCGCCTACGCGGAGACGGTGGGCGACTACGTCAGCCGCGAATTGTTCGAGGACATCCTGACGTCTGAGGAAGAACACGTGGACTGGCTCGAAACCCAGCTTGATCTGATCGACAAGACCGGGATCCAGAACTACCTACAGTCCCAGATGAGTTGATGTCGGGCTACCGCGAAGCCTGTGCGGCAATTGCCGCCGGAGACGCCGCCGAGCTACGGGCCGCGCTAAGGCGGACCCCGGGGGCTGCCCAACATTGGAAGCCGATCGTCGATGCGGCGTTCGCGGGTCGCGCCCACCTGGTGCAATTGCTGCTCGACGCTGGCGCCGATCCCAACATCGTTTCCGGTACGGCTTCCCGTCACACGCCGCTCACCCGCATAACCCAGCATCACAAGACCATCCCGCGGCACGCCGGGCACTTGGACACGATCGAAACCCTGCTGGCCGCTGGGGCGGATCCCAACCTCGCCGCGGGCCCTCACGACTTCGAACCGCTTGCCTATGCCACGGTCGCGCCGGCTTCGGACTTCGTCGAAGCGCTTCGACAAGGGGGCACGGCGATCGGTATCCACCTCGCCGCCGCGCTTCTCGATCAGGATCTGATCGAGGAAAAACTGGGCGACGGGTCCGTGGTCGATACGCCGGATCGCCGGGGTCGGTCCCCACTTCACTACGTCGCTTTCTCGGGGTTGTGGAAGACCTCGGGCAGCGCCACCGCGATCGGCTGCGCCGAGGTGCTACTGGATGCGGGGGCTGCGATCGACAACGCGGAGGAGATCGACGAGGGTAGCGAAGTGTTCCATGGCACGCCGCTATGGCGGACCTTGTCGTCGCAAGGACAGTACGCGCTTGCCGAATACCTGCTGGAACGCGGGGCGGACCCCGCGCCGGCGGTGTTCACGGTGACCTACGACGGCGAGGTCGAGGGTTGCGAACTGCTCGACCGCTACGACGCGGACTGGGAGCAGACGTTCCACGGCCGCACGCCTCTCATGGATCTCATGTATTTCAGGAAGCCGGCGGGAAGTCGCTGGCTGATCGCCCGCGGTGTCGATGTCAATGCCGTCGATCCCCGGGGTCGAACCGCGCTGCATTTCGCCGCCATGCAGGGGGTGAGACCGGACTACGTAACGGCCCTCATCGAAGCGGGTGCGGACATCGAAGCGAAGGATGCGGACGGCCGGACGCCTCTCGACTACGCACGGCACAAGAACCGGACCAAGTTGGTCGACCTCTTGCTGTAGGGGCGATGCTTGTCATCGCCCGTGTTGGTTGCCACCCACGACCTCGATCGGCACGAGAAGCCGGTCGTGCTCGTCAATTCTTGAGCTTGCGGACGTAGAGCACCAGTTCGTGGTGGATGAGATCGTAGCCGTGTTCGGCGGCGATCTCCTTTTGAAGCGCTTCGATGCGCTCATTGACGAACTCGGTGACGGCACCGGTCTCGACATCCACCATGTGGTCGTGATGCACCTCGCTCGCCAACTCGTAGACGGCATGCCCGTCGTCGAAGTTGTGCCGCTCGACGATGCCGGACTGTTCGAACTGGGTGAGGACGCGGTAGATGGTCGTGATGCTGATCGACTCGTCCACCCGGAGGAGTTGCTTGTAGACGTCTTCGGCCGACAGGTGATGCGGTTCGGCGCGCTCGAGGACCTCGAGCACCTTCAGGCGCGGCATCGTGACCTTTAGTCCGGCGCGTTTCAGTTCGGTTTGCTGGGGGGCGTGTGCCACGGGTTGTGAGGGCCAGCCGTATGTGATACTGACACTAGCGGTCAGCCTTCGGCACGTCAACGAACTTTGCGCCCCAACGACAAGAAACACCGAGTGGAGCTCGTTGGCGACTCGCTGGAATCGGGGCTTGGCGAGTCACCCGGTGAGTCTCACGCCGAGGGCGGGCTTGGCCGCGTTTTCGACGACCTGGTCTTGCAACGTTCGACCAACTTGGCGGGGGTTGGCGCCGCGGACATGGTTACGCTGGCGGAACTGGGTGTACAGGTTAGGGACAACCGCGCCTTCCTCGACGAAGACATCGAACTGTTGTCTGCGACCGCCGTGCGCGACCGACTCGCGCTGGCAACCGCAACCTGGCTGCGCGACCTCGAAGTACGCGCTCACATCGACAGCACGAACACGTCGCTCCTGGCGCAGGCGACGCATCGCGGGATCGCCGGGCGCGTTCTCGTGGCGGAGGTTCAGACCGCTGGCCGCGGGCGCCGGGGCCGTAGCTGGCTGAGCCCGTTTGCGCGCAACTTGGCCGTCTCCATCGGCGTCGCCGTCGAGCGGCCGGTGGCTGAGATCGGCGCCCTGAGCCTCGTCGTGGGGGTGGCGGTACGTCGGGCGCTGGTGGAGCACGGCGTGTCGGGCGTGGCGCTCAAATGGCCGAACGACGTACTGCTGAACGGTCGCAAGCTCGCCGGAATCCTGATCGAACTGGTGCGGGCGGTGGCTCCGGTCGAAGTCGTCATCGGCATCGGCGTCAACGTCGGTTGCGCACCGCGGGTCGCGGACCGAATCGACCAGTCGATTGCCGACGTGGCCGAACAGCTCGACGATCCATCCCGTAACGCGCTTCTGGCACGGATTCTCGACCACGTCGTCGCCGTGTGCCACGGATTCGACGCGGCGGGTTTCGAACCCCTCCGCAACGAGTGGAACGACGTGCACTACTACCGGAATGCTCAGGTCGTAGTAACACCGGCCGATCTGAGCGGTCCGGAAACCGGCACCAAACCTGCGGCATCCTTCACGGGAAAAGTGCTCGATGTTGGCACCGATGGCGCATTGCGGATCGAGACCGCGAACGGCGTCCGCACGTTCACGGGCGGAGAAGTCACGATGCGCACCGCGGCCGCTAGATGAAGTCTCGGGAGCCGGTCGCCCGGTGGCAACCATGCGTGCGGGCTGGACAAGCGGGAACATGACGTCGCTCGACATCGACATGGGCAATACCCGCACCAAATGGCGATTCGGCCAGTCGGTGGGTGCCTTGCCGTCGCCCGACCTGCCAGACCTGAAGGTCGAACCCGGCCGCGTTCGAGTCGCGACGGTTCTCCGCAATCGGGACGTTCTAGCCGGTACGATTTCCCACCGATTTGGCGTACAGCCGGAATTCGCGACGACATCGGCCGAGCTTGCGGGCGTGCAATGCGGCTACGCGAACCCGGGCCGGCTCGGCGTGGATCGATGGTTGGCCGTGGTCGCGGCCTGGCGTCGCAGCGCCGGTCCGGTGGTCGTCATCAGCGTCGGCACGGCGGCGACGATAGACTTCGTCGATGCCAACGGACTTCACGAAGGTGGCCATATCGCGCCCGGGTTGCGGTTGTTGCGAAACGCCCTCGACCGGGAAACCGCCCACGTGAGGCCGAAGGGATCGATCAGGCCGAGCACGGCTCCCGGCGCAGATACCGAGGCGGCGGTTTCCTCGGGGACGTTCCTCATGCTGCTGGCGTTCGCGGAAGCCGCGGTGAAGGGATATGTGGCTCGCCACGGCGACGGTGCCGAGGTGTTCCTCACCGGTGGTGACGCGGATTTGCTCGCGGAGGGTCTATCGGTACCCGTCCGATGCGAACCGCACTTGGTGCTTGACGGCTTGGAGATCGCATTGCCGTGAAATTCGGTGCTGCAGCGGTTGCTGGCGGGGCGATCCGCCCGTTGTTGACGTGGATTCTGGTCCTTCTCGTGCTTGCCAACATCGTCGTGTGGACCGCGTGGCCCGTGAGGGACAAGCTCGTCGCGCAAGGAATCCTCGCGCCGCCGCCGGCCGAACGCGTGGACCTCGATCCCCAGGCTTTGCCGCCTATCGTGGAACGCATCGAACGGGCGCGTGATGCCGAAGGGAACCCGCCGCCGCCGATCGATCGGGAGGATCTCGATCCCCAGGGGGTGCCGCCTATCGAAGAACGCGTCGGACCGGCACCCGAAGCGGAAGGGGTCCAGGTTCAATCGCCGATGGAGGGGTCGGACCTCGACACCGAGGCATTGCCAAGCATTGAGGAACACGCCGATCCGGTGCCGGATGACGACCAAACCCACGAGCCGCGGGACAGCGAGGAGATCGAGGACATCGGAAGGTCTATTCCTCCCGAGGACACCGGACGACTTGTTCCTCCGGACAGGGATCCTCGGCCAGCATCGCCCGCAGCGCCCAGGTTAGTCGGCGAAGCGTCCGTGCCGGGTCAGCCGACCTCGTCGGCATTGCTCGGTTGCGTCATCGTCGGCCCGATCGAAAGTCAAGCGCTCGAAGGGGTGGAGACGCGACTCCGTTCGGCGGGCGCGGTCGTTGGCTTGCTGGAAGAAGCCGATCTCGGGCCGCCGGAATACCTCGTCTATGTTGAACCGGCCGCTTCGCGGGAGGCGGCCTGGTCGATCCTGCGGGAAATGGAGACCCAGATGATCGAGGACGCCCGGGTTCTATACCGCGGCCCCAACGAGAATGGCGTCGCGGTCGGCGTCTACCGCAACCGCAACCTAGCCGATGCGCGGCGAGACGAGATCGCCGCGCTGGGCTATGCCGTCAAAGTCCGCGTGCGCCAAGGTGCCAGACTGCGCGCCCGGGACGTACCGGCCCTTGCGCTGGGCGATCTACCCTACGAACCGTGTCCGGACGAAGCTGGATAGCGGATTCGCTTGCCGCCGGGGCGCCCATTCCCTACCATCGCCGCCCGTTCGAACGGGCGGCCGTCCGCGAAATCCCGTTCGATCAGCCGCCATAGCTCAGCCGGTAGAGCAGCTCACTTGTAATGAGAAGGTCCGGGGTTCGACTCCTCGTGGCGGCACCA
>JAGWBM010000007.1:42287-72791 GCA_021295895.1 Pseudomonadales bacterium
GCCAACCCGTTTTGTCGTGTCGGCGCTGTTTCAGCAGTCCCGCAGCCTCGGCGCAAGCTCCTAGCGGGCCCCGCTGGACTCTTGGACTGTACTAAGATAATCAGCGTTGAAGAACGCTGGCAAAAAAAGCGCATGGCCACCTTGGCATACGTGACTTTGCAGGTTGGCGACATCGCTCGCGTCCGCGACTGGTATGTGGACACGGTTGGCTTGACGGTTGAGGGGGAAACAGCAGGACAGATCGCGGTTCTTCGCGGTGAAGGCGGCTGTCGGCTTTGCCTGGAAAGCGGCCCGCCCGTGGCGGAACCGGGTCGTGTCGATCTCCTATTCGAGGTGGCGAGTGTCGACGAGATCCATGGTCGTCTCGTTCGTCAAGGCGTCGCGTTTTGGCGAGGTCCGACTGATGAGGCCTATGGTCATCGGAATGCCATCCTGTTCGACCCGGTCGGCCACAAGGTTGAGCTTTTCGAACATCTCGCCACGAGATCAGAACGCTGACGGTACGCCGGCTGTTGTTCCGGAAACGGATCGCGCTTCTCGACATAAGAGCCGTCCGACGCCGGCGGTATTCGTTTTGGCGCGTGTCCCCGGGTGATCTCGACTACGCGCTGGGAACGAATGCCATCGAGATCGAGCTGTCCGGATGCAGAGTCCTCGTCTCGCCGAGAGACGAGGAGGACTTTCTTGCCGCCTTGGGCTGGTCCGTCGAGAGACCGGGTGCCTAGCATTGCCGGTGATCCCGCGAAGTGGTCGACTTCAACTTGAGATTCCACACTTTCGACAACTGGAAATGCAGCACCTCGAGGCCGGTCAGGCTCCGCGTCCGCATTGGGCCCGCCCCCATCCGCGCGGGCGTCGCCGGTCCTCCCGTGAGAAGCTACTGTGGTCGTGCTTGCGCTGACCCTGCGCCTCCCAACCGGGTTCCACCATGCAACGCTTGATCACTGCCTTCCATCGCGACGACCCGGGCGACTGGGTCGCCGACCTCGACTGTGGCCACGGCCAGCACATGCGGCACCGGCCCCCGTTCCAGAGTCGGCCTTGGGTGACGACGAGCGAGGGCCGCGACGGCATGCTGGGGGCCGAACTCGATTGCGTCCGTTGTGAGGCCATGGAGTGGCCTGCGAGCCTGGTCGTCCATCGCAGGACCCCCGAATTCGACGAGACCTCGGTGCCTGCGGGCCTCCGCCGCGACCATGCCACCAAACGCGGCGTTTGGGCTCGCATTCACGTGCTCGAAGGCGCACTTGTCTACCGCGTCGGCGCGCCGATCCATCGTTCGGCCACCGTCGCCGCTGGTGCATCCGCCGTCGTCGTCCCGGAGGTTCGTCACCACGTCGAGATCGACGGCAAGGTCCGCTTCCTGATCGAGTTTTTCGGCAAGGGCGCATAGCAAGAGGGGCTGGCGGCGGATCGCTTGCGCGGGTGGTATGGCGACCAATCGACGAAGACGTGGTGTTGTGCTCGATGACGGGATACGTCCTGAGGGTGGCGGCATCGACCAACGCGATCGAGCCGTTTGCGACGCCGCCCGGAGATCGGCAACATTTTGCCGGGCTGACCAACCGGGAGTGAAATGAGACCGTCGCACTTGTCGGGCGCTTGCACGGTGGCTGTTGGCCTGTTGATCGTCCAGTGTAACGACAAGGATTGTCGTGCACCCACTCGTCAAACCTCGATGACTTCCCGGGGTGTCGTGTAGCCCAGGAAGATGTGCTCCTCAACCCACTCCGGAGGATCGCGCCTGGGCAGCGTTAACGCGGGTTCGCCCTTGCAGCTGATGCGGTAGAACAGGCGGGCGTCGTCGAGTGATTGGATGTTCTCCTTGATCGGTGGCGCGACGTGGATGGTCGTGAATAGGTCCCAGAGCGTTACGTCGCCGGGTGAGTGGGCATGGTCGTAGCGGAACTCGCGCTGCAGGACGTGGGCCTCGATCTCGTCCAGGAAATCCCGGGAAGCGGCTCGGGACATGCCATCGACCTCGACCGGGAGTTGGCGGGGAGGCCGTGGGCACGACAGCGGGCTGTGCAGGGACTTGATGCCCGAGCGCGGATTGGTACGGACCAAGGGGACGGGGACCGTTTCTTTCGTGGCATACGAATACCGACGCACGCGGATGCTGCCGAGGCGCCTCTGTTCGGCAGAGGGCAGCGCCGCGTATGCGGCCGCGGTGTCGGCGTACGACGTCTCGCCGTTGAGGGGCAAAGCCCTGCGTAGACCCATCAACTCGGGATCGGCGTCTTCGAAGTAGGGGGCGTTTGGTGCGCTGTCCGAACGGGGGTCGCGGACCCAGGTGCCGCCAGGCGCATCGCGGGACACCGGCGCTTTGTGGACGAGGAACATGGACACGTGGAGCGGGATCGGGTGATGTTCGATGTCGGTGTGCCACGTCGTGCCGCGGGTCAGCGTCGGCCCCGCTTCGCGTTCCTCGTCGCTGAGCCCATGCATGTTGGCGACGACGAGCACGGCCGGCGAGTCGGCCCCGGGCAGGCACTGCAGTTCGCCGGGGAAGGCGCCGTTCACCCGGGATGAAGGTCGCTCCTCGCGTGGCAGGAGTTCGGGATTATCCATGAAGCGGTCCAGGGCCGGACGCTTGAAGTTGCTCGGATGCGGCAGCGGCGCGCCCCAGTGATTGGCGAATCGCTCGAAATGCGCGACCGAGAACGAGTCCAGTCGTTGTCCAGCGAGGGTGACGATTCGGTATTGGCCAAGCGCGTCGAGAAGCACGTTCACCTCAACGGGTCGCAGCGGATTGCACAGGTCGATCCCGCTAACGCGCAACCCCGCGCCGCTTGCCGCCAGCGGACCTGCGCAACGCACATGCGCGCCGAACGCCTGCCGAAATCGCTCGTTGATGGCCTTGACCATGCCCTAAGGGATCGTTCGCTTTGAGGGGGTCTTCTTACAGCGCTTGCCGATCTGGCACAACCACGCCCATGTCGAAAACGCCGACGTCGGCTTCGGAGGCTGTTGTTTGGCCCTTGTCGTGCTGTGGTTTTTGCCGCGGGAGAGGGAGACTCAGACTTCAATTCGACGTTGACACCAACCGCTGCCGTAGGCACACTTTCGCGTCTTTTCACTTGCGAGTCCCGGAGGGGTTCCCGAGCGGCAAAGGGATCAGACTGTAAATCTGACGGCTTAGCCTTCGTAGGTTCGAGTCCTACCCCCTCCACCAGTGGCGCGGTGGCGAAGTCGGCAGGATTGCGAGCTTAGGGTGCGGCGGCGCGCGCTTAGCAGGCAGCGGGTATGGTTCAGTGGTAGAACCTCAGCCTTCCAAGCTGATGGCGCGGGTTCGATTCCCGCTACCCGCTCCAGGCAGTCTGGTCACGGGTCGGACTGACTTGACCGGAGTACCGAAAAGGGGACCCGTTGATCGCTCACATAGCTCAGTTGGCAGAGCACGTCCTTGGTAAGGACGAGGTCATCGGTTCGAATCCGATTGTGAGCACCAGATGACATTTTGCCTTACGCGGCGTCGTTGGCCACAAGGGTCGGGGGCGCCGGCAGCAGCTTAACCGCGCGATATACGCGTTGAGAGGAGCAAAAGGAGACCGCCTCGACATGGCCAAAGAGAGATTCGAACGAACCAAGCCGCACATCAATGTGGGCACGATCGGGCACGTGGACCACGGCAAGACCACGCTGACCGCGGCGATGACCAAGATCTGCGCGGCGCGTCAAGGTGGCGAGATCAAGGAGTTCGACGAGATTGACAACGCGCCCGAGGAGCGCGAACGCGGCATTACCATCGCCACCACCCACGTGGAATACGAAAGCGAGAATCGGCACTACGCCCACGTGGACTGCCCGGGCCATGCGGACTACGTCAAGAACATGATCACCGGCGCGGCCCAGATGGATGGTGCCATCCTCGTTGTATCGGCCGTCGACGGCCCGATGCCGCAGACCCGCGAGCACATCCTGCTGGCACGCCAGGTTGGCGTACCGCGCATCGTTGTCTACATGAACAAGGTGGATCAACTCGAGGAGGACGAACGCGAGGAGTTCGTCGAACTCGTGACTCTCGACATCCAGGAGATCCTCGAACAGAACGAGTTTCCCGAGGACACGCCCATCGTCGTGGGCAGCGCGTTGCAGGCACTCGAGGGCGATACGTCCGAGATCGGCGAAGGCAGCGTGTTGGAGCTTATCCAGACCCTCGACGACTACGTGCCCGAGCCGGAACGGCCCGTGGACCAGCCGTTCCTGATGCCTATCGAGGACGTCTTCACGATCCAGGGACGCGGCACGGTGGTGACCGGCCGGGTCGACCGGGGAGTCGTCAAGGTCGGCGACGAGATCGAGATCATCGGCATCCGCGAACCGCAGCGAACGACGTGCACGGGCGTCGAGATGTTCCGCAAGCTGCTCGACGAGGGTCGCGCCGGCGAGAACATCGGCGTCCTGCTTCGTGGCACCAAGCGCGAGGATGTCGAGCGCGGCCAAGTGTTGGCGGTGCCCGGCAGCATCACCCCGCATACCCGGTTCGAGGCGGAGGTCTACGTTCTGTCCAAGGACGAAGGCGGGCGGCACACGCCGTTTTTCGAAGGCTATCGACCGCAGTTCTATTTCCGGACGACGGACGTCACCGGGTCGGTGAACCTGCCGGACGGCGTTGAGATGGTGATGCCGGGTGACAACATCAATTTGGAAGCGACGCTGATCAGCCCGATCGCCATGGACGAGGGCTTGAGATTCGCCATCCGCGAAGGTGGCCGTACGGTCGGCGCCGGCGTCGTCACCAAGATCATCGCCTAGGCGATAGGGTACCGGTAGGGGCGGACCGAACACCGGAAGGCCAGTAGCTCAATTGGTAGAGCAGCGGTCTCCAAAACCGCAGGTTGGGGGTTCGAGTCCCTCCTGGCCTGCCACCTACCGGGTACTTGAGGCATGCGGACAACATCAGTGGCAGCTACGGCAAGGGAGACCGGAGTCATCGTCGATTGGCTGAAATGGATCGTCGTGATGGTGCTCGTCGCCGCGGGAGTCGTGGGCAACTGGTACTTCGGCGACTGGCCGTTCGTGTATCGAGCCCTCTCGTTGGTCGCCTTGGCCTTGGTCGCCGGGTTTGCGGCACTGCAGACCGAACGCGGTCAGCGAGTGTGGAACCTGGCACGGGAAGCGAGGACGGAACTGCGGCGGGTCGTCTGGCCGAACCGACAGGAGACGACCCAGACAACGATGATCGTATTGATCCTTATCCTGTTGTTCGCGCTGATTCTCTGGGGACTCGATTCGGGATTGAGTTGGCTGGTGAAGCAGGTGATCGGATAGTGCGACGTAGTGAGATGCGAGCGACGACGCAGATGGATTCGACCCGACCAACCTGGTTCAAACGGGACGAACGATGATGCGCTGGTACGTGGTCCATGCCTATTCCGGGTTCGAGAAGGCCGTGGCGCGTTCGCTCAAGGAGCGAATCGAATTGTCCTCCTTGAAGGAGCACTTCGACGACGTGCTGGTACCGACTGAGGAAGTCGTGGAAATGCGCGCTGGCCAGAAACGGCGCAGCGAACGCAAGTTCTTTCCCGGCTACGTGCTCGTGCACATGGACCTCAACAACGACACCTGGCACTTGGTCAAGGAGACCCCCAGGGTGATGGGATTCATCGGCGGTCGGGCCGACGAACCGGCACCATTGTCGGACGCCGAAGCGCAGGCGATCCTTGCCCGGGTCCAGGAAGGCAGCGAGAAGGCAACGCCCAAGACCGTGTTCGAACCAGGCGAACTGGTGCGGGTCATCGACGGTCCCTTCAACGATTTCAACGGTGTCGTCGAGGAAGTCAACTATGAGAAGAGCCGGATGGTCGTCGCCGTGACGATCTTCGGTCGTTCAACGCCGGTGGAGTTGGACTTCTCGCAGGTGGAGAAAGGCTGATGGCACCTGGTCCAAGCGCAATAGCGGTGCGCCGAGACATCGCGGAGTAGAACTGTGGCAAAGAAAGTCGAAGCCTATGTCAAGCTCCAGGTTCCGGCCGGGCAAGCCAATCCGGCGCCCCCGGTGGGTCCGGCGCTGGGACAGCACGGCGTCCCCATCATGGAGTTCTGCAAGGCGTTCAATGCCGAAACGCAACGCCAGGAAGCGGGGCTGCCGGTTCCCGTTGTCATCACGGTGTACAGCGACCGCTCGTTCACGTTCATTACGAAGACGCCGCCCGCTTCGGTCCTGTTGCGAAAGGCGGCGAATATCGACAAGGGGTCCGGTACGCCCAACACGGACAAGAAGGGCAAGGTCACGCGGGCTCAGCTTGAAGAGATCGCCCGGATCAAAATGCCTGATCTCACCGCCGCAGACCTCGACGCGGCGGTACGTACCATAGCCGGCAGTGCGCGTAGCGCCGGAATAGAAGTGGACGCCGCCGCCTTGCGGCCGACGGGAGGTTAGCGATGGCCAAGCTCGGTAAGAGAAAGCGCTCGGTAAACGAGAGGGTGGATCGAACGAAGGTCTACCCGATCGAAGAGGCCGTGGCCTTGCTCAACGACCTTGCGAAGACCGGTTTCGCCGAATCGATCGATGTCGCCGTGAACTTGGCCGTGGACCCCAGGAAGTCCGAGCAGGCCGTTCGCGGGGCCACCACGTTGCCCCACGGTTCGGGCAAAGAGGTGCGGGTTGCCGTGTTCGCCCAGGGCGACAATGCCGACACGGCACGGGCCGCCGGCGCCGACGTGGTGGGGCTCGACGATCTGGCGGAACGGGTCAACGGCGGGGAATTGGACTTCGACGTGGTGATTGCGACCCCCGACGCCATGCGCGTGGTCGGTGCGCTCGGCCGGGTACTCGGACCGCGCGGACTCATGCCGAACCCCAAGACCGGCACCGTAACGGCCGACGTCGAGACGGCGGTGAAGAACGCCAAGTCGGGACAGGTGCAATTCCGCGCCGACCGCGGCGGCATCGTGCACGGTCGGGTCGGTACGGTGGGTTTCGAGCCTCTGCACGTCAAGGAAAACCTCGAAGCGCTGATCCAGGATCTTCGTCGGGCGAGGCCCGCCTCCTCGAAGGGGCACTACCTGAAGCGAATCACGTTGTCGACCACGATGGGACCGGGCCTGCGCATCGACGAAGGCTCGCTGGGCGTCTAACCATGGCACTGCAACTCGAACAGAAACAGGTAATCGTCGCCGAGGTGAACGCGGCGGCGGGCAACGCCCTGTCGGCGGTGGTCGTCGATCATCGCGGCGTTAGCGTCGCCGACATGACGGACTTGCGTCGTCGTGCCCGCGAATCGGGCGTGTACCTGCGGGTCGTCCGCAACACGCTCTTGAAGCGTGCGGTCGTGGGTACCGATTACGAGTGCCTGGCCGAGGTCGCGGCGGGTCCTACCATGTTGGCGTTCTCCAACGAAGATCCGGGGTCGGCGGCGCGGCTTTTCAAGGATGCCGTACGCGACATCGAGGAACTCGATGTCAAGGCGTTGTCGATCGGCGGTCAGTTGCTACCCGCGGACGATATCGATCGTGTCGCGACCTTGCCGACCCGGGATGAAGCGATCGCCATGCTCATGTCGGTGATGCAGGCACCCATCTCCAAGTTCGTCCAAACGCTTATGGACGTTCCAGGCAAATTGACGAGAACCTTGGCCGCGGTCCGCGACTCGAAGGAAGCCCAGGCGGGCTAGTCGGGCAGGGACATCACGCAAACACTGAACAACATTTGAGGAGACAACCTTTATGGCTTTGTCCAAAGACGATATCTTAAACGCCATCGCGGATATGAGCGTCATGGAAGTCGTGGAACTCGTCCGCTCCATGGAGGAAAAGTTCGGCGTATCCGCGGCAGCCGCACAGGTGGCCGTTGCACCGGCGGGGACCGGTGGTGCCGACGAACCCGACGCCGGCGCGGAAGAACAGACGGAATTCGCGGTGGTCCTTGCGGGCGTTGGCGACAAGAAGGTCAACGTTATCAAGGCTGTCCGTGCCATCACGGGCCTTGGTCTGAAGGAAGCCAAGGCCCTGGTTGACGAAGCGCCTTCGCCTGTCAAGGAAGGCGTCGGCAAAGACGAATCGGAGGAGATAAGGAAGCAGTTGGAAGACGCAGGCGCGTCCGTGGAAATCAAGTAGATCACGGCCGCGCGATTTGAATCGGATCTGCTTCGCCGGTGCCGTTGAGGCGTCGGCCGAGACCGTCCGGCACGTCCGGTCGGGAAACGTATGGGACGTAGCCCGTGCGCATGGTCTAGTGCGCATGGGATTTTTCGTCCCCGCCCCGCTCACCGAGTCGGGGGTCGGCACTGCGGCCCCGGCGTCGCATCGTCGCGGAAGCGAGTCACCCGTTGCCGACGGCTTGCGTCGGACGCGGGGCATGTCCCGCTTGCCGTTAGCTAACCATCGAAATGCGACGCTGGCAAGGGCGAAAGACTCACTCACCAACTCTGTATCACTCGAACCACGGGAACTCTAATGGCGTACAGTTTCACTGAGAAAAAGCGCATCCGCAAAGACTTCGGCAAGCTGCCGGAAGCCATGGAAATCCCCTACCTGCTGTCGATCCAGGTGGATTCCTACGGCAAGTTCCTGCAGCGTGGCGTCAGGGCGTCGAGGCTTGCCGACGTCGGGCTCCACGCCGCCTTCCGCTCGGTGTTCCCGATCGTGAGCTATTCCGGCAACGCCGCCCTCGAATACGTCGACTACCGACTCGGCGAGCCGCCTTTCGATGTCCGAGAGTGCGTGCTGCGCACGTTGACCTACGCGGCGCCGCTACGGGTGCGCGTGCGGCTCATCATCTACGACCGCGACTCCGCCAACAAAGCGGTCAAGGACGTCAAGGAGCAGGAAGTGTACATGGGCGAGATTCCGCTCATGACCGAGAACGGGACGTTCATCATCAACGGTACGGAACGCGTCGTTGTATCCCAACTGCATCGCTCGCCAGGCGTATTCTTCGATCACGACAAGGGCAAGACGCACTCGTCGGGCAAGTTTCTCTACAACGCGCGGATCATCCCGTACCGGGGCTCGTGGCTCGACTTCGAATTCGATCCCAAGGATGCGGTCTACGTGCGCATCGATCGCAAGCGCAAACTCCCCGCGACGATCATCCTGCGAGCGCTCGACTATTCCTCCGAGCAAATACTCGGAAAGTTCTTCGACAACAACGTCTTCCACGTCAAGAAAGGCGGCTTTTCGATGGACCTCATCGCGGAACGCCTGCGCGGAGACGTGGCGACGTTCGAGATCAAGGGGGCGACCGGTGACGTACTCGTGGAAGTCGGCCGGCGGATCACGGCCCGGCACGTCCGACTCTTGGAGCAGTCTGGCCTGCGTCGATTGGATGTACCGCGGGAATACCTGATTGGTCGGGTCATCGCCCGTGACATCGTGGACAAGGAGACGGGGGAGATCCACGTTTCCTGCAACACGGCGATCACCGACGAAGTCCTCGACCAGCTCGTCGAGGCCGGCGTCAAACGCATCGACACGATCTACACCAACGACCTCGATTGCGGACCGTTCATCTCGGACACCCTCGCGATCGACGTGACAAAAAACAAGCTCGAAGCGCTCGTCGAGATCTACCGCATGATGCGGCCGGGCGAACCGCCGACCAAGGAAGCGGCCGAGAACCTTTTCAACAACCTGTTCTTCGCGCCCGAGCGCTACGACCTATCCGCCGTCGGCCGCATGAAGTTCAACCGCCGGCTAGGTAGGGATCGGATCACGGGCCCCGGGATTCTCACCAACCAGGACATCATCGATGTCTTGAAGACGCTGATCGAGATCAAGAACGGCAAGGGATCGGTGGACGACATCGACCATCTCGGCAACCGCCGAGTCAAATCCGTCGGGGAGATGGCCGAGAACCAGTTCCGCGTCGGCCTGATCAGGGTCGAGCGCGCGGTCAAGGAACGGCTGTCCATGGCGGAATCCGAAGGGCTGATGCCCCAGGACATGATCAATGCGAAACCGGTGGCGGCTGCAATCAAGGAATTCTTCGGTTCCAGCCAGCTCTCCCAGTTCATGGACCAGACCAACCCGCTGTCCGAGGTGACGAACAAGCGCCGCGTGTCCGCGCTCGGCCCGGGCGGCCTTACCCGGGAGCGCGCTGGATTCGAGGTCCGCGACGTGCATCCCACCCACTACGGGCGAATCTGTCCGATCGAGACCCCCGAGGGTCCGAACATTGGACTGATCAACTCGTTGGCCGCGTATGCGCGAACGAACGAATACGGATTTCTGGAGACCCCCTATCGTCGCGTGGAAGACGGTCACGTGGTCGACGAAGTACGCATTACCCATGCCGGCGGCACTGGGTTTCGCGTTGGCGAGGTGATGACGCGCGCCAACGCCGAGGCGGCGAACCGCGACCTCGTTGGCGGCGCCGAAGCGGCTCGCTACGAGGCGCATTGCCACTACCTCTCGGCGATCGACGAGTCGGAGCATGTGATCGCCCAGGCCAACTCGGTGCTCGACGAGTCGGGGAATTTCCTCGAGGACCTCGTGGATGTTCGTCATCTGAACGAGTTCACGAAGATGGCGCCCGACAAGGTCGACTACATGGACGTATCGCCGAAGCAGCTTGTGTCTGTGGCGGCGGCGCTGATCCCCTTCCTGGAGCACGACGATGCCAACCGGGCGCTCATGGGTTCGAACATGCAGCGCCAGGCGGTGCCCACAATCCGTACCGAGACGCCACTCGTTGGTACCGGGATCGAACGCCACGTGGCACGTGACTCCGGCGTCTGCATGATCGCGGAACGTGGCGGCGTGGTGGACTCCGTGGATGCCGCGCGGATCGTCGTGCGGGTGGACGATGTCGAGATGAGGGCGGGCGAGGCCGGTGTCGACATCTACAACCTGACCAAGTTCACGCGCTCCAACCAGAACACCTGTATCAATCAGCGACCGTTGGTGAAGGAAGGCGACCGGATCGCCGCGCGCGACATCCTCGCCGATGGACCGTCGGTGGATACCGGGGAGTTGGCGCTGGGCCAGAACATGCGCATCGCCTTCATGCCCTGGAATGGCTACAACTTCGAGGACTCGATCCTGATCTCCGAACGCGTGGTGCAGGAGGACCGGTTCACCAGCGTGCACATCCAGGAGCTTACCTGCAGCGCACGGGACACCAAGCTCGGCCCGGAGGAGATCACCTGCGACATCCCCAACGTCGGCGAATCGGCCTTGGCGAAGCTCGACGAGTCGGGAATCGTCTACGTGGGTGCCGAAGTCGCGCCCGGGGACATCCTGGTCGGCAAGGTCACGCCCAAGGGCGAAACCCAGCTGACACCGGAGGAAAAGCTCCTGCGCGCGATCTTTGGCGAGAAGGCGTCCGACGTAAAGGACACCTCGCTGCGGGTTCCCACCGGGGTCCGCGGCACGGTCATCGACGTGCGCATCTTCACCCGCGACGGGCTCGAGAAGGACAAGCGCGCGTTGGACATCGAGCGCATGGAACTCGAGGAGATCAAGAAGGACCTCGACGACGAGTACCGCATCGTCGAAGGTGCCACGTTCGAGCGGCTGCGCGAGGCCCTGCGCGGCAACGAGTCGGCTAGTGCGCCCGACTTGGAAGGCGGGGCGGAAGTGACCGATGCCTATCTCGACAACCTGAACCCGGACCAGTGGTTCCGGGTGCGCATGGCAGACGATGCCCTGAACGATCAACTCGACAAGGCGGAACGCCAGCTCAAGGCACGACGCCGTGAACTGGACGCGGTTTTCGTGGACAAGAAGTCCAAGATCGAAGGCGGCGACGATCTCCGGCCGGGAGAGCTCAAGTTCGTGAAGGTCTACCTCGCCATCAAGCGGCGCATCCAACCCGGAGACAAGATGGCGGGACGACACGGCAACAAGGGCGTCGTCTCGGTCATCATGCCGGTGGAGGACATGCCTTTCGACGAGAACGGCGAGCCCGTGGACATCGTCCTGAATCCACTGGGCGTGCCGTCCCGGATGAACGTCGGCCAGGTGCTCGAGACGCACCTTGGCTGGGCGGCGAAAGGCGTCGGCGAGAAGATTGGGAAGTTGCTCGAAGCGCCGTCTGAGTCGGAGCCCAGCATTGCCCAACGGGCCGCGACGATGCGCGGCTACCTGGACAAGGTCTACAACGGCGACGGATCGGTCAACGGTCAGGGCGAAGACTTGGGCTCTTTGACCGATGAGGAGATCCTGGAACTCGCGGGCAACCTTCGCGACGGGGTACCCATCGCTACGCCGGTATTCGATGGGGCCAAGGAGGATGACATCCGTAACCTCCTAGAACTGGCGGGCTTGCCCACCAGCGGCCAGACGGTGCTCTACGACGGCCGCACCGGAGACGCGTTCGACCGTCCCGTGACCGTCGGCTACATGTACATGCTGAAACTAGACCACTTGGTGGACGACAAGATGCATTGCCGTTCCACCGGCTCGTACAGTCTTGTCACGCAACAACCGTTGCAGGGCAAGGCGCAGTTCGGCGGCCAACGGTTCGGCGAGATGGAGGTCTGGGCACTCGAGGCGTACGGCGCGGCCTATACCTTGCAGGAAGTACTGACGGTCAAGTCTGACGACGTGACGGGCCGTACGAAGATGTACAAGAACATCGTCGACGGCGACTTCGAGATGGACCCCGGGATGCCGGAATCCTTCAATGTTCTCGTGAAGGAGATCCGATCCCTCGGGATCGACATCGACCTGCATAGGGAATAGGTGCTGCAACAACGCTCCACGTTGCTTAAGAACAAGGGATTAAAGGGAACATGAAAGACCTCATCAATCTGTTTAGGGGCCAGAGCGCACCGGACGAGTTCGACAGCTTGCGGATCGGACTGGCGTCACCGGAAATGATCCGCTCGTGGTCCTTCGGCGAAGTCAAAAAGCCCGAGACCATCAACTACCGCACCCTCAAGCCGGAGCGGGACGGCTTGTTCTGCGCACGGATCTTCGGTCCCACCAAGGACTACGAATGCCTGTGCGGCAAGTACAAGCGGCTCAAGCACCGGGGCGTGATGTGCGAGAAGTGCGGGGTGGAGGTGACCCTTTCGAAGGTTCGCCGCGAACGCATGGGGCGTATCGAACTGGCGAGCCCCGTCGCCCACATCTGGTTCCTCAAATCGTTGCCTTCGCGAATCGGCCTACTGCTCGACGCGGGCTACGGCGAGGACAGCCACGGCAAATTGACTGGCTGGAAGGCGGGTCAATCCTATACCCCCGGTGACATGGTGTCGCACCTGTCGAAACGCTACACCTGCCGGGAAGACCACGTCGCATCCCAGGACGACCGTCCGGGACTGGCACCTCATCTGTGGGTGGAGCGACGCTACATCGGAACCCTGCGCTCGGTCGAGAGCGTGCTCTATTTCGAGAACCACGTCGTGACCGACGCCGGTACGGTGCCGGGCATCGAAGCCGGCATGCTGCTCACGGACGAGGAGTACTACGAGGAAATCGAACGCCACGGCGACGAGTTCACGGCGATGATGGGCGGCGAAGCGGTTCGCGAGCTCTTGATCGACTTGGACCTCGAGAACCGGGTCGAACAGGTCGCCGAACAGGTTCGCACGTCGACCTCGGAAACCAAACGCAAGAAGCTCTCCAAGAGTCTGAAGCTCATGGAGGCTTTCCAGTCGAGCGCCAACGGGAAGGTCAACAAGCCGGAGTGGATGATCCTCACCGTGCTGCCGGTGCTGCCGCCGGATCTGCGCCCGCTGGTTCCCTTGGATGGCGGGCGTTTCGCGACGTCGGACCTGAACGATCTCTACCGGCGGGTGATAAACCGCAACAACCGATTGAAGCGTCTGCTCGACCTGAATGCGCCGGACATCATCGTGCGCAACGAGAAGCGGATGCTGCAGGAAGCGGTGGACGCACTGCTCGACAACGGCCGCCGCGGCCGGGCCATCACGGGTTCCAACCGGCGCCCGTTGAAGTCTCTCGCGGACATGATCAAGGGCAAGCAGGGGCGGTTCCGTCAGAACCTGCTTGGCAAGCGGGTCGACTACTCGGGACGGACGGTCATCGTTGTGGGCCCGACCCTCAAGCTCCACCAGTGCGGGCTTCCGAAGAAGATGGCGCTGGAGCTGTTCAAACCGTTCATCTTCGGGAAGCTGGAAACACGGGGACTGGCTACCACCATCAAGTCGGCGAAGCGCATGGTGGAGCGGGAGACTGCGGAGGTCTGGGACATTCTCGCGGAGGTCATCCGCGAGCATCCGGTCCTGCTAAACCGGGCACCGACCCTGCATAGGCTTGGCATCCAGGCATTTGAGCCGCTGCTCATCGAGGGCAACGCGATCCAGCTGCATCCGTTGGTCTGCGCGGCGTTCAACGCCGACTTCGACGGCGACACGATGTCCGTGCACGTGCCGTTGACGCTGGAAGCGCAACTGGAAGCCCGCGCACTCATGATGTCCACCAACAACGTGCTGTCGCCGGCCAGTGGCGAGCCGATCATCGTGCCCACCCATGACGTGGTATTGGGTCTGTATTACATGACCCGGGAAAAAATGGGCGCGTTGGGCGAAGGCATGTCCTTCACGGACGTCGCCGAGGTCACACGCGCGTTCGAGACCCGCAAGGTCGACCTGCACGCCAAGGTCAAGGTGCGCATTCGCGAGAACGACGAACAGGAGGATCCCTCACTCGTCGAGACCACGGTGGGCCGGGCATTGCTCTACGAGCTGGTGCCGCAGCAACTGCCCTTCGAGCTGATCAACCAGCCGCTCGACCGGCGCGCGATCTCCGGGCTGATCAATGCCTGCTACCGCAACGTCGGCCTCAAGGAGACCGTGGTCTTCGCCGACCAGCTCATGTACACGGGATTCCACTATTCGACGACTTCGGGGGCGTCGATTGGGATCGAAGACTTCGTCATACCCGAAGACAAGGCGGCGATCATCACCAGTGCACGAGATGAAGTCGCCGAGATCGAGTCCCAGTACGCATCCGGCCTCGTGACCCAGGGCGAGAAATACAACAAGGCCGTGGACATCTGGTCGCGGGCGGAGGACCTGGTTTCACAGTCCATGATGAAGGGTATCTCCACCGAGAGGGCGATCGATCTCAACGGCAAGGAGTTCGACCACGAGTCGTTCAACTCCGTCTACATCTACTCGGACTCCGGTGCTCGAGGTTCCCAGGCACAGATACGGCAATTGGCCGGAATGCGGGGCCTGATGACACGGCCGGACGGCAGCATCATCGAGACTCCGATCATTGCCAACTTCCGGGAAGGCCTGTCGGTAAACGAGTACTTCATTTCAACTCATGGTGCCCGGAAGGGACTCGCGGATACCGCGCTGAAGACGGCGAACTCGGGCTACCTTACGCGACGGCTTGTGGACGTGGCCCAGGATCTCGTAGTGACCGCGGCGGACTGCGGGACCGACAAGGGCCTGGTCATGACCGCCCTGATCGAAGGCGGGGATGTGGTCGAGCCGCTCTCGGCGCGAGTGCTCGGTCGCGTCATCGCCCGGCCAGTGGCCGACGTCGATGGCGAACACGAACTGATCGCCAAGGGCACAATGCTCGACGAGGCCTGGGTGGAACGCTTGGAACTCATGGGCGTCGACGAGATCGCCGTGCGTTCCCCGATTACCTGCGAAACCCGTTTCGGCGTATGCGCGGAATGCTACGGGCGCGACCTCGCCCGGGGGCACAAGGTGAACGTGGGCGAAGCGGTGGGCGTGATCGCGGCCCAGTCCATTGGCGAGCCCGGCACCCAGCTGACCATGCGGACGTTCCACATCGGCGGCGCGGCGTCCCGCGCAACCGCGAGCGACAGCGTCCAGGTGCGCTTCGGGGGTACGGTGCGAATGCACAACCTGAAGCATGTGAAACGCGAGTCGGGTGAATTGGTGGCGGTGTCGCGTTCGGGGGAAATCGCGATCGTCGACGAGCATGGACGCGAGCGTGAACGCTACAAGCTGCCCTACGGCGCGTTCGTTACGGTCGGTGAGAACGACGAGGTCGATGCGGGTCAGGTCATCGCGAACTGGGATCCCCACACCCACCCGATCATCACCGAGGTCGAAGGCCGTGTGGTGTTCGAAGACATGGAAGAGGGTCTTTCGGTGAACCGGCAGATGGACGAACTGACCGGTTTGACCAGCATTTCGGTTCTCGATCCGAAGGACCGGCCGACGGCGGGCAAGGATCTGCGTCCCGGTGTTCGGTTGGTCGACGAGTCGGGCGAAGCGGTCAATCTCGCCAATACGGACGTACCGGCGCATTACTTCCTGGCGGACCTCGCGATCCTCAACGTGGAGGACAACGCGGCGGTGGGCGTCGGCGATGTGATTGCCCGAATTCCCCAGGAAGGGTCCAAGACCCGTGACATTACCGGCGGTTTGCCGCGTGTCGCCGATCTCTTCGAGGCCCGGCGGCCGAAGGAACCGGGGATTCTCGCGGAGGCGACGGGAACGGTCAGCTTCGGCAAGGAAACCAAGGGCAAGAAGCGGCTGGTTATCACCGGCGAGGGATTGCGGGCGGAGGTCGCTGGCCAGGTCGCCGTCCTGGAGAAGGAGAGGACCGTCGTGATCACGGCGGACGATGGCGAGGAACTGTCGTTGTCGATTCCCGATTCCCACCGCATCGTGGCGGCAGCCGGCCAGAAGGTCGAGCATGGTGACATCATCACCCACACGGTGGTGGAGACCTTGATTCCCAAGTGGCGGCAGATCTCGGTATTCGAGGGTGAGCACGTTGAACGAGGCGAAGTCATCTCGGAGGGTCCGGAGAGTCCCCACGACATCCTTCGGTTGAAGGGAGTCGCCGAACTCGCGAAGTACATCATCTACGAAATCCAGGAGGTGTACCGGCTTCAGGGGGTGACGATCAACGACAAGCACATCGAGACCATCGTCAGGCAAATGCTGCGCAAGGTCGAGATTGTCGACCCGGGCGATTCGGACTATATCCGGGGCGAGCAGGCCGAGTACGTCAACGTGTTGCTTGAAAACGAGCGTCTCAGTGGCCACGACCTCAAGCCCGTGGATTACGAACGCGTTCTGCTCGGTATCACCAAGGCATCCCTGGCGACGGAGTCGTTCATTTCGGCGGCATCGTTCCAGGAGACGACCCGAGTGCTGACCGAGGCGGCTGTGACCGGAAAACGCGACCACCTGCGCGGATTGAAGGAGAACGTCGTCGTCGGCCGGCTGATTCCGGCCGGGACGGGGCTGAACTACCACCAGGAACGCAAGCAGCGGCGGGAAGAGGAAGCCCAAGCCCGGTTGGCACGCGAGCAGGGTGCCACCGCCGACGAGATCGAGCAGGCCTTGTCGGAGGCGTTGAGCTCGAGTTGACCGAGGGCGGCGACGGTTCGCCGTGGTGCCGCCTTCGATTGGCACGCATCGGATGAGGCGCGGCTTGTCCCCGCCCGCGTAGGAAGGGCCTGAGCGGGCGGTTCACCACGACGGCCGACTGCGCGAGGTGCCCCGTATTCGGTGACCACACCGAATTTGCACCGCCCAGTTGGTGTGATTCAATGGCGGCGGAGACGCTCGACACCATGCAGCTGCGTTTCGGGGATGGCCGGTTCACGGCCGCCAGGGATTCCGCTGCGCAAAATCTCCATCGCCCCGCCGGGTGCACCGGGATGTGTCGTGAACGGCCAAGGAACTAGCGACCTGATTCGGCATGCAAGACGCGACCGCTTCGCGGTCGCCCCGAGAATTCGCTGGGCGAATTCTCCCGGCATCGAGCGCCGCTGACTACCAGGCAACAACGGAGTGTTTGTTTCATGCAAGGGCTTGACGGCACTTACAGTTTCCAATCGCTGCGGGGTGACCTTTTCGGCGGCATTACGGCCACCGTCGTGGCGCTCCCCGTTGCGCTCGGTTTCGGGGTGGCTTCGGGTCTAGGGGCGGCCGCTGGACTGTACGGCGCCATCGGAGCTGGTTTCTTCGCGGCGCTTTTCGGTGGGACGAGATCGCAGATCTCCGGCCCCACCGCGCCCATGACCGTCGCGATGGCGGTAATCGTGACGGGCTACGCCAGTCACATCGCCGAAGCCCTCACCGTCGTCGTCATGGCGGGACTACTGCAGGTTTTGCTGGGGCTGTCGAGGATTGGCCGGTTCGTCGCCTATACGCCGCACGTCGTGATCTCGGGCTTCATGTCTGGGATCGGCATCATCGTGGTCATGATTCAGCTGCTGCCGTTCGTTGGCGGGGTCTCGGTCGCGGGTGGTGCCCTCGGCACGCTCGCCGCACTGCCCGGGGCGGTGGCGGACATGAACGTCAGTGCGTTCGTGATCGCCGCGACGACCCTTGCCATCGCTGTCCTTTGGCCGCGCCGTTTCGCGAAGTACCTCCCGGCTCCGCTCGTCGCGCTCTTGGCCGGCACGTTGCTGGGTGTTCTTTGGCTCACCGACGCACCGGTCATCGGGACGGTGCCCACGGGATTGCCGGAGTTCCAGCTGCAATCGCCCGGGTGGAGTTTCCTGGCACGCGCGGTGGAGCCCGCACTCATCCTCGCGTTGCTGGGGTCGGTGGACAGCCTTCTGGTGTCCCTGGTCGCTGATTCGCTGACGCGTACGCAGCACCGCCCCAACCGGGAACTGGTCGGCCAGGGATTGGGCAACATCGTCGCCGGGTTGATCGGCGGTGTGCCGGCTGCAGGTTCGCCGATCCTGACGGTGACGAATATCCGCGCCGGAGGACGGACCCCGGTATCCGGAATGTGCTACGCGATCCTCATGCTCGGCGTGGTGCTCGGGCTCGGTCGATTCGTCGAGCCCATTCCCCACGCCGCGCTGGCCGGCATCCTGGTCAAGATCGGTTGGGACATCATCGACTGGCGATTGTTGTCCCGGGTTCATCGACTGCAGCGTGAACATCTCGTGGTGATGTTGACCACCTTGGCCTTGACCGTATTCGTCGACTTGGTGACGGCAGTGGCGGTCGGGTTGATCGCCGCGGGAATGGCCCACGCCCGCCAGCTCGAACGGTTGGAGCTCGACAGCGTGGTCTCGGTGCCGTTCCTCGACCGGGCGTTCCTCGGTCGCAAAACGGGTTCAGCCGATCCCTACTCCGCACGAGTTGGATTGGTCGCGCTAAAGGGCAGCATCACGGTCGCCTCGTCACACAAGCTCGTTGCCGTGATTGCCGAGGACATCAAGGACCACGAGGTCGTGATCTTCGACTTCTCCGGGACTGCCTACCTTGACGACAGTGCAGCCATGGTCATCGAACAGCTATTGGAAGTCGCGAGAAGGGAACACACGGACTACATCGTCATGGGCCTATCCGGCGCGGTTTCGCACACGCTTCACGCCCTCAACATTCTCCGGCAAGTTCCGCCCGAGCACCTTGTCGAGACCCTGGAAGAGGCGCGCAACGTGACCTACAAGCTGTTGGCGCTCGACAAGACGACCGCCGACTGACCGGCCTCTCGAATCCGAGTATCCTCGGGAACCGGTGGCGTACCACGGGAGCGGGATTGGCTACGCGAAAAGCCCATAGCAACATGCTGCGTTGGGGTTTGATCGGGCTTCTCGTGGTCGTGGTCGCCTTGGCCGATTGGTACGGCGGTGGCATGGTGCCGCGTTTGGTTTTGGGAACGGCGACCTTGAACCTCACGTCGTCGCCGGACGGGGCGAAGGTGTTCATCGATGGCAAGGCCGTTGGCGAGACCTCACTCCACGCCCAGCGCGTGGTACCCGGCGAGATCGTGCTTCGAATGGAACACCGTTTCCACGATGCCGTGGCGCGCCGCGTCGAATCGAGCAGAGGGGAGGTGTTGGACATCCACATCGAGTTCCCGCCGACCACCGGAAGCTTGGAGGTCGTGACGAATCCCCGTGGTGCGGCGATCGCCGTGGATGGCGTGCGCATCGACGGCGTGACACCCGTGCTGCTCTCGCCTCACCCCACCGGTTCCTTTGACGTCACGACGTGGATCCACGGTCGGGAACGCAAGACCGAGACCGTCGAGGTGCTGCCCCGTCAGAATACGGAGGCCTCCTTCGACTTGGAACGTGTGCCGTTGAGCGAGATCTACATCTCGCGGAGTCCCCGCGATGCCGAACTCGAGATCGAGGGCAACCGCTATGAACAAGGAATGACCCTGCCGGTCGGCGTCTACAGGTTGCGTGCCCGACGGGAGGGCTACGCGCCCGTGGACAGGACGATCGAGTTCACCAGGGGCCGCAATGACCACGCCATCGACATGGTGCGCTTGAGAGGTAGCCTTTCGCTGGCCGTTAGTCCCCGACACGCCAAGGTGAGGGTGTCGTATCCCGATGCGCCCGGGTGGCGGCCCTACCAGGAGGAGATGGTCATTCCAACGGGTCCGGTGAGCGTTCGCGCCACGGCGGTGGGCTATCGCGGCTACGAACGGAAGCTGACCATCGGACCCAAGACGTTGAAGCACTCGATTCGACTGGAGGAATACGACGTTCAACCGGGTCGTCAATTCCGTGACGAGCTCGCATCCGGCGGGAAGGGGCCGCTTCTGGTCGTGGTCGGTACCGGGAGCTTTCGGATGGGCTCGACAGACGGGTCAGCTGACGAGCGGCCGGTGCGCAACGTTGTGGTCGCGGAACCGTTCGCCATCGGCGTCTTCGAGACGACGCGGGAAGAGTACGGGAAATTCCGAGAGGTCAAAGGCTGGGCGGAGGCCGTACCGGAGGCACTACACCCCGAAGACCCGCCGCCGTCCAATTCCCTCCGCCGACTGCCGATGTCGCGTCTCAGCTGGGAGGACGGGCAGGACTACGTCTCGTGGCTCACCGAGGAAACGGGATACCGCTATCGGTTGCCGACCGAAGCGGAATGGGAGTACGTGGCTCGCGCCGGCTCGACGGGCGCGTACTACTTCGGTGCCGATACGACGGTATTCTGCGCCCATGCCAATATCGCCGATCGGACCTACGCGAGCCGGTTTCGCAAGCCGGCTATTGCCGACTGCACGGATGGCGGCATGCGCTGGGTCGACGTCGGGAGCTTCCCTCCCAACGCGTTTGGCGTCCACGACATCTTGGGCAATGTCGAGGAGTGGGTTGCGGACTGTTGGCGTGACGACTACCGCAATGCAGCGAATGACCAACGTGCCCGAGGTGGTGCCTGCGGAACGCATGTTCTGCGGGGCGGAGCCTGGGACTCGTCGCCCCATGAGGCGACGGTGAGTTACCGGTCGTTCAGCAATCGGGGGAGCGGCACGAGGGGCGTACGCGTTGTTCGGGAGTTGTAGGGCCTGCGTTAGCAAGCTTCCAGAGATCAAACGTCTGTC
Source organism: Pseudomonadales bacterium (assembly GCA_021295895.1). Taxonomy (GTDB): domain Bacteria; phylum Pseudomonadota; class Gammaproteobacteria; order Pseudomonadales; family Azotimanducaceae; genus VXYL01. Next base: position 63,441 of record JAGWBM010000007.1, read on the forward strand.
AGTGGCCCTTGCTGGATGCCGCCAAGGACGCTAAGTCGGGGATTGCGACCTTCACGGCGTCTTCGAGTCGGTCGACCAGCGTGACGGTCATCTCGTCGCGTACCGGTGTCGGTAGCTTGGCCAGTTCGGCCTCGTTGTCGCGGGGCAAGATCACGTGACGGATGCCCGTACGATGCGCGGCCAGAACCTTCTCGCGGATGCCTCCTACGGGTAGGACCAGGCCGGATAGCGTCAATTCGCCGGTCATCGCGATATCGTCGCGCACGCGCTTGTTGCTGTAGAGCGATGCCAAGGCGGTGGCCATCGTGATACCGGCCGACGGACCGTCCTTGGGAACGGCCCCGGCAGGGACGTGGACGTGGATGCCGTTCTGCTCGATCATGGCACGGTCGATGTGGAGTGCGTCGGCGACGGACCAGATGTAGGACCGCGCGGCCTTTACGGATTCCTGCATGACCTGGCCGAGGTGCCCCGTGATGATGGTCTTGTCGTCCTTGTGGGTAAGCGTCGCCTCCACGTACAACACGTCGCCGCCGGTCTCCGTGTAGGCGAGGCCGGGTGCGACGCCGGCGACGAGGTTTTCGCGCTGTCGATCGCTCTTGAACTTCTCGGGACCGAGTAGATCGGGCAGGTCGTCCACGGTAATCGATTCCGCCGTCTGCTTGGACTGCAGGATCTGTCGGGCGCGTTTGCTCGCGACGCGGCCAATCGCTCGATCCAGTTCGCGGACACCGGCCTCTCTCGTGTGCCGTCGAATTGCCCAGGACAGGGCCTCGTCGGTGAGGTCCAGTTGTTCTTCTGCGAGTCCGGCATTTTCGCGTTGGCGTGGAATGAGGTAGCGGCGGGCGATCTCGAGCTTCTCGAGTTCGCTGTAGCCCGTGAGTTCGAGTACCTCCATGCGGTCGAGCAGCGGTCGCGGTACGCCGTCGAGATGATTGCAGGTCGTGATGAAGAACACCTTGGACAGGTCGAAAGGTAGGTTCAGGTAGTTGTCCCGGAACTCCTTGTTCTGTGCCGGATCGAGAATCTCCATCAGGGCCGCCGAAGGATCGCCGCGGAAATCCCGGCCGAGCTTGTCGACTTCGTCGAGCATGAGCACCGGGTTGCGCACTCCCGCACGACGGACAGCTTGGAGAATCCGGCCCGGCATGGCGCCGATGTAGGTTCGGCGGTGACCGCGCAGTTCGGACTCGTCGTGCAGACCGCCCAAGCTCATGCGTTCGAATTTCCGGCCCATGGCGCGCGCGATGGATTGCCCGAGCGAGGTCTTGCCCACGCCCGGTGGACCGACGAAACAGAGAATCGAAGCCTTGGCTTCGGGGTTCAGGGTCAGCACTGCCAACGACTCGAGTATGCGCTCCTTAACATCGTCGAGACCGTAGTGGTCTTCGTCGAGGACGGTTTGGGCGTGGTCGAGATCCAGCGTGTCCTCGGTGATGACATTCCAGGGAAGTTCGGCGATCAGCTCGAGGTAGCTCCGCGCCACCTGATAGTCGGCGGCATTGGTGGACATCTTCGATAGCCGCTTGAGTTCGCGTTCCACTTCCTTGCGGACGTCATCGGGCAGCTTGACATTGCGTAGCTGCTTGCGAAGTTCGGCGATGTCCTCGTCATCGTCATCTTCACCGAGCGCTTGTTCGATTGCGCGCTTCTGGTGGCGCAGAACGTGTTCGCGCTGCTGTTGTTCGATGCCTTCACGGGCTTGGGACTCGAGATCCCGGCGCATCTCCACGATGGCGATCTCCTGGCGTAGGAGATGGTGAATGGATTCGAGGAACGACTGAATATCGTCGATTTCGAGGATTTTCTGCTTCTCGACTTGCTCCACGTTGTCCGCGAGTACGACGATTCGGTACATCTGCGTCACGGGATCGTCGATGGTGGCGACCATCTGCTGGAAGATCTGGTCGGCATTCTGGGCGTTTTGCGGGGACGCCATGTGGGCGATACGCCGCGCCGTTTCCAGATTGTCGCGAATCAAGGCCGATGCCTTGGCTCGCTCCTCGCTGTCATCGGGGAGCATCGGCAGGGGTAGATCCTCGACTTCCACCTCGATGTACGAGGTCTCCTCGTCGCCGTCGTTCGCCGGCGCCATGTCGTGCAGGCGTACTCTGCGCAGGCCGCGGACGATCACTTGGGCACCGCCTTCGCGCTGTTCGATCCGGGTCACGGTCGCCACCGTCCCGATATCGTAGAGTCCGTCGCGATCCGGCCGCTCGTCGTTGGGATCCTTCTGCAGCGCGGTCAGCACTTCTCGGTTGTCTTCGACCGCTGCCTTGACGGCCGCGAGCGATGCCGGACGGCCGACGATGAGCGCGTGGATCAACTCCGGGAATACGGCGACGTTCTTAAGTGGCAGAAGCGGCAGCTTTTCCATGGTCATGGGCTTCGGACGCAGACCTCGCTCGGGTTCGCATTGTTCACTCGCGGGTAATGTGCGGCCACGGCAGCCGAATTTCAACGGGCCACCGTGGGCGGCCTATGGCACCCGGGTAGGGTCTTGTGTCGCGGTAGCGACCCTGGCGTCAACGACGCCAGCGGTCTCCGCGATCGCCACGGTCTCCGCGGTCTCCACGATCGCCGCGGTCGGACCGCGGTCGTGCTTCGCTGACCCGCAAGGTCCGGCCACTCATCTGCGAGGAATTCAAGGCGTTGATCGCATCTTTGGCTTCGGCGTCATTGGGCATATCGACAAAACCGAATCCCTTGGAACGGCCTGTCTCTCGGTCCATAATGACGTTGGCTTCCGCCACGTGCCCATGCTCGCCGAACAGTTCCGACAGTTCGTCCGAGGTCACGGAGTAGGGCATATTGCCGACATAAATCTTCAATGTTGTCTCCTGTACGTCGGCGGATCTCGTTGGCAGATCCTCCACCGATGCGCATACGCGGACGATACGCTCTCGAGGCCGCTGTGCCAAATGGTCTATAGCCTATGATGATCGCTTGTCTACGATCAAGCCAACCTGGATAGCTGCTCCAGCCGAACCGCATGGTGCAGCGCATCGCCCCGTCGGAAACGGTCGAGTTCGTCGGCGACAAGGTCCGCGAGCCGTTCGCCCTCCCTTCCTTGTGCTCCGGCGATGTGCGGGGTGAGGATGAGGTTGTCCAATTCGAAGAGCGGCGAGTCTTGGGGCAGATCCTCGGGCTGCGTGGTGTCGAGCAGGGCGAACAGTCGCCGGTTCGCCAGTTCCACCGCCAAGGCGTTCTGGTCAACGAGGGCGCCGCGCGCGGTGTTGATCAACGTAGCGCCGTCCTTCATCAATGCCAATTCGCCCGCGCCGATCATGCCCCGGGTTTGCGCTAGGAGCGGTACGTGCAGACTGACGACATCGGACTGGCTCAATAGTTCGGCAAGGCCAGCCTTGACGGCGCCGAGTGTCGAGGCCTCGGTTTCGGTCAGGTAGGGATCGTAGACCAGCAACGTGTAGTCGAGGGGCCGTGCAAGCTCGATGACCTGCCGCCCCACGTTGGACGCCCCGACAATGCCGATGTGCTTCCGGTAGTTGCCCATTTCGACGCCGTGGCCCCGCCAGGGTTTCCACAGCGGGTTTTCGTCGGGAAGCATCCTGTGGTGCCGGTAGGCGTCGCGAAGCTGGAACACGCGCTTGTTGGCGAAAACTATGGCGGCCAAGGTGAATTCCGCCACCGGGACCGCCTGGGCGGCCACCGCGTTCGTCACTTGGATTCCGCGCCGCCAGATTTCCTCATCGATGAAGCCCTTGACGCTCCCGGCGAGGTGCGCGATGAGCCGAAGACGGGGAAAGCGGTCGACGACATGGGCGTGGAAGCGGGGACAGCCCCAGCTGGTGATGAGAACTTCGACCTGGTTGGCGTCGACACCAAGGTCTTCGTAGGTCCTGCAGGGGACATCCCCCACCAGGGAGCAAGCCGTGCGAAGTCGATCGATGTGGTCGTCGCGCAGCACCTCTTCCCGAACCACGGGATGCATGACCATGGCGGTTCTCGGGAGTCGACTCACTTCCGGCCCTTTCCGGGGCTTACCCGATGTTCCACGATTCTATGGGAATTCGAGGTTAAAGACTTACCCCCGTTCGCGCACAATAGGGCGAGACGGTACGGCGAAACGGAGGGCGGATGTCGGTCGAGGACACTTGGAGGCGACTAGCCTCGATGGCCGCGATGCAGTGCCGCCACAACGAACAGATCCACCCCGAGTGGGCGGAACAGGGCCACGAATACTACCGGGCGGTGTGGGTCGAGTGCGCCGAACTCCTGGACCACTTCGGCTGGAAGTGGTGGAAACGCCACGCCGTGGACCGCGATCAAGTCGTCTTGGAAGTGGTGGATATCTGGCACTTCGGCCTATCGGAGCTCATCCGTGCTGGCGAGCTGGACATGGCCTTGGCGCGACGCCTGCAGGCATCCCTCGCGGATACCTCGCGGTCGGACTTCCGTCTCGCCGTCGAGGAGCTTGCCCGATCAAGCCTCTCGTCGCGTGGCTTTGATATGGAGGCGTTTGCGGGAGTGATGCGCGCCTTGCCTCTAACGTTCGACGAGTTGTTCGCAAACTACGTCGCGAAGAACGTCCTGAATGTGTTCCGGCAGAACAATGGCTATGGCACCGGCGAGTACCGCAAGGTCTGGGACGGGCGTGAGGACAACGAGCATTTGAGCGAGCTCGTCGGTACGCTGGACACCGGCGCGGCGTCGTTTCCGGAGGATCTCGCCGCCGCACTCGCGAGCCGATACGCCGGTTCTTAGGGCGCTTCAGTCGTGCGATACGCGCTCCCGGGTGGCGAGAGGGGGACGTCGCGGCGTTGGTCCTGACGAGTCGCGTAGACTGCGCCATTCCTAGGAGTGGAATATGTCGATGCTGCCGGGAGGGCGAGCGGAAGTCTTGGGGCTCGTTGGCGCGGTTTGGGGCCTTGCGGGCCTGTCCGCCTTGTTGGTGTTCGCGGTGTACCGTCTCTGGGGCGTCGTGGTCGCGGGGATGGAATGGCCGTGGGGCTGGCAGCATATCGCCCTCGCGAGCGTCAACGCGGTGTTCATGGCCTGGTCCGAAGGGTGGCGCGGATTCCAGCGTTCGTTCTCGCCCCGGGTCGCCGCGCGGCTGAAGTGGCTGCGGGATCATCCGTCGACGGTCCGCGCCGTGTTCGCGCCGTTGTTCGCGATGGGCTACTTCGGGGCGACGCGGGAACGCTTGATCGGCATCTACGCGCTGACCGGCGGCATCGTCGTGTTGATCGTGGTCGTACATCTTCTACCGCAACCGTGGCGCGCCGCGCTGGACATCGGGGTCGTCCTGGGACTGACCTGGGGCATCGTCAGCACGCTTGTCTGCGCTTGGCGGGCACTTGGAGGCGAGACGTACGACGTCGAGCCGGATGTTGCGTAGGGTCAGTGACATCGTCGGGCGATTGGTGCCCGACGCAGGCTCAGGCCAACGTCACTTCGTCCACCGCGGCGACGAGCGTTTCGACGATTCGTCCCACTTCGCGCTCGCCGATGTTGAACGGCGGCCCAATCATGATGATGTCGCGCTGGGTGCCCGTGCCGCCGGGGTAGAACGACACGCCGCGTCGATAGCCACTTGACGTGATACGAGTCGTGATGCCGTCCTCGGCGGCGTAGCGGTCGAGGGATTCGCGGTCTTCGACGACCTCCACGGCGATCAGAAGGCCGGCGCCGCGAACCTCGGCGACGTGCGGGTGCTCCGCAAACGACTCGGTCAGCTGCGATTTCAACGTCGCGCCCGTTTTCGCGGCGCGCTCGATCAGGCACTCCCGGTCCAGGATCTCGAGGACCTTGTCGGCGGCCGCGCACGCGGCGGGAAGCGCTGCAAAAGTGTGGAACATGACGTTCATGCCAGCCTGTTGGAGCGTTTCGGCGACGGCCTCGGTGCCGTAGACGCCGGTGATTGGCGCATAGCCGCCGCCGAGACCCTTGCCCGCGACCATGACATCGGGCTCGACCGCCCAACGATCTAGGGCGAATCGAGTACCGGTGCGACCGAAGCCGCACATCACCTCGTCGGTGAGCAGCAGGATGTCGCGTTCGTCGCAGAGTGCTCGAACCGCCTGCCAGTAGCCGTCGGGGGGTATCAGGGCGCCGCCGCTGGCCCCGACGATGGGTTCGGCGAGAATCCCCGCCACGGTATCCGCGTCCTCTTGATCGATCTTCTCTTTCAAGGCGCGGACGCAGTAGCCGCCGACATCGGCGTCGGGACAGCGCAGCGCATAGGGAACGGGGACGTCGGGGATCGGTGGCAACGCGTGGTCGAGACCGAACCGGCGGGATTCGTGGCCGCTCAGCGCCAAGGCGCCCAACGTCGTGCCGTGGTAGGAGGGCGTCCGGGCGATGATCTTGGCTTTTTGGGGTCGCCCGCATGCCGCCTGGTACTCCAGGGCGATTTTGACGAGGGTCTCGACGCCCTCCGAACCGCTGGCCGTGAGATGGATCCGCGTCAGCCCCGGCGGCAGCCAATCGCGGATCAGGCGTTCGAGTAGACGCTCGCGCTGGGGCGTCAACCACGGTGGGACGGTATACGAGCATTCGACGACCGCATCGCGCATCGCATCGGCCACCTCCACGCGTCCGTGGCCGATGTTGACCGCGATGGCGCCGCCGGCCGCGTCGAGGATCTCGCGCCCGTTTGAATCGTAGAGATAGGCGCCCTTGGCACGCTCGATGTGCACCGGCGGCATGCTGGCGAAGGTCGCGAACGGCCAGGTTGCGGTCATGGCGCTTGCACCGCCTTGAGGAACTCCGCCCGCCCCGGGCGAGGGGAATCGTCCTCGTCGGCGGTCTTTTGATAGCCCTCTAGGAGAAGGCGGGCAAGGTCGGGCCGTTCATCTCTCATACCCGGCGGGTCGAGTAGGTTCACTTGGCGAAACAACAGGCGCAGGACCTCGACACTTTTTCGGGTTGCGTAGCTCAATCCCTTGCGGAAGATGACACGGCGCTGGATCTGCTCGTCGACCGTGCCGTCAGGGCGATTGAAGTCGAAGGGATCTTCGCCCCGTTGCAGGGCCTTGTTGATCGCCAACGCCTCGGCGTCGCGTTGCACCTGATGCTCGTACCAGGGCACCACAAGTCGCTCGATTCGCGCCTCGAAGTCGGCTGCTCGATGTTCGGGATCGGATTCCGAATCGAACGTCTCGGCGAGTTCAAGAGCGGAGAGCCAACCCAGTGCGCATCCCCGCCCGGCAATCGGATTGGTGTGAATACTGGCATCGCCGATCGCGAAGAGTCCCCTCACGAGGGGACGGCCGTTGCGGAAGTATCGGCGGCGTGAGTTGGAGAGGTTGCCGTACAGGTAGACCTTGCTGATGGGCTCAGAGACGGATTGGGCCACCCAGGGTCGCATGACATCGACAGCGCGGGTGGCCACGTCGAATTCGCGGTCCCTCGCGACAACGCGCAACGGTTCGTCCTCCGGGTCGGCAGCCAACGTGATGGAGAAGGTTCGATTGTCGCTGCGGAATATGCCGGCCTTCAGATAGCCGAGGTCGATTCCGGCAACGCCACCGGCGAGCGACGTGCGGCCGTTCAGGAGGGGATAGTCGGCACCGTCCTTCAGACGGTAGAACCGGGAGGTGTAGAAGATGCCGCAGGGATGCTCCTCGAGACCTGGTGGTTCGATGCCTGCGGCCGTGAGCCATCTCGCAACCCGAGTATGGCGGCCGCTTGCGTCGACGACGATCCCGGCGTTGATGTCGAGGCTTCCGTGGCCGGTCTTGACCGTTACGCCGGTAGCCCGGTGAACGTCACCGTTCGCGCCGGTGTGCAGTCCGCGGACATCGCCCTGAATGAACGCGAAGGCCTCGGGGTCGAGCGTATTGAGCATGTAGCGGCGCAGCAGGAACTCGAACACCACGCGACGGCAGGAAAGAAACGCGATGTCATCGTCGCCGGGCACGAAGACGGGGTCTTCGAAGGTGTTCCTTGCCACGTCCTTGAAGGTGAGGACCTCCGCGCCGGCGGCAAGCAGCACATCGAAGAAGCCGGGAAGGTCGCGACGCAGCGCGTTCACCAGCGGAGCCAGCAGGATGTGGCTGTGGCGGATCTGTCCAGCGCCGTCGCGCTGCCATTGCTCGAAGGCCTGCTGGTGATGGGCGGGCATCGGCGTCGCGTCTCGCTCGACGCAGGCTACGGTCATCCCCCGCTGACAAAAAGCCATCGCGGCGGCGAGACCCGCGATGGAACCGCCAACCACAATGACATCGCAGCGATGCACCGGTGCGGACCGGCCGGCCCGCGTGCTGGGAGCTATTTTCATTGTTGACGGCTCGTGATGGAAACGGTTAAGAGAACGAATTGACGACGAGGACGGATTTTGGGGGCATTATGGCAGCGGTGGAAGGCATCGATATTGAAAACGTCACCGCTTGGGTTGCGGCACGGATCGACGGTCTCGAACCACCGCTCGAGTTCACGCTGATCGCGGGCGGACATTCGAACCTCACCTACAAGTTCGTGGACCGCCGGGGCGAAGCCTACGTACTGCGCCGTCCGCCGTTGGGGCACATCCTGGAGAGCGCCCACGACATGGGCCGGGAGCACCGGATCATTTCGGCGCTCTGGGACACCGATGTGCCCGTGCCCGAGACGTTTGGATTGTGCGAGGACAAAGACGTCAACGGATCCCCTTTCTTCCTGATGAAATTCGTCGAAGGGGTTGTTCCCCACGACGCCGCCGCGACGGCGACGATTCCCGAGGACGAGCGCCGATCGTCGGGCGAGCACATCGTGGACGTGCTGGCCAAGCTTCACCTGATCGATCCCGACGATGTCGGTCTTGGCAACCTGGCCCGAAAGGAAGCCTATATCGAGCGTCAACTCAAACGCTGGACCAAGCAGTGGCAAGCGACGAAGACCCACGAGATACCGGAAATGGAGGAGAGCGAACGACTGTTGCACGAAGACATGCCCGGCCAGATCGGTTCGGCCATCGTCCATGGCGACTATCGCATCGGTAACATGATCATCCGCGACGGCCGCATGGCCGCATTGCTCGATTGGGAGTTGTGCACGCTCGGGGATCCGCTGGCGGATCTCGGCTATCTGCTGAACAACTGGGCAGAGCCCGGGGACTCGGGCGGAGACGCCTCCCCCATGGGTATCGGCGGTTTCCCGGGGCGCGACCACGTCCTGGCCGTGTACCACGAACGTACTGGCCGCGACCTCTCGCGCATCAACTACTACCGTGCCTTCTCGCATTGGCGGCTCGGCGCGATCACCCAAGGCGTCTACAAGCGGTATCTCGTCGGTGCCATGGGCAAGAACCGTGATTTCGACCTGGAGAAGTACAAGCTCGGCATCCACCAGCGTGCCGAAACGGCCTTGAGGTTCCTGACGACCTAGAGGAGTTTGGGCCTTAGAACCGCG
>JAGWBM010000008.1:0-11569 GCA_021295895.1 Pseudomonadales bacterium
ACGAGATCTACACCTTGCCCGCCGGGCCCGTGGGGTTACTCGCGGGCGTGGAATTCCGCCGCGAATCCTTCGTCGACGACCGTGATCCCCGGCTCGACGGCACGATCGTCTTCACCGACTTCCAGGGGGATACCTGGCCCTACGTGTCGGATGTCGTGAACTCGAGCCCGACGCCGGACAGCAAGGGCGACCACGACGTGGTCTCCGCGTTCGGCGAACTGCTGGTTCCCGTGCATCGGAACCTCGACGTGCAACTCGCGCTGCGCTACGAGGACTTCTCCGACGTTGGCAACACCACGGTGGGCAAGGTGGCGTTCGGGTTCCGGCCGCACGAACGGCTGTTGCTCAGGGGTTCCTCGTCCGGCGCATTCCGCGCACCCAACCTCGTAACCATCAACGAGGAGATCGTGGCCCGGCAGAATACCCGAACCGACTGGGCGTGCGTCTACGCCGCGGAGAATGGCGGTGATCCCGACCAGGATACGTTGAGTTGCCGCTACTCCACCCAGCGCATCGCGCAAGGCAGCCAGAAGCTCATCCCGGAGAGTTCGAACAACCGCTCGCTCGGCGTTGTCACCACGCCGATCGACGGACTGACGCTCACCGTCGATACCTGGTGGATCGAGAAGGAGGACACCATCGGCCTGCTCGGGGAGGAGAACCACTCCCTGCTCGACCTATTGAGGCGCATCGAGCAGGGCAACAACAACTGTGCAGGCTTCGTCGGCGACCCCGCGACCGTCCGCGGCGAAGCGGACGACGACGAAGTGGAAATCTTCAACGCCGCCGGGCTCTGCCCGGCGGGCAGGATCGCCTACATCGACGACCGCTACGCGAACCTCGACACGCGAACGATGCTCGGAACCGACTACGGCATCTACTACGACGCCGACACCCGGTTCGGCTCGTTCTCGTTCAGCCACCAGATGGCCCGCTTGCGCGAGTTCGAGCAGGATCCTGGTGGTGACTCGGCCGTTCTGCTTGCGGCGCAGGAAGCAGGCACGCTACCCGCCCACTTCGACGTCGGGGGCTTCCAGGATCTGATCGGGCGTAACGGCAATCCCGAGTGGAAGGCGTCCACCCGGCTGCGGTGGCACTACAATGCCTGGGGTGCGTCGCTGTCATCGCTGCGCGTCGGCGAATTTGTACAGACGTCGTTGACGCTCCCCGACGGCACCGAGTGGGTCGTGCCGAGCATGCGGACTATCAACGCCTACGTGTACTACCGTTTCGACATCGCCAACCTCAGTGCCCGAATCCGCCTCGGTGGTCTAAACATCACCGACAAGCGCGCTCCGCTTGCCGACCGCTTCTTCGGCTATTTCGCGGATATGCACCAGGATCTCGGTGCCCGGTACTACGTCGAGTTTCGGGCTGAACTGCAGTAGCCCCATGGGTTGGCGTGCCAGGCTCGCGGTAGCGGCGGCGGCCGGGCTCGCCAGCGCCGCGGCCGGCGCGGACCGGTTCTGCGAGAACGACCTCGCGCTCCTCGACACGCAGTTCGAAGGCGGCGCGTTCCACCGCTGCGACGTGCGCGACGGCAAGTTCGTCATCAGCATCCGTCCGGAGGATTCGAAGGTCGAAGTGCCGATGCCCTGGTACGCCTTCCGGGCAAGTCCAAAGCGACCCGGCGACGCCGTGGTGCTGATGGGGTTCGTGGGTGCCGACGCCGATCGATTCTGGCCGAAAGTCAGTCTCGACGGGACCAACTGGCAGCGCATGTCCGACCGGTCGGTGGCGGTTTCCGACGACAATCAGCGTCTGGCGTTGCGCATACCGCTAGCGGAAGCGCCCGTTTGGATCGCATCGCAGCGGCTTCTCACGACCCGCTTCTACGACACTTGGACACTGTCGCTCGCCGAGCGGTCCGACGTGGCCGTGCGCGCCCTCGGGCGTAGCGTCCACGGGCGTCCCATCCCGGTCGCGGAGACCGGCAACCATCCGCAAGCGGTCCTGTTCATCGGCCGTCAGCATCCGCCGGAGGTGACTGGGGCTCTCACCATGCACGCCTTCGTCGATACGGTGCTCGCGGATACGGAACTTGCCCGCTCGTTCCGCGACACCTTCACGGTGATCACCGTGCCGCTGCTCAATCCCGACGGCGTCGCCGCCGGTCATTGGCGGCACAACGCCGGCAAGACCGACCTGAACCGGGATTGGGGGCCCTTCAGGCAGCCCGAGACGCGCAGCGTCCGAGCCCTGCTCGCCGACCTCGCCGAGCGCGGCATCGCGCTGCGCCTGATGCTCGACTTCCACGCAACGCAGCTCACGGAAACCCACCTCTTCTACACCCAGCGACCGCAAGATGGCGACGGCACGGCCCACGCCTTCGCCGCCGACTGGTTCGAGCGCGTACGCAAGCGCCAGCGGGATCTCGAGTTCATCCACCGGCCGAGCAAGTCAGAGTCCGCCAATGCCAAGAACTACTTCTTCACCCGGTACGCAATTCCGTCGATCACCTACGAAACCGGCGACGAGACGGATCCGGCTTGGATCGAGGCGGCCGCACCGGTATTCGCCGAGGAGATGATGAGAAAGCTGTTGAGCCCGTAGGGGCGATCCTTGCGGTCGCCCGTCTTCGTTCACCGACACCGTCTAACCGAGCGAGACGGGGCAGGGGGCACCCATGGGGACACCCACACGCCCGCACAACGGTCAGTCGCGCACGCGCAGCACCACCTTGCCGAAGGTCTGATTGCCCGCGATCAATTCGTGGGCATCCGCTGCTTCTTCGACCGGATAGACGCGTTCGATCACGGGTCGGATCGACCCGTCTTCCAACAACGGCCAGACCCGTTCCTTCAAGGCATCCATGATCGTCGCCTTGGCCGCGATGGACCGCGCCCGCAGGGTTGAGCCGATGATGCGCAGACGCTTCACCATCATCGTTCCCAATACCACGTCCGCCGTCGCGCCGCCGAGCAGGCCGATGATCACGAGCCGTCCGTCCGTCGCCAGGCTCGCCAGGTTGGCCGCCAGATAGGCGCCGCCCACGGGATCGAGGATCACGTCGGCGCCTCGCCCGTCGGCCCACTTCTTGATCGCCTCCGCGAAGTCGCCTTCGTGCCGGTTCATGCCGGCGTCCGCGCCGAACTCGACGCAGCGGTCGATCTTGTCCTGCGATCCCGTGGTGACGAACACCGGGTTCCCGAAGGCCCTGCACATCTGGATGGCGGCGGTGCCGACGCCGCTCGCGCCCGCATGGACCACGGCGAACTCGCCCTTTGCGAGCCGCGCTTCCATGAACAGGTTGAGGTAGGCCGTGGCGAATACCTCGGGAATCGATGCGGCTTCCTCCATCGTGAGCTGGCCGGGCTTCTTCAGCACCTGGCCGGCAGGCACGACCACCGTCTCGGCATAGCCGCCCCCGGCAAGCAAGGCACACACCTCGTCGCCGGGGACCACGCGGCCGACGCCTTCGCCGACCGCCGTGACCACACCGGCGCATTCCAGGCCGAGCACGGGACTTGCACCGGGCGGCGGCGGATAACCGCCGGCGCGCTGGGACAAGTCCGCGCGGTTCACGGCGGTTGCGTGGTTTTCGATGCGAACCTGGCCCGGTCCCAAGGAAGGTTCCTCGCTCTCCTCCCAAACGAGGTCGCCGTTTTGAATCTGTATCGCCTTCATGGTGTCACCAGGACATGCGCATCTTGACGCCACGCTCGTGCAGGTGGCGCTTGAGCCCGGAGACGGTGTAGTCACCGTAGTGGACCATGGATGCCACCAGCGCGGCATCCGCCTTGCCGTCGGTGAGTACATCGTAGAGGTGATCGGGCTCGCCCGCGCCCCCGGAGGCGATGACGGGAATCCGCACGGCTTCCGAGAGCATGCGGGTGAGGCCCAGTTCGTAACCCTCCCGCGTACCGTCGGCGTCGATGGAGTTGACCACCAATTCGCCTGCGCCGAGGCGCTCGCCCTGCTTTGCCCACTCAAGGGCGTCGATTCCCATCGGCTTGCGTCCGCCGTTGATGACGATCTCGTAGCCCGACGGCATCCGTGCTGACCGATCAACCCGGCGGATGTCCATCGACAGCACCACGTTCTGGTCGCCGATGGCTTCGGCACACTCGGCGATGAGCCCCGGGCGCCGAACCGCAGCGGAGTTGACGTTGATCTTCTCGGCCCCCGCCAGGCGCAGGTCGGTCGCGTCCGCCACCGACGCCACGCCGCCGCCCACCGACAACGGGATGAACACCTGCTCGGCGACGGCTTCGACGACGTCGAGGATGATTCGGCGCCCCTCGCTGGAGGCCGTGATGTCATAGAACACCAGTTCGTCCAGGCCGTCGACGTAGTACTCGCGCGCCTTGGCCACCGGGTCGCCGATGTTCCTGGTGTCGACGAACTTGATGCTCTTCGCGAGATGGCCGTCGCGCACGTCGAGACAGGCGATGAGGCGCTTGCTAAGCATCGATCCGACCGTCCCATTCGACGAACCGCTCGAGCAGGCTCAAGCCCGCCCGGCCGCTCTTCTCGGGGTGGAACTGGGTTGCCACGTAGTTCGCCCGTCCCAGCGCCGAGCAGAACGGACCCTCGTACACCGATTCCGCAATGACGTCAGCCGAGTTGGCGGGGATCGGCCGGTAAGCGTGCACGAAGTAGAACTCGTCGCCTTGTTGGATGCCGTCGAGAACAGGATGTGGTCGGACAACGCGCACCGCGTTCCAGCCCATATGCGGCACCTTTAGGACCGGGTCGTCGAGCCGGAATCTGCGCACTTCGCCCGGTAGCAGACCCAGCGTGTCCGTGTCGTTCTCTTCCGAGTGTTCGAGGGAAATCTGCAGGCCCAAGCAGATACCTAGTATGGGCGTACCGGCTTCGAACGCGTTCACCAATGCCCGGTCCACGCCACTGGCAGCCAGACTCCTCATCGCGCTACCCGCAGCGCCAACGCCGGGAAAGATGATCCGCGCGGCGGATCGTATACGCTTCGGATCGCTGGATATCTCGGCCGAAAGACCCACCTCGCGGCAGGCCCGCTCTACGCTCTTCAGGTTTCCGGCGTCGTAGTCGACGATGACGACCATGGGGAGGTGGACCGGGACTCAAACCGCCATTTTAACGGCTTGCCACCCGCTTGCGCCGACGACATCCGATCTAGGTGGCCGCAGCCTCGATACGAGGAAGTCTTCCTCATCGCGACAGCCGAGTGCCGCCTGCATCAAAGTCCGAACAGGGCCGCGTCCTCGTTCAGCGCGGCATGGATCTCGTTCGCCGTCCAGGTCGTAAACGCCCGGCTCAAGGGTCTCCTCGTAGCCATGCAGCAGCCATGGCCATGGACCGCCACAGACTGCTATGTTGCGTGTCATGGACAGTCTCGACTTTCCACCGTCGTCAGCCTGGCGGCGGGCTTCCCCCGAGGCGCTCGGTTTCGATCCCGCCGCCTTGGCTAGGGCGCGCAACTACGCCGAGACATCCGAGATCGACTGGCCCGTCGACGTGGGCACCATGGTCTGCCGGGAAGATCCGCCACCCTTCAACCGTCCGATCGGTCCGACCAAGCCACGTGGCGGCGCGACTGGTGTTGTCGTCAAGAACGGTCTGCTTGCCGTCGAATGGGGAACCCCCGAACGGGTCGACATGACGTTCAGCGCCACCAAGAGCTACCTATGGGCCTGCGTCGCACTGGCCGTCGACCGGGGACTAATCGAAAACGTCGACGACCGCGTGTCGGACACCGTCGATGACCCCTTGTTCGACGGATTCCGGAACGGCCAGGTCACTTGGCGGCATCTACTGCAGCAGACCAGCGAATGGTCCGGGGAGTTGTTCGGCATCCCTGACACCGTGGACCACAACCGCCGGGTGAATCAGTCAACGAACGCCTCCAAGAAGGGCGAACCTAGGCGTCTGCGCCGACCGGGTGAGTTTTGGGAGTACAACGACATCCGGGTCAACGCCCTGGCTCTTGCGGCGTTGCACGTCTGGCGCGAACCACTAGCCGACGTATTG
Organism: Pseudomonadales bacterium; assembly: GCA_021295895.1. Classification (GTDB taxonomy): domain Bacteria; phylum Pseudomonadota; class Gammaproteobacteria; order Pseudomonadales; family Azotimanducaceae; genus VXYL01. Next base: position 5,953 of record JAGWBM010000008.1, read on the forward strand.
CGGCGGGAAGTCATGGAGCCCATCGGTGCCACCGCATCCTGGCAATGGCACGCCTACGCCAACGCCCAGGTCTCGGTTGGCGGCGCCACCTTGGCGTCCGTCCCCGGCGGCGCACACTGGGGCGGCGGAATCATGATCAGCGCGTACGACCACGCCCGCTACGGCCACTTGATGTTGGCGCGCGGGCGATGGAACGGTCGCCGCATTCTCTCGGAGTCGTCCATCGAGGCGGCCTTGGCGCCCTGCACCGTCAATCGGCGCTACGGCTTCCTGTGGTGGCTGAACGATGCCCGCCAGGCATGGCCGCGCGCGTCCGAACGTGCCTTCGCCGCGATCGGTGCCGGCGGCAACCTGGTGTGTGTCGTACCGGAACACCGGATAGTTGTCGTCACGCGCTGGGCGGGCGACGCCGCGGGCGTGGTGGATCGCGTTATCTCCGCGCTGGATTAACGGCCGTGGAATAACGCCCCCATCGCGCCCACGGGGCCGTCGCCTGCGCCGAGCTCACCCGTAGCGGCGGTCGGATGCCACGAGAATGCGCAACCCAACGGGCGCGCCGCGACGGGACAAGCCCGTCCCCTACAGGGGCCGCACCACGAACAGCAGGTCGCCGGCGTTCACCTGTTGACCGGCGCTGACATTGATGCGCGTGATCTCGAACTGCCGGTCGGGCTCGTACAGCGGGGGTTGGTCCGGTGGATTGAAATCGTCGAGGCGCACCGGGGCGAAGATCTTGAACGCCTCGAGTTGACACAAGGTCGCCGACGTCGAGACTCGGTCGTCGACAACAACGTATTGCGGTTCGCTGGGGGACGGGGTCAGGTAGAGGATGCCGGTCGAGGGGGCCAGCACCTTGAGTTCGTCGCTGTCCTCGATCGCGATGGATTCCCGCGCGATGGCGCTATCCGCCGAGCCCGCCGCGTCGGCGATCTCCGCCATCAACTCCCTGGCATCGACACGACCCAGGAACTCCGGCAGGTACCCCGTGTCGTAGTCGCCGCGCAGGAAGACTTCGTCGCGCAACACTCGCTTGACCAAGGCGATGTTCGTCGCAATGCCCTGGATCCGTACCCCATCGAGATAGTCCGCGAGTTTCTGCGCGGTCGACGTCCGATCGGGTCCCCGGGCGATGATCTGCGCGATCATGCTGTCGTAGTACGGCGACACGAAGCGACCCTCGCCGGCGGCGGCAATGATGTCGATGCCGTCCTCCTCCGGAAGTTCGCACGCGGTGATCGCGCCCGGACTCGGCGCGAACGAGAGTTCGCCCGTCGACGCCTCGATGACCTTCTCGGCGTTTATGCGCGCCTCGATGGCATAGCCGTCGTCACCGATCGCCAGGTCCGCGATGCTCTCCCCCGCCGCGATGCGCAGTTGCTCGCCGACGATGTCCACACCGGAGGTCCATTCGGTGACCGGATGTTCGACCTGCAGTCGCGTGTTCATTTCCATGAAATAGACTTCGCCGGAGTCGAGGTCGTAGATGAACTCAACGGTCCCCGCCCCCACGTAGCCGACGGCATCCGCCAGCGCGGCCGCGTGTTGCCGAACCGCGTCGTCGAGTTCGTTCGGCAGCATCGTCGAGCCCGACTCTTCGATCACCTTCTGCTTGTCGCGCTGCACGCTGCAGTCGCGTAGCCCGAGCACCTGGGTCGTGCCGTGGGCGTCGCGCAGCACCTGGACCTCGATGTGGCGCAACGACGTGACGTAGCGCTCTAGGTAGACGTCGCCGTTTCCGAACGCGGCCCGCGCCTCCACCGACACGCGGTGAAACGCCTCGTGGAAGTCGTCGGCGGTCTCCACGACCTGGATGCCCTTGCCGCCGCCCCCGTGTACGGCCTTGATCAGCACCGGGTAGCCGATGGCCGCGGCGGTCGCCGCGGCGCGGTCGCCGTCGGTCAGGATGCCGTGGCTACCCGGCACCACGGGAACGCCGTGTTCCAGCGCCGTGGCAATCGCATTCGACTTGTTGCCCATGGTTTCCATGCTCGCCACGGGCGGGCCGACGAAGTTGATGCCGCGCGAGCGCACCAACTCCGCGAACTGGGCGTTCTCGGACAGGAATCCGATTCCCGGGTGCAGCGCGTCGACTCGTTCGTCTTCGGCGATGCGGACCACGGAACGGGCGTTCAGGTAGCTCTCGTCCGGCGTGTTGCCGCCGATGCAGACCACGGCGTCCTTCCCACCGAGCATGTCCACCGGCACCGACTCCATGTCGGGGTCGGATTGCACCAGGACGACACCGACTCCATGCTTCTGCGCGACGCGTACGAGTTTCACCGCCGTGCAACCCCTGGCGTGGACCAGCATCTTCTGGACCGGACGGAACAGTTCGCGTTCGCTGAACTGTCGGCGCGGCGTTATCGCGGGCTTCTCCTGGGTGAGAACCCCCGCCATGATCCGGTTGACCACATCCTCGACAGTTTCCTGGGGAACCGGGATTTCGGGATCGATCTTGCGCAGTTCGTCGTCGAGATCGGGCAGGAACGGGTGCTGTACGAGGCCTTGCATGGACCCCGGTTCGTTGAACAGGTAGTTGGAAAGATGGGAGTCCGACGGCAGGTAGCTCGAGACGACGATCTGGCCCGCGAAGGGCATGCTCGCGCCCGAGAAGTAGTAGGTCTGAACCAGCGGATGCGTGACGAAACTCGCCTGGGCGCCGCCGGTGCAATCACCGAAACCGAAAACGATAACCGGCAGGTCGTAGTCGCGCACGAATCGGGTGATGCGATCGTTGATCGCGGCCATCGAAAACAGCGCGCCGGCACCTTCCATCGTCTGCATGCCGCTCGACGAAATGAAGCAGATGACAGGCAGGTTCTGTTCCGCACAAGCGACCAGCAACTTGCAGAATTTCTCGGCGCTCGCCATGTCGAACGCGCCGGCCTTGAATTCGAGATTGGAGATCACGGTGCCGACGCGAAGGCCTTCACCGCCATTTTCGAAACGGCCGATTCCCGTCACCACGCCACAGGGTGCCATGCCTTTCTGCAGGGCGCCTTCGATGGAAACCCGCAATCCCGGAAAACGGTGCGGATCCGAACTGATGAGATCGCCGTTAAATTCCTCGAAGTCGGTGAAGAACCGCTTGATGAACGCGCCGTAACTGGTGACCTTGGCACGCTTGTAGCGCTGTAGCGTTTCCCGGATCAGGAGATCCCGGTAGGCCTGAACCAGGCGGTTCCAGAAGTCCTTGCGGCGGCCGATGTTGCGCGGTGCGATGCGACCATCGTAGCGCCGACCCTCCCATTCCGACTGCAGGTAGGACGCCAACAACCGCTCGAACATGAACGTGACCACGACGAAGAGCGTGTCCGATACATGGGGCGAGGCGTTCTTCTTCCACTCCTCGACGTCCCGGAAGAACCGGTTTGACCGGGGCATCTTCGACGTCCGCATGTACCAGTCGAAGAATTGCGTCCGGAAACGTTGCCCGGCCGCATCGTCCTGGGACAGGCTCTGCGCCGCTTCGGCCAATGCCGTCTCGATCAACCGGCTGAGCGAGGACTTCGATAGCGCACGGGTGGACTCCGCTTCCTCGGCGATGGATTCGAGGTTGGCGATCAGGTGGTCGTAGACCTGATCGAACAGCAACAGATTCTCGCATTCGCGTGCGAAGTCGCCGCGCAATTCCTCCTGCAGCACGACATCGACAACGGTCATGTCCGACAAAGCGGGCTCGATACCCTCGGTGTCGAGTCTTTCCATGCCCGTACCGAGTCGATCGTCGAGAATCAGGCGGTTTGCCACGATGGTCGACGCCTCGCCGTTGACGGCATTGCGAGCTTGCGACGACAACGATCCACCGAGCGTCGACGCCGCCAAGGGACCCTCGGTGATCGCCATGTTGAGTTCGGCAGCGATCTGCTCGCGCAGGTAGGCCTCGGATTTGTCGGCCACGTCGCCGAACAATTTCATGCCTTCGTGGGTAAACCGCTGTCGCAATGCCGGCCCCAGCACTTCGTCGTCGCGGATCGCATCGATCAAGACGCGCGGCTCGAGCAGTTCCGAAACCCGGAACAGGTGTCGGGTCTCGGCGACGTTCTCGGCGAAAGACTGCAACGAGCGGAAATTGCCCGACGCATCGTTCTTCCATCGATTGTAGAGGTACATGCCAACGGTCGAGATGAGGGTCCGCCGGGCGTCCTCGTAGTTCTGGCGACGTTCGCCGAAAATGAACTGCATGATGCGCCCACGCTCGTCGTGAACCGTCTGCTTCCTGTCGACGTAGTTCTTCCAGGCACGGGACAGCGAGTCGTCGTAGATCACCCGGTCCGGATCCTGAAGCCAGCGCAGGAAGGTCTCGCGCCGTTCGCGGTCGGTGCGCGCGGCAAGTTCGCCCGCCGGTAGTTCCTGTTCCGACAATCGGCCGTAGGACTGCGTGGAGGTCGCCTTGATGCGTCGCCGTACCCGCAGGTAGCGCAGGTAACGATAGGCAATTCCAAAAACGTTGAGGTATTCGGTGGGGTTCTTGGTCAACTTCAAAGCGGCGCTCGCCTGCACCTTGCGCAATCGTTCGGACGGATTCAGATAGCGTCCGATGCTGCGTCGGTACTCGTCGAGAACATACGGGTTCTCGCGCACGAAGCGCTTGATACCCTCCTCCACGTGTTGAATACCGGAGACGATGGCGAGGCGAAGATTCTCGACATCCTCGCCGGGGACGTAGTCGATGATCGCGTCGATATTGCCTTGCCGGCGAAGTTCATAAGGCGACAGGCCCACCTGCTTGGCGCACTGTTGCCAGGAGAGGTTCAGCCGCCGGGCGATGCTCGCCAGTCCCTTTGGCTGGATGGTGCTGAATACGCCGTCGCGCAACGACAGGATCAGGTTGCTGGCCGCCAGCGGAATCGCACCGCCCGAGTAGCCGAGCCCGTAGACGACGCCGAGATTCGGCACATCGGTATTGGACATTTCCGCGATCAGCCGGGAAATGCTGTGCGACTGGTTGTTCTTGTTGGCAATCTCGTCGCCGGCCGCGCCCGGGGTGTCCATCAGGCTGACGATGGGTAGGGAGCGGTTGGCGAACTCCACAATGGCATGCGCGGCTTTCAGATGGTGTTCCGGCATCCATTCGCCGCTGCGCACGGCCCGGTTCTGCGCAATGAAGCCGATACGCCTCGGCTCGCCATCGAAGTCCATCCCGACCTCGGCGGCGTAGAACGGTCCGTCGAGATCCTCGCTCACCACCTCGCCGAGACGGCGGATCACCTCCGGTGCGGGAATGCGTTTCGGGTCTTCGGCGCTGGCAACGACGGCCTCGATATAGGAGTCGATGTCCATGTTGTCGAGCACTTCGGCCTGACGCAGGACTTCTGCCTCGGACAGCACGCCGCGCAGCGGCGGGTCGAACTCCTCCTCCGCCTCCGGGACCAGCGACGAATCCTGGGCGAGGCCCTCCGCGATCAGATACAGGTCGCCTAGGGCGTTCTTGTCCATCGCTCTATTGCGCTTTGCGGTGCTGTCCGCATGCGGCTTCCTTATCGCCCGCTACTCCGTGGTTAGAGTCTTTGACCACTCCATCAGTTGCTTCGTCGCTGGGCGCGGTATAGTAGGGTGTGAACGATTCCATAAACTCGGTCCTAAATCCAGCGTGCGATTTGTACCGATTTTCGCC
>JAGWBM010000008.1:11672-39910 GCA_021295895.1 Pseudomonadales bacterium
GACCGGCTCGAACAGGCTGGCCATGGACTCGCCGGGCGGCGGATCGTGCATGACGACGTCTACGAGATTCGCGCCGTGGTGAGCGCCTGGATCGCCGATCCAAGCGTCGACGTCGTTCTCACCACCGGCGGTACCGGATTCACCGGGCGGGATAGTACGCCGGAAGCCCTGGCCCCGCTCTTCGACAAGACCATCGATGGCTTCGGCGAGTTGTTCCGCCAGGTCTCGTACATGGAAATCGGCAGTTCGACGATTCAGTCCCGGGCCACCGCGGGACTCGCCAACGCGACCCTGGTCTTCGCGATGCCGGGATCCACCAATGCGTGCCGGACGGCGTGGGACAAGATTCTCGCAAACCAGTTCGACGCCAACTTCAAGCCCTGCAACTTCGCCGAGCTAATACCCCGGTTCCTCGAAGGCCACAATACGACGGAGACCCCATGACCGACCACGCCTACCTACTCGGCGCCAAGCGCACGCCCATCGGTAGCTTCCAGGGAGCCCTTTCGACGCGGACCGCCCCGGAACTCGGCGCCCACGCCGTGAAGGCGGCGGTGCATCACGCCCGGATCGACCCCGATGCCATAGACGAGGTGTTCCTGGGCTGCGTCGTCAGCGCCGGCGTCAAACAAGCGCCGGCACGCCAAGCCATGCGGCTTGCCGGCATACCCGACGGCGTCGGCGCGACCACGATCAACAAGGTCTGCGGTTCGGGGATGAAAGCCGCAATGCTGGCAACGGACTTGATTCGCGCGCAAAGCGCACGCTGCATCGTCGCCGGAGGCATGGAGAGCATGTCCAATGCGCCCTACCTGATGCAGAAAGCCCGGGCCGGTCTGCGCATGGGGCACGCCGAACTCGCCGATTCGATGTTCCTCGACGGCCTGGAGGATGCGGAAACCGGCGGTTCCATGGGCCGTTTCGCGCAGAACACGGCCGACGAACACCAACTCACCCGGGAAGGCATGGATGCGTTCGCCATCGGCTCGGTCACCAAGGCAAGGGCCGCCATGGCGTCCGGTGCGCTTGACGACGAAATAGCCACCATGGACGAGGCGACCGAAGACGAACAGCCGGGTCGGTCCAAGATCGAGCGCATCCCGAGCTTGAGACCCGCGTTCAAGAGGGACGGCACCATCACCGCCGCCAATGCCTCGTCCATCTCCGACGGGGCATCGGCCCTTGTCGTCGGCGACGAGGCAACGGCCCGCCAAGCCCAACCGCTGGCGAGGATCGTCGGCCACGCCACCCATTCGATTCACCCGGCGAAGTTTACGGTCGCCCCCGCCGGGGCCATCGCCAAACTTCTCGAGAGCGTCGGCTGGACAAAAGACGACGTCGATGTCTTCGAGATAAACGAGGCGTTCGCGTGCGTGCCGATGATGGCGATGAACGAACTCGGCTTGGATCCCGACAAGGTGAATATCTACGGCGGCGCCTGCGCACAAGGCCACCCCATCGGCTCCACGGGTAGTCGACTGATCGTGACGCTCGCCCACGCACTACGCGCCCGGGGCGCTAGACGTGGCATTGCGTCGCTCTGCATCGGCGGCGGCGAAGCCACCGCCATCGCGATCGAAGGCGTGTAGACTCGCACCGACCGCGCGAGGGTCCAAGCGACCGCGCTTGAGCTGCCGCGCTTGAATAGCCGAGGAGAACGGGTAGCAAATGAGTTCGCCAGTGCCGGTCATCGTTGGGTTCGGCGGTATCAACCCAGCGGGCCGGGTGTCCTTCGACCATGCCTACCGGCGAACGGTCATCGACGTGCTCGGCAAAGACGCGGCGGATGACACCTACGCGAGCCTTGCCGGGCTCATGAACGTCGATGGCGACCCGACCGACGAGTCGGTGCGCCAGCACATCCTCGACAACACGCTGATTCGGCGCATCGACTGCTTCGACCCGGAAAGTATCGGGTGGCAGCGCAACGCCCGGCTCGCGCAGGCCCCGTCGGGACCGATGAGCTTCGTGATTTCGAAACGGGACCTGCCCGATGAGATTCCACCCGGTTGGTCGCTGAGCCAGCGCGAAGACGGGCATATCGAAGTGACGGCCGACCGTCTCGACGTGCTGATCGCTGACAAGCGGACGTCGAGGGTGACCTCCGCCGGTCAGACGCCGTCCGGATTCGAGCCGGACAAGCTCTATCCCTCGCGAAACCATCCCCGCGGACTCCAACTGAACGTCTACGGCGCTTCCGACGCCGTTCAGTCCGTGGGCATCCCCTGGGAACGGTTTCGGAAGCTCGTCCGGCCCGACGAGTTCGCCGCCTATTCGGGTAGCGCGATGGGGCAACTCGACAACTGCAGCAACGGCGGGATGATGCAAGCCCCGATGATGGGCAAGCGACCTACCGCCAAGCAGGCAGCGCTTGGCCTTCCCGAGATGCCCGTCGATTTCGTCAACGCGTATGTCATCGGCAGCGTCGGTCAGACCGCGGGTGTGATCGGTGCCTGTGCGACCTTCCTGTACAACCTCAAGGCCGCCGTGGACGAGATCCGCGCCGGGCGTTGCCGGGTTGCCGTCGTGGGTGGTGCCGAAGCGCCGATCGTGCCGGAAGTGGTCGAGGCATACCGAACCATGGGAGCGCTGGCCGAAGACGACGCGCTGATGGCCTTGGACGGCGCCAACACCGTGGACAACCGCCGAGCGTGCCGACCGTTCGCACAGAACTGCGGATTCACGTTGGCTGAGGCGGCGGTGTACGTCGTGGTCACAGATGACGCGCTGGCGATCGAACTGGGGGCCGACATCCACGCCGCGGTGGGGGACGTCTTCGTCAATGCCGACGGATTCAAGAAGTCGATCCCCGGTCCCGGAATCGGCAATTACGTCACCGTTGCCAAGGCGATGGCATGCGCCCGGGCGATCCTGGGCGAGGATGCGCTGCGGCATCGGTCGTATGTGCACGCCCACGGCACGGGCACACCGCAAAACCGGGTTACCGAGTCGCACATCCTGAACGAGATGGCCAAGACTTTCGGTATCGATCGCTGGACCGTGGCCGCGGTCAAGGCGTATGTCGGTCACACCCTGGCACCCGCGTCGGGCGACCAAACCTCGTCGGCGCTGGGCACCTGGCGCTACGGCTGGATTCCCGGCATCGCCACCATCGACCGCCCGGCGGACGACGTCCACAAAAGCCACCTGCGCATCGCGCCGGGCCACGTGGAGGTCGATCCCGATTCCCTGGACATTGCCTTCGTCAACTCAAAGGGGTTCGGCGGCAACAACGCCACCGGCGTACTTCTAAGCCCGCGGGTCGCCCGCGAGATGCTGAAGGCCAGGCACGGTGCGCAGGCGATGCGGCGACACGCGCAACTAAACGATGCCGTGCATGGGAAGGCTCTCGATTACGATGCCGCGGCGACCCGTGGCGACGCCCAGACCATCTACCGGTACGGTCAAGGCGTCCTCGACGGCGACGACCTCCGACTCTCGACCGACGAAATCGTCGTTCCCGGCTACGACCAACCGGTCTCGTTGGCGATCAAGAACCCGTACGCCGGCTAGTTCACCACCGACTTCAGTTGGCGCGCTTGGCTGATACGGTCCCGAAGTCGGTCCGCGATCGCGTCGTCGGGCGCGTGGCGGACAGCTTCCTCCAACTCTCGGACGACCATCTCGGGGGCACGCAGGCCGAGCCAGGCGTCCGCACGTTCCACGTAAAGGCCGTACGAGTCCGGAAAGATCATCAGCTGGTAGTCCGAGATTTCGAGCGCGCGCGAAAAGTCACCTTGGCCTTGGACGAGCATTCGGACGTTGTTCAGCATGCGCACGGCGATGTCACGCGCATCCGCGATGTTGAACGCGCCGGTCTCGTCGACCTTGTTCTCCTTGAGCCACTGTCGGCAGTTGTCGATCGTGGTTGGCGAGACCGCGAACGGATCCACGAGCAGGTCGTCAATCGTGACCAGGAAGTGGCGGGGAAAATTGACCCCGAGTGCGTCGAGGCCGAGACGCCGCGCAATGCCGATGAGCACCACGCCAAGCGAGATGGGTATGCCACGGCGGGTGCGCAGGACGTGGTGGAGGACGCTGTTGTCGACCTCGTAGTAGTTCTTCCGCGCTCCCCGGAAGCCGCTTTGGGCGAACTGCCGAACGACGCGTCGGGGCGTGATCTCACCTTGGGTGCCGATGGCGTCGGCGAGTCGGCCGATTTCGTCACGGGACCAGTTGGCATCGGCGGTTTCGTCGACGATCTCCGCCACGATCAACGCACCTTCGACGGGGTCGTCCCCGCCGTCGAGAAAACGCTCCAACGCTTCTCTTAGAGGGAGGTCCACGGTCGCCCGGCCCGATCAGTGTTCACGCGTCGCCGCGAAACGCACCTTCGGCCAGCGCTCCAGGGCGAGGGCGAGGTTCGCCCGGGTGGGCGCCAGGTAGGCGAGGCATCCCCCACCATCCAGCGCCAGGCGTTCGCCGTGGCGGCGCTTGAGTTCGTCGATGTCCTTGGCGTCCCCCGTTACCCAGCGCACGGTGTAGATGTCCGCCGTTTCGAACACGCAGTCGGCGCGGTACTCGTCGTCCAGACGGTACGCCACCAGGTCGAACTGCAGCGACCCCACGGCGCCGATCACGATGTCATTCGTCATGAGCGGGAAGAATACTTGCGTCGCGCCCTCCTCCGAAAGCTGGCGCAGACCCCGATCCAACTGTTTCGACTTCAAGGGATCGCGGGGTCGTACACGCCTGAACAGTTCGGGGGCGAAGTTCGGCACGCCGCCGAATTTCAGGTGTTCGCCCTCGCTGAACGTGTCGGCGATCTGTATCCCCCCGTGATTGGGCAACCCGATGATGTCCCCGGGGTACGCCTCACCCGCCCGCACCCTGCTGCCCGCCATGAAGGTAACGGCGTCCGTCACTTTCATTTGCCGGCCAAGGCGGACATGGCGCATGCGCATGCCCTGGCGGTAGCGACCCGAACAGACTCTCATGAAGGCCATCCGATCCCGATGTTTGGGATCCATGTTCGCCTGGATCTTGAAAACGAACCCCGAGAACGGCGCTTCGCCGGGATCGACGGCGCGATTCTCCGCCTTGCGGTCTCCCGGTGGCGGTGCCTGCTGCACCAGGTGATCGAGACACTCCCTGACGCCGAAGTTGCCCAACGCCGTACCGAAGAACACCGGCGATCGGGTGCCATCGAGAAATGCCCGCCGGTCAAAGCCGTGGCTGGCACCCTCGATGAGCTCCACTTCCTCGACAAATGCGCCGTGCTCGTCACCGAGCCATTCCCGGGCTTGGTCACTACGCAGGCCGTCAATGACGGCGAATTGGTGGATGCGGTCGCCGACGCCGGACTCGTAGCGGATGATCCGGTCGAGTCCGAAGTGGTAGACGCCGCGAAACGACCGGCCGGCGCCGATGGGCCAGGTCATCGGGGCGCACTCGACCTGCAGGGTGTCCTCGATCTCGTCGACAAGCTCGAGCGGTTCGCGAATCTCGCGGTCAAGCTTGTTGATGAACGTCATGATGGGAGTGTCCCGAAGCCGGCAGACCTCGAGCAGCTTGATCGTTCGTGGCTCGACCCCCTTCGTGCCATCGATGACCATCAATGCCGAGTCGACGGCGGTAAGTGTCCGGTAGGTGTCCTCCGAGAAGTCCTCGTGGCCCGGCGTATCGAGCAGATTGACCACGCAGTCGCCGTAGTCGAACTGCATCACGGAGGTCGTGACGGAAATGCCCCGTTCGCGTTCCATGGCCATCCAGTCCGACGCGGCGTGGCGTTTCGACTTGCGCGCCTTGATCGTGCCCGCGAGCGTGATCGCGTTGCCGAACAGCAGCAGCTTCTCGGTTACCGTGGTCTTGCCGGCGTCCGGATGGGAAATGATGGCGAAGGTACGGCGTCGCGCCACCTCGCGGGGAAGGTCAGTCGAACTCGCCGCGTTGCCACCGAGTTCGGCGCACGCCGTGGATGAAACGTTCAAGGGTCCGTGGAGTCGTCAAGAAGGCGGCGCATTATAGCCGCACGGCCGTGCGGCTCCGCTCAAGCCGATTCGTCCATCTCTTGAATCAACCGCCAAAGCGTACGTTTCCCCGCCGTGTCCAACGCGTCCGGCCGTACGTATAGGCGACCGTCCAGGATGCAGGACTCGTTGGGCGCCGGCTGACCGAGCAGGGTTGCCACCTGCGCGCCGGCAATGAACATGCGGGTCCCCTCTCGGGTGCCGGTCTGGTGGCGAACGAACGCTCCAAACGCCTTCGCGCCACCGTCGGCGACGGCGCCCGGTTGGGGCCAATCGAATACAAGATCTCGTCGTTCGGCGCGCTCGAAACCGTTCAGCGCCCAAGCCACGTCGAACAGGAAACGGCGCATGGGCCAGGCATCCCTAGCCAGGGCTGCGAACACGCGTCCGTACTGGAAGCATCGGACTCGGAACGCCTCCTCGGCTGCGGGTCGGTCCGGCACGGGCGCGGGACGCCGCGGTTCCCGATGGCGTGGAGGCGATTGGCGCGGCTGTGGGGATGTCTGCGGCCGCGGTATCGGTGTGGTCGGGGCTCGGCTGTCGGCGGGTGTCGAGACCGCCGGGGGCCCACCCGTATGTGTCCCCCGGCGCACCCAGACATCGATGCCGAGGGCTTGGAAGTACGCCGAACGGGAACGGGCCGTCATGGGGCGATTGTACATCCGGCTTGGCACGCGCTAAGTTTGCGCGTTCGTTTCGACCATCAATAGCAGGCAGATGCAGTACTTGACCGACGACGTTCGGATTACCGGCATGGCGGAAGTACGCGCCCCATCCGAATTGATCGATGACCTGCCGCTCGCCGCCGAACACTCGACCTTGGTGTTCAACGTCCGCCGTCACGCCAGCGAGATCATCGCCGGACGCGACCCGCGCCTACTCGTCATCGTCGGGCCGTGCTCCATCCACGACCCGAAAGCGGCGCGCGAATACGCCGCGCGACTCAAGGAACAGGCAGACGCCTTGGCGCACGAATTGCTCATCGTCATGCGCGTCTACTTCGAGAAGCCGCGGACCACCGTTGGGTGGAAGGGACTTATCAACGATCCCAACCTCGACGACTCCTTCGACATCAATCTGGGCTTGCACACCGCGCGCGCCCTACTCCGCGACATCGTGGGATTCGGTCTCGGCACCGGCACGGAGTACCTGGATCCCATCACGCCGCAGTACGTCGGCGACCTCGTGTGTTGGGCCGCAATCGGCGCGCGCACCACCGAAAGCCAGATTCATCGTCAGCTCGCTTCCGGCTTGTCCTGTCCCACCGGCTTCAAGAACAGTACCGACGGCGATATCCAGGTCGCCGCCGACGCCGTCAAGTCCGCCGAGCATTCGCACATCTTTCTTTCGGTGACCAAGGCCGGCCACTCGGCAATCTTCTCCACTGCGGGCAACGACGACTGCCACATCATCCTGCGAGGTGGCGGCGGCAAGACCAACTTCGACAACCCGTCGGTGCACTATGCCAGCCGGATCCTCGATCAACGGGGGCTGAACGACCGCCTCATGGTGGATGCGAGCCACGCCAACAGCCTGAAAGACCACAACCGGCAAATCGCGGTCTGCCAGGACGTCGCCGGTCAGGTCGCCGACGGCGAAGACAAGATCATGGGGGTGATGATCGAAAGCAACCTCGTAGCCGGGCGGCAGAACCTCGGCCCGGAACTGGCCTACGGCCAGAGCGTGACGGATGCCTGCATCGGCTGGGACGACACCGTGGCATGCCTGGGCGAACTCGCGGAGGCCGCGGGCCGCCGTCGCGGCCTCAAATAGCCCAACGGCCGGGTCTTAGGCAGAACAACGACGGCCCGGCGATCATATCTCCGGGCCCACTCGACGATCTGCCTTTCGCGACTCGCGCCAGCGCGCCAACCGTGCGGTACGCCCACTCGATGTCAGTGTCCGTTCGGCTCACTGGGCACCGCTGATGCGGACTCGTCGACGAATGTCACTTCGAACATGGCAGGCCATAGCTTGCCGGTGATGAAGAATCGTTCCCGTTCGGGGGCATAGGCGATGCCGTTCAGCACATCGACGCCCCGCGATTCCGCCGCCTCGAGGAGACCCGCGGCATCGATGCGTGCCGTGACGCGCCCAGTGGTGGGGTCGATTCGCACGATCGTGTCGCGCCTGTAGACATTGGCGTAGATCTCGCCCGCTACGCATTCCAACTCGTTCAGACTCGCAAGCGGCAAGCCTTCGTTGGTGACCGCCACCTGACCAAGCAAGGTGAACGATTCGCTGTCGCGGAAGCTCAGCCGGTCGGAGCCGTCACTCATCACGAAACGGTCGCCGTCGTGGCAAAGACCCCAGCCCTCGCCCCGGTAGGTGAGCGTTCCGAGACGGTCGAAGTCCGTCAGGCCAAAAACGAACGCCTGTCCGGCATGCCAGGTCAGCATGACGAGGCGCTGTCCATCCCGGGCGAGCCCCTCGCCGAAGAACAGCACGGGAATCCGGACCTGGTGCTCGACGGTCCCCGTGTCCGGGTCGATCCGGCGCACCTCGGATTGGCCGCGCCGTCCGGTGCTTTCATAGAGCTTTCCTTCCCAGAAGACGAGACCCTGGGTAAACGCCCCCGGGTCGTGCGGGATCTTTCGATGCACCTTGGTGGTCAACGACTCCACCGCCGCGCCGGACAGCCCAACGCCCATTACGCAAAGCACGACCACTCCTTTGAGCGCGAACACGACGCGGTGCACGCCAACGACTGACCGGATCACTCGGCGTTGATACGCGCGAATTTCTGCAGCGCGTGGCAGTCGAGGGGCACGAGACCCCGGTTCCCGCCCCCGCTGTAGACCACTTCGGAGACGTACAGGTCACCCTTGGAGTCGGACCAGATTCCGTGCGGGGCGAAGAAATTGCCGGGACGTACCGGGTCCTTTCCCCCGAAGCGGGTGATGACCTCGCCGTCTAGGTCCATGACGGTCACCCGGGCATGCGGCGTGTGGGGCAGAATTTCGTGGTCCGGGCTGCGACCCGCGATCTCGCCCAACTCGGCGACGTAGAGGATGTCGTCGTCGTCGATGTAGAGATCGTCCGGCCGGATGACGTGGGTCCACTCCTTGACGTAGTCGCCGTTCGCCGTGAACACCTGGATACGCGAGTTCTCCCGGTCCGCGACATAGACCGTGCTGTCCCGATCCACCGCGATCGCATGCGGCAAGCGAAACTCGCCGGGGCCCGTGCCGGGTTCGCCCCACGAGAACTCGTGGTCGCCGGAAGCCGAAAACTTGTGCACCCGTGCGTTGCCATAGCCGTCGGCGACGTACATTTCCCCCGGTGTCGACAGCGCCACGTTCGTGACCCGGTTGAACGGGCCGCCACCGTATTGCACCGCCGAACGTCCGGGCACGAAACCGGTGTCGGCGGGCTTGTCCTTCTCGCCCAAGGTCCGGAGCAGCTTGCCGTCCGGCGTGAAGATCCGCACCGTGTGGTCGACGTTGTCGGCCGCGTAGATGCGGTCGTCCGGACCGATGTAGATGCCGTGGGCATTGGCGAAGACGCCCTCGCCCCAGGCATCGAGGAAATTGCCTTGGGCGTCGAACACGATCATCGGGTGTTCGCCCCGGTTGAAGGCATAGACCCGGTCCTTGGAGTCCGTCGCGACGCCGGCGACCTCCACGAAACTCCATCCTTCCGGGAGCTTTTCCCAGCCTTCGACGACCTCGAACTCGATCTGTGCCATTGCGGACCCCGGTAGTGGGTGTCCCTTGATGATACGCCGGTAGTGGGTGTCCCTTGATGATACGAGACCCGACCGCCTCGCGGTCAGCCGAGACCCTCGCACCCGGATTCTCCCTCCGGCGAGGACATGCCTTCGAAACATGCGGGTGGGTGTCCCTTGGGGCAGACGCCTCGGTAGCGGACGGGTGGGTGTCCCATGATGTTCGGCTCCATGATGTTAGGCTGCTTCAAGTAGCCCAGCTCTCGAGGACTCCGATGACAGCCAACGCGAAAGCCCACTTCGGCGTTACCCTGCCGCAGATCAAGCGTCCGTGGGTAGCGGCCGCCGACGCGGCACGTGCCTTCGAATCGATGGGATTCGACTCGCTATGGGTATGCGACCACCTCTACGGCCCGCAGTCGCCGCAACTGCCGATCCTCGAAGCCTGGTCGATGATCGCCGCGGTCGCCGCCATCACCGAGCGCGTCGAACTCGGCACGCTGGTGACCCCCGCCGGGATGCGCAATCCTGCCCAACTCGGCAAGACCATAGCCAGCGTGGACAACATCGCCGGTGGGCGGATCATCGCCGGACTCGGTGGCGGCTGGATGCCTCGGGAATTCACCGACTTCGGCATGCCGTTTCATGACACGGGCCAACGCCTGAAGCAACTCGCGGAGACCGTCGCACTCCTGAAGCGGATGTGGGGAGACGAGGACGAGGTTGCCTACGACGGCGACTACGTTCAGGCAAGCGGCGTCGTCTGCCAACCCAAGCCGCCGCGCAAGGTGCCCATCCTGATCGGCGGCGCCGGTGAGCGAGTCACCCTGAAGATCGTCGCCCGGGAAGCCGACATCTGGAATAACCAGGCCGGCCAACAGGCATCGCTCGAACACAAGATCGACGTTCTCCATCGACACTGCGACACGATCGGGCGGGACCCCGGCGAGATCGTGGCTAGCCAGCAATGCCTGGTAACGATCGCGCCCGATGCCGAGAGGGCCGGGCCCATGGCCGACCAGGCCCAGCGGATCTTCGGCGGCCACATGGGCGACCCCAAGGGGCCGCTGGCGATCACGGGCACCCCGGAGCGCTGCGCCGAACAGATCCAGAAGCACATCGATTTGGGTTGTACGATGTTCGTCATCGAGTTCTTCGGCAGGGACACGCAGGAGCCTGCCCAACTGTTCGCTGAAGAGGTCATGCCCGAGTTCCGCTAGCGCCTCCGGCAATGAAGCGGCTGGCTCTCGTCCCCGCCTATATGGCCTGCGCAGGATCCGGCGCGTTCGATGGTCCGTTCTTCGACGCTGCTGACAAAACGCCGATGTTCTGTGATCGCGGCGGCGGCGACACCGAGGTCGCCATCCGACGGGCGCGAGAAATCAAGGCATTCGGCGACGCCTGGCAACCGCTACTTCCGCACGGCGCGAGCCCTGAGTTCCTCCAGCCTCTGGGTATGCGCGCCTTCCTTGAAGAACACCAGCCCCGCCGCCGACACGGTGAAGAGGCCCGCCATGATGAGAAAGTCCTGGCCGAAGCTCAGGTGGTCGGCAACGGGATAGAACAGCAGACCGCCGGACGCGATGCCGACGTTGGCGAGCGCCATGTAGACGGCGAACTGCGTTGCGGCCACCTTGGTCCAGCATAGGTTCATGAACAGGGCGATGACGGTGATGAAGACGACCTGTCCGACGACATAGACCACGATCGCGAGGGAACCGAAGACGATGAGGTTGCCCCGGTCATCCGCCAACATGCCCGCCGCAAGATGGAATACGGCCCCCGTGACGAGCGCACCAAGAAGGAACCGTCTCGCACCGAATCGGTCGATGTACGGTCCGATGACGACGCCAATGACCGCCGCGGCAAGGCTCATGCCACTAGCGAACTGACTATAGCGTGCGCCGGACAGGCCCAGTTCCTGGACTGCGAACGCCGTGTACACCGGCGTAACGAGGCCGCCGCGAAGGAAGTAGGCAAACGAAACCACGACCAAGAGCACGCTCATGGGCATGACCAGCACCCGGAACAGGTCGTGGAAGTTGTCGACAATCGACGGTGCGGCAACTTCCGCCCTAACGGTCGCTACACCCGACGACCACGGCAATAGCCGTTCGCCCGGCCGTTCGCGAACAATGCCAACTAAAAGGAAGATGGCTGCGACCGTGGCCGCGCAAAACGACGCCGTCAGCGGCAGCCCGACGAGGGGCAGCAATGTCCCGCACAAGGCACCGAAGGACGAGGACCCTGCAACCTGCCCAAACGCCATGAACGCGTTCGCCCGACCACGCTCGTCGACGGGCAGCACATCGATGGCCATGCCGTCGACGGCAACGTCTTGGGTGGCCGCGAAGGCATTGGTCACAAACCCAACGACCATCAGCGGTGCCATCGCGCCCACATCAAATGGGGTGAGTGCGAGAACCAGCAGGGACATGGTCAGCGCGCCTTGCGCGAACAGCACC
This sequence comes from Pseudomonadales bacterium, assembly GCA_021295895.1. Lineage (GTDB taxonomy): Bacteria > Pseudomonadota > Gammaproteobacteria > Pseudomonadales > Azotimanducaceae > VXYL01. The sequence goes on from JAGWBM010000008.1 coordinate 23,774, forward strand.
CAAGGACGCCGAAATCCCATGGGAAGGAACGTGATGCGATCCATGAACGGACCCGCCACCAGCTTGAACGCCCACGGGATGGACACCACGGACGTGAACAAGGCGATTTCACCGACACTCGCGTGCTGTTCGGCGAGCCATGCCGGGATGGCAACCGACAGCAACCCGAGTGGCACGCCCTGAGCAAAGTAGAACGCGCTGAACGCGCCGAAGCGAAGCCAGCGCCGCTCGCTGAGGACGAGGGCCACGAGCCCGAGTCGCGCTAGAGGAGTGCTTCGACCTTCTCGGAGGGTCGCGCGATGACCGCCCTTTCGCCGCGTACGACGACCGGACGCTGCATCAGCTTCGGATGTTCGCGTAGAAGCGCTACCACGGCATCCGCCGTCGTGTAGTCGCCTGCGCTCAAGCCGAGTTCACGGAAGCTCGCGTCCTTGCGGACGAGTTCAGCGGGCGGGTCGTCGATCAACTCGAGAATGCGCCGCAGGTCCGCCTCGCCCAATGGCGCCTTCAAGTACTCGACGATGTCGAAGTCCACATCGCCTCCCTCGAGCATCTCCTTGGCGCCACGCGATTTGCTGCACGCCGGGTTGTGGTAGAGAACGATCCGCGACATCCAATGCACCTCCCTCCTAGTCTCGGGTCGAGTATATCGACGCACTACACCCTCGTGCGACGGCATCATGCTGAATCAAGTTGTCCAGGTTCCGCCTCGCCGGACCGCGCCCGGTGCCTGCGGTTAGCCCGTGCCGGCGATCAAGGCGACAACCAAGGCCTCGTCCTGGCCTAGTGTTCCGATTCCGAATAACCGTGACAACCCGCACGGTCTTGCGGCTTGCAAGACGCGGCATAAAGCGAGGATGTGCCGCCCCCAACAAGCACTTAGCCAAGCCACCGGATCTTTTGTCCGGCGGGGACGATGTCATGTTATTTCACAAGCGGCACACCAGTGCTCGTTTAGGCAAGTGTCCCGGTACGCAACCGCCGACAATATTCGACCACCTGGGCGTCCGTCATCGCACGCGCGAAGTCGAGCAGCGCACCCTCACTGTCAAGCGTCGCGACCTCCACCAACGCCCGTACCTTGGCGAACGTCAACTCGCCGGCTTCGAAGGCCGACTCGATCTCCGGCAGGTTGAGCAGCGCGTAGCCGACCCGTAGCTTGTCGCGGACCGTTTCGCGTCCGATCCCGCACCGCGCATCGAGCCACTCGGCGCTGTCGGCGGCACAGCGACCTTTGCCCCGCACTTCCCGATACCCGTTTCGCAAGTCGAACTCGCGCAACAGGACGAGAAGGCGATAGCCGTACCACGAAACACTCCGGCAACTCGAGACGAGATCGTCGGCGAGGGATTCAAGGGGCTGGAGAGCAGTTGCTGCGGCGTCCATGGTTCATTCCTTGTTGATCGGCTGCCGACCTGCTGGTCAGCCAGCCCGGCGGCAACCCGTTGTCCGACCGGATCGGGTAGGGCACCAAATAACTGTGATTATATACAGTATTGGCAATCAGTCAACCGGAATTACACATGTTTTGCACAGTCTGCCCCCTTTTAAGGCTCCGCGGCGTCCGATGACAACCGTCCCGCGGTGCGTCATTCTTGTTCGGGGAGGACACGCCATTGAAACAAACCGAAGTCGATCCGTTCGCCGACGAGGCGTTGCCGGAACTCGCACCGGTACGACCCGGGGAAGACCTCGACTGGCCACGGATCGCCGCGTATCTACGCGAGAACCTACCTCGCGACGTATTCGACGCGGCGGGCAGCTTCGAGGTCCTGCAGTTCCCCAACGGCTCCGCCAACCTGACCTATCTCATCCGGTTCGGCGAATCGGAACTCGTGTTGCGGCGACCGCCATTCGGCGCCCTCGCGCCCGGTGCGCACGATATGAAGCGCGAGTACCGGGTGCTGTCCCAGCTGTGGCAAGTCTTCGACGCGGCACCGCGGGCGTATCTATTCTGCGACAACCACGCCGTCGGCGGCGCCGATTTCTTCGTCATGGAACGACGCCGCGGCGAGGTCATCCGGGGCGTAATCCCGCCGACCATGCGCCATCACCGTGACATCGGCCGGCGCATCGGCATGGCATTAGTCGACCGGATCGCCGAGTTCCATACACTCGATCCCGAACCCGTGGATCTGGGCGGTCTCGGTAGACCCGATGGCTTCGTCGCCCGCCAGCTCAGGGGCTGGAAGCAGCGCTGGGACCTCGTGGCGGACGATCGATACCACGCCGATATGTCCGCCGTCCACGCCCGCCTCGAAGACTCCCGCCCGGAACCGCAACGCATCTCCCTGGTCCACAACGACCTAAAGCTCGACAACTGCCTGTTCGACCCGGCGGATCCCGACCGGGTAACGGCCTTCTTCGACTGGGACATGACGACGCTGGGCGATCCCCTGATCGACATCGGCACATTGCTCAACTACTGGCCCGATCCGGCCGACACCGAGGACACCCGGCGTTTCAGCTACGACGGCATGGACCGCATGGGCTTGCCGTCGCGGGCCGCGGTCACCCAGCGCTACGCTTCCCGTAGCGGCCTCGACCTCGCCAACATCGGCTGGTACGAGGCCTTTGCGCTGTGGAAGTCGGGGACCGTGGTCCAGCAGCTTCACCATCGATGGAAGGTGGGAGACTCGACCGATCCGCGCATGGAGACCGTCGCGGACGGCTTGCCGAGGCTCATTCACAACGCGACTCGGCTTCTCGATTCCCTAGGACGATCCTCGTAGGGCACGGGCTCGCCCCGTCCCGATCCAACCGGCGACATACCCCGACACGGGCGGGGACAAGCCCCGCACAAGCCCCGCCCCTACGAGTCGCGTTGGGGTCGCCCGTTCGGGCTCGTTCCGCGTGAGCGAATTGCACGAGGGACGCCCACGGCACGCCGTATCATCGTCGTTCCACGGTCGCCCTACGGAGACATGGCATGGAATCGTCGATCCCGGAAATCTCGACAGTGAGGCTGCTGATCGCGTTCGTGCCCGTCGCCGTCGCCATCGCGATCCTGGTGCGCTACTCGCTGGGTGCGTGGAACGGACTGTACGCAACGGCGCGCATGCTCATCCAACTGCTCGTGATCGGCTACGTGCTGACCTACATCTTCAATGCCGACCAACCGTACATCGTGCTTGCGGTGCTGCTGGTGATGATGGCCGTTGCCTCCTGGATCGCTCTTCGCCCGTTGGGCCGCCGAACCCCCTCCCGGTACGCGATTGCGTTCGCCGCGGTGGCCCTCAGCGGACTGCTCACCCTAATCCTGGTCACCCAAGGCGTACTGTCACTTGAACCGTGGTACGACCCCCGCTACGCGATCCCCTTGAGCGGCATGATCTTCTCGGCGGCCATGAACGCCGTCAGCCTCGCCGCGGAGCGCTACGATGCCGAACTCGCCGCCGGCACCGGGGTTGCCGACGCGGTACGCACGTCTTTGAACGCCGCGCTGATTCCTCAGATCAACACGTTGTTCGCCGTAGGCCTCGTCGCCCTTCCCGGCATGATGACGGGGCAGATCCTGGCCGGCGTCGATCCCCTGATCGCGGTGCGCTACCAGATCGTCGTGATGTGCATGCTGTTCGGCGTCACGGCGTTGTCCGGGGCCGCCTACCTGGTGCTAGCGGGTCGGTTCGCAGCCGCTACGGCCCACGGACGGCGCGCCTAGCCTGGCAAGGCGCCTGACCCCGGGTAGTTGACGAACCCCGGCGACGGGACCGCCCCGCCACGGCAATCCAGTACCGCGGCGCCGGGATAGTCCTCACGGACCGCGTCGAGCGGTCCCACGGCACCGATCGTGCCGTTGAAGCGAATGTGAACGGCGTAGTCGCGTCCCACTTGTGTCGTGAGCAGGACATCCGCACCGACGATCAACCCGGCAGCGGGATCCTCATCGACCGACTCGGCGAAGCCGCAATAGGGGGTCTCGGGCTCTGTCGCCGCGCCAACGTCGGGAACGATGCTCGCCGCCAGCAGTAGCCCTATGTTCCAGGCGGCACCAGGCCTCATCCCTCCCCGGTCACCCAGGCCGCGTCGCGTTTCTCCCGGAACGCCGCCATGCCCTCGGCGCCTTCCTCACTGCGGAACATCCGGCCGCTCCATTCGGCCGTCTCGGCGAAGCCGTCCTCGCGGTTCAGCAGCGGGACGCGTCGCACGAGTTTCTTGCATTCGACCACGGCGTTGGGGCCACCGCGGCCAATCATGTCGATCTCCTCGTTCACGGCGGCTTCAAGCTCGGCCCTCGGCACCGCGCGGTGGGCGAAGCCCATTTCCACGGCCTCGGCACCCGTGAAACGTTTGCCGGTGACGAACAGACGCATCGCGTGGTGCGTGCCCAGCTTGGGAATGCAGACCACCGAGATCACGGCCGGGATCACGCCGATGCGGACTTCGCTGAAGCTGAACTGCACCTCCTCGGCGGTGATCACGATATCCGCCGCCCCCACGAGACCCAGGCCGCCGGCGAACGCGGCGCCGTTGACGGCGGCGATGACCGGCTTCGGGCTGTCCTGGATCGTGGTCAGCACCTGCGGATACGGTACCGCGCGGCGACCTTCGACGGAGGCGCCGGGCGGACTCTTGAGGTCCGCGCCGGCACAGAACGCCGGATCGGTGCCCGTTATGACGATGGAACGTGCGGCCGGATCGTCGTTTGCGTTGAGCAGGTGGTCGTAGAGTTCACCGACGAGGATCGCAGACAGTGCGTTGCGGTTCTGCGGCCGGTTCAACGTGATCCACGCGGCCCCGTTCCTCACCTCATAAATCGTAGCTTCCAACTCGGGCATGGTGTTTCTCCCTGACTATTCCCCGCCGGTCGTTTCCGTCTCTTCGAGCAGCACGAGCAATGCGCCGTTGTCGACCTGCTGCCCCTCCTCGACATGCACCTCCTTGACCGTGCCGTCGAACGGGGCCGTGATGCGGTGCTGCATCTTCATTGCCTCAAGCACGAGCAGCAGCTGCCCTTCTGCCACGGGATCGCCCTCGGCGACGTGTTTGGCGAGTACATTGCCCGGCATGGGTGCCGTCAGGCCGCCCTTGATCTCGTATTGCTCGGGTAGCGGCAGCCGCGGTAGCTCGACGAGTTCCACGTCGTAGTCGACACCATGCACGAACCAACGGTCGCCGCTCCCGGTGACGGCGAATTGCATACGGCGACCATCGATTTCCAGGTCCGCACCGCCCTCCCCCGCGCTGTACGACGCCACCGTTCGTTCCTGTTCGCCAACGGTCGTGGCGAACGTTCCGTCCCGGCGCGAACGGTAGCTCACGGGCACCTCGACATCTTTGAACTTGAACGTCGTTCGCTCCGGCGGCATCACCGAGTTGCGCCAGCCGCTCGGGAAACCGCGCAGGACCTTGGCCGTCGCGCGGCGTATCGCCTGGGCGCACATGACCGCGGCGATGACCGCGTCGGCCAGGTTCTCGGCTGACAGTTCCCGGGTCCTTGCCGGGTCGATGCGCTCGATGAAATCGGTTGTCGTGTCCCCCGCGAGAAATGCCGGCTCGCGCAGGGTCGCCACCAGGAAGTCCCGGTTGTGGCGCAAACCCTGCAACGATGTCCGTTCCAGTGCGCGCGCCAGCCGCGCCGCGGCTTCTCGCCGGGTCGGCGCGTGGGCGATGACCTTGGCGATCATCGGATCGAACTCGACGCTCACCTCGCTGCCCGACTCCACGCCGGAATCGAAGCGGGCCAGGCTATCCGCGGCCGGGCGCCAGACATCCACGGTGCCGGGCGACGGCAGGAAATTGCGCACGGGATCCTCGGCGTAGATGCGGGCCTCGATGGCGTGGCCGGTGAACGACAAGTCGTCCTGGCCATAGCCGAGCGCTTCGCCTTGCGCGATCCGAAGTTGCTCGCGGACCAAGTCGAGGCCCGTTATCTCCTCGGTGACCGGGTGCTCGACCTGAAGGCGCGTGTTCACCTCGAGGAAGAAGAACTCCCGGCCGGCAAGCAGAAACTCCACGGTGCCCGCGGACGAGTAGCCGATGCGTCGCGCCGCGGAAACCGCGGCTTCGCCCATGGCACTACGCAACTCGTCGTCGACGGCTGGCGAAGGCGCTTCCTCGATGATCTTCTGGTGACGCCGTTGGATCGAACACTCGCGTTCGAACAGATGAACGAGGTTGCCGTGGTCGTCGCCCAAGATCTGGATCTCGACGTGGCGCGACGCCGTAAGCCAGCGTTCCAGGAACAACGTGTCGTCGCCGAACGCCGCGCCCGCTTCCCGACGTGCGCCTTCCACCGCCGCGGCGAGTTCGTCGGCGCTTTCCACGATCCGCATGCCGCGTCCGCCACCGCCGGCGGCTGCCTTGACCAGCACCGGATAGCCGATCTCGTCGGCTGCGGCTTCGAGATCCGCATCGGTGGTGAGTTCGATGGCCGGCAACGTCGGAACTTCGGCTTCCCGGATGAGTCGCTTGGCCGCGAGCTTGTCGCCCATTTGGCCGATGGCTTCCGGCGACGGACCTACCCAGCGCAGCCCGGCGTCGACCACCGCCTTGGCGAAGGTGGCGTTCTCGGACAGGAAACCGTAGCCCGGATGCACGGCATCCGCGCCCGATCGCCGACACGCGCCAAGCACCTTGCCAACGTCGAGATAGGTCTCCGCGGATGTCTGGCCGTTCAGCGCGATCGCGGCGTCCGCTTCGGTCACGAACGGCGCGCCGACGTCGCCGTCCGCATAGACGGCCACTGTCGCGATTCCCATCTCGTGGGCGGTACGGATTATCCGCCGCGCGATCTCGCCCCGGTTCGCGATCAGCAGGCGATGGATCGGTCGTATCGTTACATTCTCCACGTGCCGAACTCCTTCGTACCTTGGACGACGTTGTTGTGGCAGGCGGACAGCGAGATGCCGATGAAGTCACGTGTGTCGCGGGGATCGATCATGCCGTCGTCGGCGACCCGGGACGTGGCGAACAGACCCTTGGAGGCTTCCTCGAGCTGGTACTCCGCCCGTTCAACGCGCTTGGCGTCGGCTTCCTCGTCGAACTCCAGTCCGCGACGCTCGGCCGCGGCGCGCTGCACGATCGTCATGACGCCGGCCTGCTGCTTGGGACCCATGACGGCGATCTTGGCGGTCGGCCAGGTGTACGCGAACCGGGTGCCGTAGGCGCGACCGCTCATGCCGTAGTTGCCGGCGCCGTAGGACGCGCCGACGATCACGGTGATATGCGGTACCGTCGAGTTGGCCACGGCGTTGATCATCTTCGAGCCGTTCTTGGTGATGCCGCGCTGCTCGAAGTCGGTGCCGACGATGTAGCCGGTGATGTTGTGCAGGAACAGCATCGGCACGTCGACCTGGTTGCAGAGTTGGATGAATTGCGACGCCTTCTCGGAGGACTCGGACATCAGTACGCCGTTGTTGCCGAGAATGCCGACGGGGTAGCCGTGGATGGACGACCAGCCGCACACCAGCGTCGGCCCGTAGAGCGGTTTGAATTCTTCGAACCGTGAGCCGTCGACGATTCGGGCGATGACCTCGCGCATGTCGAAGGGGATGGTCAGATCCTCCCCCAGGATGCCGAGAAGCTCCTCCCTGTCGTAGACGGGTTCGTCCGGCGGCAGCGTCGGGCCCGGGCCCAGCTTGCGCCAGTTGAGGTGCGCCACGACTTCCCTGCACAGGCGAATGCCGTCGAGTTCGGTTTCTGCCAGGTAATCGCCAAGCCCCGATAGCGTGGTATGCATGAGCGCACCGGACAGTTCCTCGCCATCCGCATCCTCCCCGGTCGCCATCTTGACCAGCGGCGGCCCACCGAGGGACACCCGCGATCGGCCGCGAATGAAAATGTTGTAGTCGCTCATGCCGGGCTGGTAGGCCCCGCCCGCAGTGGATACGCCGAACACCACGGAGATGGTGGGGATGCGCATCTTCGACAACTCGGTGATCTCGTAGAAGAGCCGCCCGGACTCGGCGAAGTGTCCGGTCGAGCCGCGCAATCCCTCCTGGACACCCCGGAGGAACTGCTCGCGCTCCTCCTCCGGGGTCAACTCGCGTCGCTCGCCGCCGCCGCCACGGCGCCCACCAGCACCGAGATCGGCCCCCGCCGACTCAACGAACTGCACGTAGGGCATGCGGTTCTCCCGGGCGATCTCGAGGCCCCGCATGAGCTTCTTGGAATTGAAATGATTCATCGCACCGGCACGGACCGATGGATCGTGGCCGAGGATTACGCATTCGACCCCGGCGATGACGCCGATACCCACCGTGAAACCGGAGCCGATCGTGTAGTGCGAGTGCCAAGCGGCCAGGGGACTGATTTCGAGGAACGGCGAGTCCGGGTCAAGCACCTTGGCAACACGTTCACGGATCGGCAGCTTGTCACGGGTGCGCAAGCGCTCCATCGCCTCCGGTCCGCCGCCCCCGGCCGCCTGTTCGTAGAGTTCGTCCAGCAAAGCGAGCTTGTCCAGCATCTGCTGCCGGTTGATTGCGTATTGCTCCGAACGCGTGTCCAGCTTCGATTGGATAACCGACACTTCGCGCCGGTTGACCCTGCGCTGCTCCGAGTCTGCGTCCGTATTCAGTTGGATGACGGACATTTGTTCCCCCCTACTTGTCGAAACCGTCGACCCAAAGGCGCGACCCGGCCTCGCGTACGAACGCGCGGGACGGTCAATCCAAGGATCGTGCGGGTTGTCCCGGTCTACGGTCGCCGAGCCCTCAAGCTTGTGCACCCCCGATCAAGGCACTGCCCTGCTGCCACGGCGATATCTGCCCTTCGTAGACGTCCGGCCCTTTGCGGAAGTGGGCTGCTTCCTCCAAGGTCTCCACGAAGGGCATGTCGAGCGGATAGAGTGCCTCGTCGCGGTGCGGTCGCGGACCCGACTTCGACACATGGCCCCAAAGCGGGTGCCCAACGACTTCCTCCGCGATGGCGGCAGCTTCGATCAGCTTGTCGAGGTCGTAGCCGGTGTCGATGCCCATCTCGTGGCAAAGATGCACGAAGTCCTCGGTTGGGACGTGCCCCGCCGCACGACCGTTGCCGCAATAGGGACAGCCGCCCATGCCGCCGATGGACGTGTCGAACTCGGTGGCACCCAGCATGAGGGCCTCGTAGAAGCTGGCCATGGTCGCCCCCCGCGTGTTGTGGAGGTGCATGTGGAAGGTCTCGACTTCCGGGTAGCGGTCCCGGATCGCGGTCAGGGTCTCGCGCACCTCGTGGGGCATGTTCCAGCCCATCGCATCGAGGAAGGAGACCTTGGTGACGCGAATTCCGGCGGCGTGCCACCTGTCCATCATCATCGCCAACAGCCCCATGCGCCGGTCAAGGCTGAACGGCCCTTCGAAATTGGAGCCGAACGGGTTGCCGAGCGCCACCGAGGCGGTTTCGGCACCTGCGGCCTTGGCACCGGCGATGGAGGCGTCCATGCCGGCGATCTGCTGCGCCTGGGTGCGGTTGTAGTTGCGACGCGCAAACGAATCGCAAAGTTCCACGTGGGTTCCGAAACGCCGACCTCGCACGTCGATCTTCGGGTAGTAGGCGTCGGCCCGGTCGAAGCCCTTCTTGTTGAACACGGCGGCCGTGTACCTGATGCCCGGCTTGGGTACGAACCGCTGCGCGATCTCGTCGATGCACGCCATCGACGGCGTCCATTTGGGATGCGCAAAGGAACCAATGGAGATGACCTTCGCCCCGGTTTCGCCCAAGGCGTCGAGCAGTCTGAGTTTCTCGGACACCGGGATGTCGGGGCTCTCAATCTGCAACCCCTCCCGCATGGTGTCGTCGGTGATCGTGACGCGCTTCGGCAGCAAACTTGTCATGGGTGACCCGGCCTTCGCTTAAGACAATGGGTCTTTTTAGCAAGTCAGTCGCGCGGCGTCCACAGCCGAGCGCCGCGGCGTCCACAGCGGAAACACAAAACAACGGCCACACAGAAAGATCCGCTGTAGGGTTTGCGGCGACCTGAATCCAACGACTTCACAGCGCCATCAATCGGCTGTCGCGTCGACGCGCCGTCAACTGCGGTCAACTCAGGAGGTTTATCAACGCCCGGCGTTGCTGCGAAGACAATCGTCGGTAGAGACGGATCAGGCAATCTTCGTCGTTGGAGAGATCGCGCCTGAAGGTCGTCTCGATCTGCGCGAAAAACGGCGGCTCGACTCGCCGTTCCGCAGCGTCCTCAGGAATGCCCACCAGCGATTGTTCAAGACGCGCGACGATTTCCGAGTTGATGCTGCGACGGTAGAGCCCCGCGGCCTCAGCAACCCGGTCGCGGAGTTCATCGGGAAGCCGGAGAACAAACTTGTACGACTGACTGGGCACTGCTCGAATCCCTGACCATCTGCTCCTTGGACGACGTCGAAGAGCTTGAGGTTTCGTGTCGCCTTTCGCCAGCGCAGGAGCCGCTTTTCAGCGAATTCGCACACGGCCCGGGGGCAATCACCCACGCGGGCCTCGGTGCCACATGCCGACGTCGCGTGAGCCGGTCGATAAGCCGGGTTCTGTCGCGAGCAACCATTCATCTGGGACGACCGTCGCCGGTCGCCTCTAGCGGCCTACCCGGATCCGGCGCGGACCACGCCTTGGGACCCCTATTTGGCCTTGCTCCAGGCGGGGTTTACCTAGCCGGGGCTGTTGCCAGACCCCGCGGTGCGCTCTTACCGCACCCTTTCACCCTTACCAACCGCTTCCGCCAACGGCTTAACGTTGGCAGGACGCGGCGGCGGTTTGCTTTCTGCTGCACTTGCCGTGGGCTTGCACCCCCCAGGGGTTACCTGGCGCCCTGTCCTGTGGAGCCCGGACTTTCCTCACGCCGCGAACGACGCGCGGTTGCTTGACCGACTCGTTGGCAAGCCTAGCAGCCTGGCCGACCAGCGGCGATAGCGGCAAGTCAGACGAGTTACTGGGCGGCTTGGGTGGGGTCAACCGTCCCGGTCGCGCGCGCCGATCGCGTGTTCGTAGAGCGACCGCCGCGACGCGCCGGTGATCTTGGCCGCAAGCCTTGCCGCCTGCCCCGGCGGCAGTTCAGCCGCAAGCACGTCGACGACGGCATGGTCCGATGGGGACTCGTCGGATTCCGACGCGGGAGCCAGGATGCACGCGAACTCGCCCCTGTCCATGATGGTTGGCGAGTCGAGCAAGCCGGCGACCGTCCCCACGGTGATCGTCTCGTGCAGCTTGGTTAGCTCGCGGCACAGAAGCACGGAGCGTTCGCCGCCGCCGAGGTCGACCAAGTCGGACAGCGATTCGCGCAGCCGATGCGGTGCCTCGAAGAAGACCACGGCGACATCCGATGCGAGGATTGCCGCCAACGCCTCACGGCGTGCCCTTGTCCTTGTGGGAAGGAACCCCTCGAACCGGAACCGGTTGACGGGGATCGGCGAGGCTGCCACCGCGGCGATGACCGCGCTCGGACCGGGCACCGTCGTCACGGTGATGCCGGATTCCCAGGCGAGCCGGACGAGTTCGAAACCCGGATCCGAGACCGTCGGCGTGCCGGCATCGGAGACTAGCGCGACGTCCTGCCCCGAGCGCAAGCACTCGACGATCTGCGCGCTGGACGCCGCTTCGTTGTGGTCGTGGAGCACCACCAGCCGCCGCGGCGTCGCGCCGATGTGCGACAACAACACCTGGCTGCGTCTGGTATCCTCGCATGCCACCACGGGTACCGACTTGAGGACGTTCACAGCCCGCTGCGTGATGTCCGCCAGGTTTCCGATCGGCGTTGCCACGATGTACAACCGCGCCTCCCGAGCCGACAGGTCCGGCGCCTCCTCCCGCGAGCGAGATCCGGAACGGGCGGCCCGACCTTTCTTGCCCGGGGCACGGGGTGCCCCCGAGGCGAATAGGGTGTCGTTGTCCATGTGCAAGATCTCCCGCACCGGCTGCCTGCTTGCTCTTGTGGCCATCTTCGCAGCGAGTGGCTGCAAAAGCACCCCGGACCGGCCCGCTCCGGTGCCGGAGCAAACGCCCCCCGATCCGCTGGCCGCTATCGAAGCCGATCTCAGGCGAGCCCAGGCCACAGGCAACGACGCTCAACGAGCCCGCGACTACCTACGGTCGTTGGAACGGCTGCGCGAACTCGGGGAAACGAGACGCGTCGAACAAGTCGTCCAGCGAATGCTCGCCAAGGAGTCTGGGAAGGCGGCCTTGGCCGATACACTGGACCCCGAATCGCGATACCGGTTCGACGCGACTCGGCTCGAGTTGGCGACGGCTGCCGGGAACAACCATGAAATCCACGGCTTGCTGGCGACCCTCGACCCGCAGGGACCCGCGCAGATGCGTCATTCGATGGATCTTCGCGCCGAAGCCCTGGCCGTGACGGGCGACGTCACCGGGTCCGCACGGATGTTGATGGCCCTCGCGGACACCGCATCCGACCCCGCCACCGTGGGCCGGCTGAGTACGGCGATCTGGCGACAACTGACGCAAGTGCCGGTCATCGAACTTCGCGCCCGGGCGGCGTCCGCATCCACGCCGACCGAGCGTGCCTGGTGGATGCTGGCAAGCCAATTCAACGAGGCCGTGACTAGCCGTGGCCAGATCAACCAATGGCAGGCTTGGCGAAACCGCCACCCCGACCATCCGGCCGCACGCCATCCACCGCCGTCGCTTCGGCAGTTCGCCCGCGATCCAGGCCAGCTTGCCCTGCTAGTGCCCGTGACCGGCGACTTCGGACCGCCTGGCCAAGCCGTCCGAGACGGATTCCTAGCCGCGTACCTGCATGCCGACGGAAACGCCCAGCGTATCCAGGTCTACGACACGAACGCGATGTCGGTCAGGGCCGCGTACGATCTCGCAGTCCAACAAGGCGCCGAGGTGATCATCGGACCGCTCCAGAAGGAGGCGGTTGCTGCACTCTCGGCGCTGGCGCCCACCCTGCCGGTCATCGCCCTCAATCAGCTCGACGCCGGGGTCACGACCGCCGACACGATGATCCAGTTCTCGCTCGCCATCGAAGACCAGGCGTCCGCCATCGCCGAAGTGCTCGCGGCCCAGGAGATCGAACGCATCGTGCTCTTTGATTCCCCGGCCCGTTGGTCCGGTCGCGCCCGGGCCCGGTTGGTAGACGAACTCGACGGGGTCGAAACAGTCGGCTTCGGTACCTTTCACCGGCTTGCGGAGATAACGAATGTCGTCGGCAATGCGCTGCACATCAACGAGAGTCAGACCCGTGTCCAGGAGATCGAATCGTTACTGGGCAGGACGCTCGAGTTCGCGCCCCGCCGGCGAGACGACGTGGATGCGGTGGTCGCGCTGATCGATGCCGATGAGTTCCTGTCGCTGAAACCCGCACTCGACTTTCACTTCGCTGGCGACTTGCCCGTGTTCGCACCCTCGACGGCCACCCTCGGCACCATCGACCTGTCGCGCCTCGAGGGATTGCGCTTCTGCGCCATGCCGTGGGCACTCGATGCAGGCGACCTCGGCGAATCCGTCTACGAGGCCTTCCCTGCCAGCCGCGGCAGCTATGCGTCGCTCTTCGCCCTCGGCGTCGACGGATTCCGGCTCGCCAACCAACTGGACCGGTTGACGGTTCGCCGCGAAGCCATCCCCGGCAGCACTGGCGTCCTGTCGCTCGGAGAGGACGGCCGTATTCGGCGGTCGCTGGTCTGGGCCGAAGTGATCGGCGGGAGACTAGTGCCCATGTGGGACGCCGCCAACTGACCGCCCAACCCCGACTTCCTACTGTCGATGGGGTCGCGTCCATGATCGAGAAATCCTGGCATAGTTGGCTTCGCCACCTGGGCGCGACACTGACGCCGGACCGGCGCCGAGACACGACGCGTATCGGACGGCGGGCCGAACGGCAAGCGGAACGGCTGCTCCGCCGGAACGGGCTGCGCACTCTGGCACGGAACTACGCCCGTCGGACCGGCGAGATCGATCTGGTGATGCTGGACGGCGACGTACTTGCCTTCGTCGAAGTCCGCTACCGAACGGCAGCCGCCTGGACCTCGGGTTTGGGTTCGGTGGACGCGGGCAAGAGGCGGCGCCTTACGCGTACCGCCGAGCAGTATCTCCAGGAGCATCCGGAGCACCGCTACCGCGGAATTCGATTTGACGTCGTGTCCGCATCAAAGGGAAACTATCGGTTAGCGTGTGAATGGATTCAGGATGCGTTCGATGCAATGGATGGCTGAACTCTCCTCACGTCCCTTTCGGCCCGTGTTCCGTGCGACGACGGTGGGATTGGGCCGCGGGCGGCACCGCCGCCGAGCGCGAGCAGCTCGGTGGGCCGGCCATGGGGCGCTCGCAGCCGCGCTGGTCGCCATGCAGGTCGGCTGCGTGAGTTTCTCGGGCCAAGACCCTACCTTGAGAACGCCGGGCGGCTGGCTCGATGACGAGATAATCGAACGGATGGCCTCGCGACGGATCGATGCCGCCGATGAACGCCTCGCGATCAGCCACATCAACGTCGTGAGCTACGACGGGATCGTGCTACTCACCGGGCAGGTCGAGAGCCAGGGACTACGCGACCTCGCCGAACAGTCTGTTCGCGAGATCCGCAAGATCCGCAAGATCCACAACGAAATCCAGATCGGCGGCGCGATCAGCCTGGTCGCCCGGGGCAACGACAATTGGATCCAGACCAAGGTCAAAGCGCAGTTCCTCGCCGACGAGGATGTCGATGGTTCCCGGATCAAGGTATTCGTCGAGGACGGCATCGTCTACCTGATCGGGACCGTGCCGCGGGTTGAGGCCGATGCGGCGGTTGCGGTGGCCCGGACCGTGTTCGGAGTACAGCGCGTCGTCAAGGTCTTCGACTACCTAGAGAACGCGTAGGAGTCTGCACCGCAGAAGCGTACAGGGGACGGGCTTGTCCCCGCCCATGCTCACGCGGAAACGGCGTATTGCCGCCGAGGCTACCTGACCAGCGACAGCTTTGGTCGGGACGGCTTTTCCGGTTCGGTTGGCGGTTGGCCGCCTTCAACCTCGAACACCATTCCTTTGTTGTTTTCCCGTGCGTAGACGGCCACGACGGTGCCGATCGGTACGCTTACGTGCACGGAACGGCCGCCGAATCGGCAATCCACTTCGAGCGTGTCCTTGCCGATGGAGAGATTACGGGTTGCCGTAGCGGATACGTTGAGAACGAGGCGACCGTCGGTGGCGTAGTCGAGCAACGCCTCGGCTCCAGGCGCATCGGCCGCGATCACCAGGTATGGCGTCCAGGCGTTATCGACGATCCAGTCGACCATCGCGCGGACCAGATAGGGCCGCGTGGACGTCATTCGCCCATCTCGACTTCAAGCTCCGTCAGGCTGTCGCGGAACGACTGGCGCGCGAAGATCTTCTGCATGTACTGGGTCATGGGTCGAGTCTGGCGTTCCGGAAGGTCGACCTCGACGTACTTGAGACGCCAAAGCACGGGTGCGACGCAGCAATCCACGAGGGTGAACTCTTCGTTCATGAAAAACGGCTTCTCGGCGAACAGGGGGGCGGCACCCACGACGCTTTCCCTCAATTCCCGATGCGCTTTTGCCAACACCCGTACCCCGCCCCGGCCGCGCATCAGGACGTCGAGACGGTTGCTCCAGTCCTTCTCGATACGGTGCATGAGCAATCGGCTTTGCGCCCGGGCAACCGGATACACCGGCAACAGCGGTGGATGCGGGAATCGCTCATCCAAGTATTCGATGATCACCGTGCTTTGGTAGAGCACGAGTTCGCGGTCGACGAGCGTGGGAACCGTGTTGTATGGATTCAGGTCGCCGAGTTCCTCGGGTGGGCGGCGTGCATTGACGTCGACGATGTCGACCGTAACGCCCTTCTCCGCCAACACCATCCGCACCCGATGACTGTAGTGGTCGCGCGGGTCCGAGTAGAGCGTCATTGAAGAACGCCTAACAGGATTGAAGTCCACAGCAGCCTCCCTCTGGACGCCCTAGTTCGATTCGGGTCGCCCCAATACGGCGAAATTCGGTTGTAGTCGCAATCGACATGAATCAGGGATTCCTAATGCACGTCTTTCCGGTATTCCCGATTCAGCAAAGTGGCCAGAATGAAGAGTCCGGCGAGAAACACGAGCACCCAGACCCCTAATCGGTGGCGTTCCAGACGTCCCGGATCACCCACGTAGTGCAGGAAATTGGCGATATCGTAGGCCGCCCGGTCGAATTCCTCCGCAGGAATCGAGCCCGTTCCCGGAACCACCTCCAAGTCCGCCAAAGCAGCCCGGATCACCGGATCCGCGCC
>JAGWBM010000088.1:0-6979 GCA_021295895.1 Pseudomonadales bacterium
TAAGGATACCGGCTTCGACGGTTCGGCGGGCCGACTCGGGGCGAGCCGCTGAGCCGGCATCGACCGACGGTGACTCCGATGCTTGACGGTGCGCGCCTCTGGTTGGGACGCAGCGCGAAGACTGACCCCGTCGGCCCCTACTAGGCTGGCGCGTCTACCGGGTGTCGCCGTTGCGTCGAGCCCCTTCGGGCCGCCCTCGAGGTCCATGACGGCCACGACGATCCTTGTCCGGGCGCATCGTTTCCAGGAACCGGGCCCGTTCCTCGGGCGTGAGCCGTTCGAGGATCGCCACGAACGCCTCGTGGCTGTCGGCCTGGTTGGCGGCGAAGTGTTCGCGGAAGCGTGCCAAAGCCGCAGCCGCCGCATCCGAATCGAAGGGATCCTCGGCCAAGGCGCGCGCGATTATGCGCTGCGAAGCGCGCAGGTCGCGCATCGACACGCCGAGCCGGCGGCGGAGTTCGCCGTCCGATATTGCCGGCGCACCGTCGCGCGTGAGTTCCTCTCGCCGGGTTTCGGGAAGTGATCGGAGCAGGCGCGCGAGACCTGCGGTTGGGTCCACGCCTCGTCCCCAGTGTGGCGAGCCGGTCGCGAAACCGATTCCGACCCCGATCATTCCGATATTGAGGGTGACGGAGACCGCCAGGGCGATGACAAGCCATCTCGATCTCATGGTTGGTCAGCCGTGTCGGTGCCCGGCAGTTCGTAGCGGGCAAGTTCGTCGGGATCGAACAGCGCGAGAAGCACGTCGTCCTCGGCGACGTTTGCCGTGGCATCGGCGCCTTGGGCGACGTTTAGCCCGACACCGAAGCCGACGACGAGTGGCACCAGCGCAATTGCCGCCGGTCGCCAGGCCTTCACCGCCAGCCACTCGAACCAGGCCGCGCGCTCGGGCAGATTGGCCAGTACGCGCGCCTTTAGTCCCAGCGGTGCCGCGACGGCCGGCAGAAGGCCATCGAGGGCAGATTCGAGCTCGCGGGCTTCGCGGAACAGGTCGCGGGCGCGGACCGAACGTTCGACCAAGCTTCTGGCATCCGCCGCGAGGTTGTCCGGCCAGCGATCGAGGTCCGCACCGTGTCGGTCCAGGAAGTGTTCGAAAGTCTCGTCGTCCATCGTTCGATCCATTGTCTGTGGGGGCGACGCTTGTCGCCAGCCCGTGGACGCCGTCGCGCCCGTTCTGGTGGGCCGACGCCCAGCTGTTACCGATACTCCCTAAGTTTGAGCCGCAGGGTTCGCCGAGCCCGGGCCAACAACGACTCCAGGGCGTCGACGCTGACCGCGAGTACAGCCGCCGCGTCGCGGTTCGTCATGCCGTCGCGGTGACAAAGCACCAGTGCCGTGCGTTGCCGTTCCGGGAGGTCCGTGATCGCTTCATCCAAGGCCTGCCGTAGTCGCGACGCCGCGGGCGCGTCTTCGGGTGCAGCACCGTCCTCGGCGACAATGTTGGCATCGGCCTCATGCGTCTCGCGGTGTCGGCGATGCGCATCGATGCACAGGTTGCGGGCGATACGGTGCAGCCATGTGGTGAATTTCACGCGATGAGACCGCCAGGTGGCGGCGCTGTTCCAGACCCTCAAGAATGTCTCCTGGGCCAGGTCCGCCGCGTCTTCCTGGTTTCTCGTCATGCGGTAGTTGAAGGCGTGGATGCCGTCGAGATGGCGTGACACCAGGACCGCGAAGGCATCGCGGTCCCGGTTCTGGACTCGGCTCATCAACTCCTCGTCGGTGGCTCCGTCCAACGCGACGTCGACTCAACGGTCCCTCAAGACCCGCATTTCGTTCTGCGTGACCAAGCCGTCCCCGTCGGTGTCCAGGGGCGCGAGGCGTCCGGCGAAGCTCGGAAACTCCCCGGGCGTGAGGACGCCATCGTCGTCTGTGTCGAGACGGTTGAACATCTCGCTCTGGCGCGTCGCCTTCAACGTTTCCGGCATATCTCCGTACTCCTGTGCCGAAAGCTGTCCGTCGCCGTCGGCGTCGGCCGTGGCGAACTCCCGGGTTCGCGCCTCCTCGCGACGCGCTTCCATCTCGGCTCTGCGCTCGGCTCTGCGCTCCCGCATCGCTTCGCGGTCTGCGTGGTCTCCGCCGCGCCCCTCGGCACCCGGTCCGCGTCTCCGGCCGTCGCGATTGCGTGTGTCCGGCGGTCGCACGCCGGCGAAGATTCGCCGCGGATCGACGTTGGCGAATTCCTCTTCGGTGACCAGGCCGTCGCCATCGGCGTCCGCAGCGGCGAACCGCTTTTCTTCGGTCGCCCGCAGCTCGCCCAGATCGATGGGTTTGGCCCGTTCCTTCGGATCCGCGAAGACGTTGGCGACCAGGGCGGCCGAGGTCACGCAGGCCGCGACGGTAATGCTCAACGGAAAGTCTTTGAGTTGCATCGAATGAATCTCCAAGTGAATGCAAACCGTTCTACGGCCCTCCAGCGGATTTCCGTCGCTTGCCGCCACAAAAAAGCCGTCGCCTACCGGTACCGTCTTTGCCCCAGCCCAAGCCGCCCTAACACCCTGTCGGTCTCCGCGGCTCTCGCCGCCAAGTCCAACAGGCTGTTAGGCATCGCCGATGTCTTCCAGGACTCCGCGTTCGGTGACGTAGGCGGTGACCAGTTCGGCCGGGGTCACGTCGAAGGCCGGATTGCGAACCTTGACCCCAGCCACGGTGGGTATGCCGTCGGTGACCTCGCCGGCGGGCCGTTCCTCGATGGCGACGTCGGTGCCGGTGGCGGTCGTCGGGTCGAACGTCGGGGAAGGACAGGCAACATAGAACGGGACGCCGTGGTACTGCGCGATGATCGCCAGCGCCCGGGTGCCGATCTTGTTCACGGTGTCGCCGTTGGCGGTCACCCGATCGGCACCCACGATAACCAAGTCGACGTCACCACCTGCCATCAGATGCGCCGCCGCGTTGTCGCAGATCAACGTGTGGTCGATGCCGGCCCGGGACAACTCCCACGACGTCAGCCGCGACCCTTGCAGGACTGGCCGCGTCTCGTCCACATAGACGTGGAATGGCACCCCCGCGTCGTGGGCGACGTACATGGGCGCGGTGGCTGTCCCCAGGTGGGATACGGCCAGCGCGCCGGCGTTGCAGTGCGTCAGCAGGCTGCTGCGCGGCTTGATCAACGAGGCGCCGTGTCGGCCGATGGCTTCGCACATGGTCCGGTCTTCGTTGTGGATGGCCTCGGCTTCCTCGACGAGATCTCTGCCTTGGTTTGCCGCGTTTTGCATGCGGTCGACGGCCCAGCTTAGGTTCACGGCCGTGGGTCTCGCCCGTCGAAGCTCGTCCGCGGCTGTTTCGAGGTCGTCACCGTGGCGCCATGCCATGGCCATGGCGTAGGCGGCGGCGACGCCGATCGCCGGCGCACCCCGGACGTTGAGATCGCGAATGGCGTGGGCCACGGCGCGGGCGTCGTGCTGCTCTTGGTAGAACATCTCATCGGGAAGGCGTCTCTGGTCGAGCAGCCAGAGTCTGCCGTCTCGCCAGCGAATCGGCGCGGGCAGGGTCACGATTCCAACGCCTCGCCCTGGGCGGTATCCGAGGTCGATTCGGCATCGGAGCCGGTGTGTTCCCGGAAGAACGCGAGCACCCGCTCGAATAGCTCGATGCGTGCCGCATCGCCGAGAAAACCGTGTCCCTGCTGGCGATCGAACAACCATTCGGGCTCGTTGCCCGCCCGCACCAGCGCCTTGCGCAGCCGTGTCGCATGCGCGGGCGGCGCGCGCTCGTCGAGGCCGCCGTGAACGAGCATGACCTTGGCACGGATCCGGTCTGCCTGGTGCAAGGGCGAGGCTGCGATCAGATCGTTTTCGTCGGCACGAAGGATGCGCCGGATGAACTTCTCTCCCGCCAGCGTCCTCGAGATATCGCCTTGCTTCTGCATGAGGATGAGGTCGTAGATTCCGTACATGCCGAGGGCGCACCGGTACAGCCCGGGTGCCCGGATGGTACCCATCATCGCGGAATACGCGCCGTAGCTGGCACCGAAGATGCAGATCCGGTTGGGGTCGGCAATGCCGTTCTGGACGGCCCACCGGGTCGCGTCGGTCACATCGTCCTGCATCCGTCGGCCCCACTCGCCGTACCCGGCTCGCTCGTAGTCGATGCCGTAGCCCCCGGAGCCGCGGAAGTTCACTTGCAGGACGTGGAATCCGCGGCTGGCGAGCAACTGCACGGTGTCGTCGTAGCCCCAGTAGTCGCGCATGCCGTGGGGTCCGCCGTGCACGTAGACGACCATGGGTCCGGGTTTCTCGGCCCCTGGAGAACTCGTCACGTAGCCATAGATCGTCGTGCCGTCGCGAACCTGGAGTTCGATGGGTGACGTCCGGCTCAAGCCTTCCGACTTCAGGTGGGGCTTACGCCGTTTCAGGAGTTCGACCTTCTTGGATTCGGTGTCCACGAGGAAATAGTCGCCGGGGCGCCGATCCCCAGTCACGAGGGCGACGGCCAGGCGGCGATCCCGGGTGGCGCTCACCAGTTGCACTGCGTCGCCCTCGAACATCTTCGTGAGGCTGGCATGCTGCCCGGCGAGGGGATGGGACGGATCGGTGTAGGAGACCTGGGGGTAGTGGTGATCGAAACGAACGCCATAGACGTCCCGGGCAGCGGGATCGACAAGCAGCGTCGTCACATCGACCGTGGGGTGGCGGATGATCAATTGGTGCTGGCCGGTAGTGGCGTCGTAAACGCCGAGTCCTTGTGTCGGACCGCCCCGGCTGTCCAACGTGTAGTAGGTATTCGGCCGCGGCCCGAAACGAACCGGCAGCCATGCTTGGTCCTCGAGTCCGAAGCTGGCGACCAGACTCCAGCGTTTGCGGGGTGCGGGTCGGGTGTGGATCTGCCGGCGGTTGTCGTTCGACTGTCCAACGGTGATGAGGATGTTGCCAGCGGCATCCGGCACGAACGTTCCGAAAGGCGCTGCGGAACGCGCGACCTGGCGGGGGTGCCGGGTTCGGATGTCCAGACGATAGGCCAGTCCGAACCGGTTCTCGGGAATGTGCACGAGGATGTGATCGGGCTGGTCGGGCAGGATGTCGATCACGCTTCCGCCACCGGCGGGCTGTACGAAACCGGTTTCCGCATGGACGGTCGCCAACGCGCCGGTGGGAACCTTGTAGTCGGTGCCCATCACCCGCCACGATTGCTGGAAGAGGGCAACCTCGTCCGTCAGCCAAACGACGTCGGTGACCTCCCGCTTGTCGCCGAGCGCCACGTTCACCTTCATCTCACGTCCGGGGTGGGTGATGATCTGGAACGCACCGCTTTCGCCTTGGCGGATCGAGGCCGTCAGGTAGCGTCCCGTGGGCGAGATCGTGATTCCCTCGACATCGGGCAGCGCGGCGAAAGCGGCAACGGGAGGTGGCTCGTCGGCCGCCGCGGTCACGGAGCAAAGGGCCGCCATGGCTAGGGATACGGCTCGGCGAGGCTTAAGCATCCTGTCCGACTCCGACGATCAAGTCCCGTCATGGCGCATTGGACGACTAACGGTTGCCATTGTAGCGAAGCGTGACCGCTCTGAAGCGGTCCGCGCCAACACGGAGCAAGTCCGCAACGCGTCGAGTCGGATGGTCATCGTGGGGGCGACCCTTGGGGCGACCCTTGCGGTCCCCCGCACCGGGCATTCCCGTCCTGCCTTCCATGGTACAACTCCGCAACCCGTTGAATTGCATGAACAAATCGTAGAGGCGACCCTTGTGGTCGGCCGCTTCAGGGACCTGCGTTTCTCCGACAACGGGACGGGACAAGCCCGTCCCCTACGGGCGACGCGGCTGCCCGGGACGAGTCGCGGCCCTCGCGACGCCGTCGCGGTCAAGTTTGAGGCGCGGCTTGGCCCGGGACCGCTCGCGCGGTTTGTACCAATCCTGCAGGAAACCGGTCCATGCCTCACGGAACTCGTTCGACGTTGCGCCGTTGTCTCCGTATACGCGAACAAGCTGCGGGAACGCTAGTGGAAAGACGTCTAGCGCGAGTCGTGCCATGGCTAGGAAAGAGGGGTCGAGGTCGTTGGGAAGTGCGCCTTCTCCCTGGGCCGTGCGCACGGATTCGACCTGAGCGACCGCCAGCCTTCGCCGTTCGGCCAGGCCGACGATGTCTCCGTCGCCACGTTCGAGCGCCTCGTGCATCCAAAGACGCACGAGGTCTTCGGTTGCCGATTCGGTCGTCAACCGATCGGCAAGGACCGCCTCGAAGACGTCCTGCTTGCCCCCGAAGTGGTGGTAGATCATCCGCTTGTTCGCGCCGGCCCGTGCCGCGATTCGGTCGATGCGGGAACCGGCGTAGCCGTTCGCCGCGAACTCCGTGACGGCGGCGGCCAGGATCTTCGCGCGTGTTCGATCGGGATCCCTCGGCATCCACTTCCGACCCGTTGGAGTAACTAATTAGTTACTTTGTCCAGAGAGTAAAGTAACCAGACAGTTACTTCAACCAGTCTCGAACATGCCCGAGTAACGTCGTTCCAGGTCCAGTAGATACCGCTTGGCCGCCAACCCGCCGCCGAATCCGGTCAGGTCTCCGTCGTGGCCGACGACCCGGTGGCAGGGAATGACAATCGGCAGGGGGTTCCGGCCGTTCGCGGCGCCCACGGCCCGCACGGCCTTCGGTCGACCGATGTCCCGGGCCACTTCACCGTAGCTGCGCGTCTCGCCGTAGGGGATTCGACCCAGGGCGTCGAGGACGTCCGCCTGAAATCCGCTCGCCTCCGACTCGATGGGGAGGTCGAAGTCGTGCCGCTTGCCGTCGAAATACTCGTCGAGTTGCCGGGCAACGTCCATGAACGGCTCGTTGTTGCGTCCCCAGTCCGGTTCGGCGCTGCGTGCCTTGCTTCCGGTGGGGAATCCGACGACCTTCAACGCGGACTCGGACCCGGCGAGCATCAGTTGTCCGATGGGGCTGGAAACGAACGTGTAGTACATGGTCATCCTTCGATTGTGGTGTTGGTAAAGGTTGCTTGGCCAGTCTACGCCGCTTGCGAGCACCAAAGATGCATCACCGC
>JAGWBM010000088.1:7020-8830 GCA_021295895.1 Pseudomonadales bacterium
GCCTTGACCACGCCCCAGTCGGCGTCCGGAAACGCGTCGGGGTCGCGGGCGACGCGCATCGCCGCGTATTCCGCCGTCCAGGGCCCGAGTCCCGGAATCTCCAGGAAACCGGCTCGGAGCGACTCAGCGTCCTCGAGCCAATCCACACCTTCGTCGACGACTCTTCGCGCAATGGCGGAGATCGCCCGGCCACGCATTCCCGGCATGCCAATGGCAGCGACCTCGGCGTCCGCCAGCGTCCGTGCGTCGGGGAACTCGCCGACCCCGAAGCGTTCGCAGAGCACGGCGGCGAGGTGGGTCGCCCGGGTCACGCTCACCTGCTGGCCGAGAACGGCGCGTACCGCACCCTCGAACGGATCCCAGACGCCGGGAACGCGAATGCCCGGTTCGGCGTGCACGAGGGGCGCGAGCTTCGGCAGCATGGCGAGGTGACGGTCGATGGCGTCGGGCTCGGCGTCGACGTCGAACAGCCGGCGCAACCGGGCGACGACATCGGACGACCGCATCGCTGCTGACGGCGGTATGCGAATTCGTAGCGCCCTTTCGGTCATCTCAACCTCGATCCAGACATCGCCCTCGATGCGGCGCCGGTAGCGCTTCCCCGTCACGGCCTCGATGCCGGGTATGCTCCGGCCTTCGAGGAACGAGAAGAGGATCGACGCGTTGAACGGCTCGCGAATCGGCAACGTCAGCACGGTCAAACGGCCAGACTCTGCGCTTGGCAGCATGTCTCGCGACGAGTTCTTGGAGGCTTGGGTAGGGGACGACACGCGTTCACTATAATGCCGACCGCTATCCGTTTGCCCGGGTCGGGTTCAAGGAATGGACGAACACGAGACGCCGTCCGCAACTAACGAATACGCCGCGCACACGAGCAGGCTGCGCCGTGTTTTCGCAGGCCTCCGAACGGAGGAAGAGCTTGACCTGCAGGTGGTTCACTCAGACGCTGTACTCTCGCCAGTGCACTGAATATGGCCGAAGAACCCGCCCCCCTGCGACCCGTCACCGTCGCCAAGCCCTGGGGTCAGGAGGTGTGGTACAGCGGTGCGGAAGCCCGTGGCGAAAGCGGCGTCTCAACGTCGGCGGGGATAGCGCCGCTAACGCAGTACCTGGGCGAACGTGGCCGGGCGCGGCCGGTGATCCTTCTGAAGGCCCTACAGCCGACCACGGGCAACCTCTATCTCGAGGTCCACGAGACCAAGTCGGAGGTCTACGTCGTCGACCGAATCGACGGGACTGGCCGCATGTTGCTCGGTCCCCGGCGGGAAGTGCTCTCCCGGATGGGCGAAGCCGATTTCCGGGCGGCTGTCCGACAGGCCGCCGGCGAGGCGGAGGCGGGGAAGGCGGACATCGCGGCCGTCCAGTCGTTCATGAATCCCATCGACCTACGCCCCGGCGACGCGGTCACGATTCCATTGAGAGTGCCGCATTCCCTCCTGAGCGGTGTCCACGTGATCGAGTTCCAAACCCCAGTCTTCGAACGCAAGATCCTCGCCGCCAGCCAACCGGTCGCAACGCAGCAAGGTTGGGATATTGACGCCGCCGTTGCCGCGATGGACCTCGCCGTGCAACCCAGCGTCGCGTCACCGGAAGAAGGCGGGGTCCAGGTCATCGCCCGTGCCCCGGACTTTGCGGTAACCCGTTACCGGCTCGCTTCCGGAGGCACCTTCGGGGTGGCACCCTGGTCGTTGGGATGGGTGGTTCACGGTGAGATACGGTGTCGTGATCGCCGGTTCCAGGCGAAGACGGCCTTCCTTGCTCCGGCGGCCGCCGAACTGCGTGCCGAAGCCGACGCCGAAGTCCTTGTCGC
>JAGWBM010000088.1:8892-9488 GCA_021295895.1 Pseudomonadales bacterium
CTGATTGTCGAGCAGATCCAGATCGGGCCGATGGCGAATTTCACCTACATCGTCGGCTCGCGATCGACGCGCGAGGTGGTGGTGGTCGACCCGGCGTGGGATATCGACGGCTTGCTTGGCCACCTGGCGAAACGCGACTACACGTTGACCGCCGCGCTTGCGACCCACTACCACCCCGACCACATCGGCGGCGGCATGGGCGGACGGAGCATTGCGGGCGTTACCGAACTCCTCGCCAAGAACCCGGTGAAGGTATATGCGCACCGGGAAGAGGCCGGCGGCGTCAAGCGCGTGACCGGCATCTCGGAGTCCGACCTGGTCAAGGTGGACTCGGGGGACAAGCTCGCCGTGGGCATGGTCGAGATCGAGTTCCTGCACACGCCCGGGCACACGCCGGGTTCGCAGTGCTTCCGGATCAAGAACACGCTCGTCTCCGGCGACACGCTGTTCATCGACGGCTGCGGCCGCGTGGACCTACCGGGCTCGGACACCGAGCAGATGTACCACAGCCTGCAGAAGCTGAAGGCGCTGCCGGACGACACGCTGCTGCTGCCGGGCCACAACTACAGCAACGTGCCCGTCGCCACGATGGGCGA
>JAGWBM010000088.1:9692-10096 GCA_021295895.1 Pseudomonadales bacterium
GCGCAAATGGACAACGGCGTGCGCGTCCTGGTCTTCACCGGCTCCGGCCGGGCGTTCTGCGCCGGCGACGACCTGAAGGGCTATCGCGGCGCTAAGATACCGGGCTCGCCGCTGGTGCCCGAGATCGACCACGGCCACGACAGCGGTATCGGCACCTACAACGGTCTGCGCACGATCTCCCAAAGGGTCAACACGGCCGTCCGCAGCCTCGACAAACTCACCATCGCCGCGATCAACGGCGTCGCCATCCAGACGGGATTCTCGTTGGCCTTGGCCTGCGACTTCCGTATCGCCGCCCGCGGTGCCCGAATGGGTAGCGCCACCTTGCGGTTCGGCCTGCTACCCGATGAAGGCGGTCAGTACCTCCTGGTGCAACTCCTCGGCGTTGCCAAGACCATGGAGTT
>JAGWBM010000088.1:10132-10766 GCA_021295895.1 Pseudomonadales bacterium
GTCGAGGCGGACCAACTGGAGGCGGCGACCATGGAACTCGCCACGGAATTCGCCAACGGGCCCCAGGTATCCATGCGGCTACTGAAGCGTTCGGTGTACAACGCCGCCGAGATGAACTGGGAGCAGAGCCTGGACGAGATCGCCGCCAAGACGGGTATTTCCGATCACCACCCCGACTCCCGGGAGGGCGTTCGGGCGTTCCACGAAAAGCGCCAGCCGAAATTCAACGACTGGTTGGAGTAACCGGCACAACGGGTTCGGATTCGACAACGAAGCTGAACATCCGCCGTTGACGCTACGGGAGTAGCGAAGCCACCAGATCCCGCTCCTCGCGTAGTTCCCCTTCGGTGATGTCGAGTTTTGCCCGACTGTAGTCGTTGACGGAAAGCCCCTGGACGATCTTCCAATCGCCACCCGCGCACGTGATCGGGAAGGAGAAGAAGAGACCCTCGGCAATGCCATAGCTGCCGTCGGAGAGCACGCCCATGCTGACGACGCCGCCGGCATCGGACATCCAGTCCCGGACATGGTCGATGGCGGCGTTGGCCGCGGAAGCCGCGCTGGAGGCGCCCCGGGCCTCGATGATGGCCGCGCCCCGTTTCTGCACCGTCGGAATGAAGTCGTTGTCGAGCCA
>JAGWBM010000089.1 GCA_021295895.1 Pseudomonadales bacterium
GGACGGGCTTGTCCCGTCCCGTTGCCAGGCAGAGCGGGTATGTCTGATGCGGGCGACCGCAAGGGTCGCCCCTACGGATTTCTACACGCAATTCAACAAGTTGCGTAATTGTTCCATGGAAGAGTGACGCAACCTCCGGATCGAAAGTGCCTCTTAGTGAGCCTCGTCCCAGTTGTCGCCAACGCCAACGTCGACCACTAGCTCCACCGCGAGATCGGCGGCATCGCGCATCCGGTCCGTCACTTCGGTTACGGTCTTGGCAACGTCATCCTCCGCCACCTCGAGGACCAATTCGTCATGGACCTGCATGATCATCGCCGCGTCGAGGTCCGAGTCCTGGCAGAACGCGTCCACGGCAACCATCGCCCGCTTGATGATGTCCGCGGCGGTACCCTGCATGGGCGCGTTGATGGCCGCGCGCTCGGCGGCCTGACGGCGCATGCGGTTCCGGTCCCTTATCTCCGGCAGGTAGAGTCGGCGGCCAAAGTGCGTTTCCACGAAGCCGTCGGCGGCGGCCTGTTCGCGGGTTCGCTCCATGAACACGTGGACCCCGGGATAGCGCTGGAAGTAGCGGGCGATGTATTCCTCGGCGACGCGTCGCGTGACCCCAAGCTGCTGGCCTAGGCCAAACGCCGACATGCCGTAGATCAGCCCGAAGTTGATCGCCTTGGCGCTACGCCGCTGATCGTCCGAGACGTCGTCCAGTGCGCAGCCGAACACCTCCGCAGCCGTCGCCCGGTGAATGTCGTCACCGCTCTCGAAAGCTCGTAGCAGTCCCGCGTCGCCCGACAGGTGGGCCATGATGCGTAGCTCGATCTGCGAGTAGTCCGCCGCAACGAGCTTCTTTCCCGGCGGCGCCACGAAGGCCTGGCGGATTCTGCGGCCTTCTGAGGTACGGATGGGGATGTTCTGCAGGTTGGGGTCCGCCGACGACAGCCGGCCCGTGGCGGCCACGGCCTGGTTGTACGAGGTGTGAATGCGACCGGTGCGCTGGTTGATCTCCTGCGGAAGCGAGTCCGTGTAGGTGGACTTCAACTTGGAGAGTGATCGGTGCTCGAGGATGATCCCCGGCAGTTCGAATCCCCGTGAAGCGAGTTCCTGCAACACCGGCTCCGCAGTCGAGCGCTGGCCTTTCTGCGTCTTGCGCAGGGCCGGCATCTCGAGCTTGTCGTAGAGAATCTCCTGGAGTTGCTTCGGAGAACCGAGATTGAACGATCCGCCCGCCGCCTCAAACGCCTGTGCCGCGAGTACCTCCATCCCGTCGGCTAGTTCACGGCTCTGTTCGGCGAGCAGCCCGGCATCGACCAACGTTCCCTGACGTTCCATCCGCGACAGCACCGCGAGCAGCGGACGATCGATCTCGTCGTAGACCTCGGCCAGGCGGCCCGTCGAGTCCAGCCGGGGACGCAGCGTGTCGTGCAGCCGGGTCGCCAGATCCGCGCGGGTTCCCACGCAATCGGCCGCCTCCTGGACATCGATCTGGTTCATCGGAACCTGCTTGGCCCCCTTGCCTGCCAGGGCTTCGAAAGTCGGTACCTCCCTTCCGAGGTACTTCTTCGCGACATCCTCCAAGGCATGTCGGCGCGCACCGACGCTGTCCAGCACGTACGACTCCAGCATCGTGTCGTTGCCGATGCCATCGAGTTCAACTCCGAAACGGGCCAGGATGTTGCTCGCATGCTTCAGGTCCTGACCGGTCTTGGCCACGGTGGCGTCTTCGAGGACGCGACCGGCAGCTTCCAGGAATTCGCTCCAACCGAGTTGAGCCGGTGCCCCCAGGCAGTCGTGTCCAACCGGGACGTAGGCCGCATCCCCGGGCTCGACACCGAGTGCTACACCGACGGGTTCGACTTCCATGAAGCGTCCCGGGGTCGTCTCCACGGCCAACGTCAGCTTGCTCGCCTGTCGTGCCCGGCCAAGCAGTCGATCGAGTTCGGCTCGGTTCAGGACGACGGCCACCTCCGCGGTTTCCGGCGGCGCCGGTTCGGCCGTAGCGCCGCCGAGTTCGTCTAGCCAAGGCTTGAACTCGTAGCGCTCGAAGTACTCGCGCAGCTTGTCCTCGTCCGGCGGACGAGGCACCAAGTCGGCAATGCCGACGTCGGCGTCGACGTCGCAGCGGATCGTCGCCAGCTCGCGGGAAAGTGGCAGTGCGTCAACGGTGTCTCGCAAGCGCTCGCCCGCCTTGCCCTTGATATCGCCGGAGTGAGCTATCACTTCGTCTAGGGACCCGTATAGATTGAGCCACTTGGCCGCAGTCTTCGGGCCAACGCCGGGCACGCCGGGAATGTTGTCGACGGTATCGCCCATCAGCGCGAGGTAGTCCACGATCAGTTCCGGCACTACCCCGTGCTTCTCGACCACCCCGTCGCGGTCCAGTCCGGAATCGGACATGGTGTTGACCAACGTGACGTGCTCGGAGACGAGTTGGGCCATGTCCTTGTCGCCGGTAGAGATGATCGTCCGCCGACCCGTGCGCGTGGCTTCCGTGGCGAGGGTGCCGATGACGTCGTCCGCCTCCACGTCCGGCACCCGCAACAGCGGCATGCCCATCGCCTCGATAATGTCGAAGATCGGTTGGATCTGAACGCGCAGATCGTCCGCCATGCGCGGACGGTTCGCCTTGTAGTCGGGATAGAGTTCGTTGCGGAAGGTCTTGCCACCGACGTCGAAGACCACGGCGACGGGACTATCCTCGTAGTCGTTGGCGAGCTTGCGGAGCATGCCGATCACGCCCCGAATAGCGCCCGTCGGGAATCCATCCAGGGTGCGCAGGTCGGGCAGGGCGTGGAACGCGCGGAACAGGTAGGAGGAGCCGTCGACCAGCAGTAACGGTTTGTCGGCAGCCATGCTAGATTCCCTCCGCATCGACGGTAGCACAACCGCCTTCAGCGCCGTGCCTTTCCCACAACGTCATCCATCGTATCGAGGCGCTCCGGCGCTTGCGACCGCAATCGTGCTTGCCGCCCTGTCGGCGATCGATGGCTTCGCCGAGGAGCAAGGCGAGACGCCGCAGTCGTCGACACCGCCGATCCCACAAGCCCGGGAGAAGGCCGCATCAAGCGACAAAGACACCGCACCGACCGAACCAAGGGAATCCACCGTCCGCCCCGCGGATCCACCGCCCGCTCCATCCCTCGAGGAAGCCCGCGGTCCGGACGTGACCTTGATCGCAGGCGAGGAGCGCACCGTCTACGAGTACCGTCAGCACGGCAAGCTGCGCATGATCAAGGTGGTCCCCAAGGTCGGCAAACCCTATTACCTGGCACCAAGAGATCCGACGTCCGGCTTCGGCGACCTGGAGCAAGCCGACATGCTGGTTCCACGCTGGGTGTTGATCGAGTTCTAGCGAGGCTCCGCCTCAGACCGACCAGGCCGTAGCGAACGCCCTTGTGGCGTCCCGTGCTGATCCGGCAGAGACAGGCGCGGGCGACCGCGCGTCGCTGCGCGACGCGTTACGGTCGCCCCTACGAGCCGCCGGTCCGCGAGGAAGAGTGCGCCCGCAGTAGCAGCACCATGAAGTAGGCCCTGTCGTCGAGCAGGATATCGACGCACTCGAAGCCGCTCTGCTCGGCAATGGCGACGAACTCGTCCGGTGCGAACTTGTAGGAGTTTTCCGTGTGCAGGCGTTCGCCCTCGGCGAAGGCGACTTCGGTTCCGGCAACTCGCACCCGTTGGTCCCGTTCCGAGACCAGGTACATCTCGATCCGACCGGCCCCCTCGTTGTAGACGGCCTGATGGTGGAACCCGCCAAGATCGAAATCGGCACCGACAGCGTTGTTGATATTCGCCAAGAGGTTCTTGTTGAACTGTTCGGTGATGCCACCCGCGTCGGTGTAGGCGCGATCAAGTACCGCGCGATCCTTCTTGGCGTCCACCCCCAGGACCAGCCAACCGCCCGAGCCCACGACCTGGGCGACGCCGCGCAAGAATCGGCTGGCAGCCCCCGGCTCGAAATTGCCGATACTCGAGCCCGGGAAGAACGCCAGACGCGGCAAGGCCGACGCCGGTGCCGGCAGTTCGAACGGGGTCGTGTAGTCCGCGCAGGTCGGGTAGACCGCGAGTTGCGGGTAGCCGTCGAAGATCGCCCATGCAGATTGCTCGAGATGGTCCCGCGAGATGTCCACCGGAACATAGGCCGCCGGCTCGCACGCCTCGATCACGAGGCGCGACTTGACGCTGCTGCCACTGCCGTATTCGACCAGGCAGCCGCCGGTGCCTACGCGCCGGGC
This sequence comes from Pseudomonadales bacterium, assembly GCA_021295895.1. Lineage (GTDB taxonomy): Bacteria > Pseudomonadota > Gammaproteobacteria > Pseudomonadales > Azotimanducaceae > VXYL01. The sequence goes on from JAGWBM010000089.1 coordinate 4,230, forward strand.
AATCAGCGCGCGGTTGTCGCGCAGGATCCCCGTCTCGACGCGCGTCAGGTAGTAGCTCGGCAAGTCGGTGATGACGTCGAACAGTCGCGAACCCTCGGCGTCGTAGAAATACTTGGGCGGAATGGACTTGGCCGGGAGCGACAGGCCGTGCAAGACCTCCGCGGCCATGTCGGGAATCGCGGGCTTCAGGTCGAAGAACTCGTAGCGGGGCATCGCCGCCCCGTTGTCGGTGTGCGTATCGATGGTTCAGCTCCGGTTGATCGTTCGTGCGAGGCGTATGCCGGTGAACTGCCACCGGTCCGGCGGGTAGAAGAAGTTGCGATAGGTGGCGCGGACATGGCCCACGGGCGTTGCGCAGGAACCGCCGCGGAGCACCATCTGTCCCGACATGAACTTGCCGTTGTACTCGCCGAGCGCGCCGCGCAACGGCTCGAAGCCCGGATACGGACCATAGGCGCTCGACGTCCACTCCCAGCAGTCGCCGAACAGTTGCCCCATGGCGTCGCCGCCCACGGGCCTTGGATGCGGCGCTCGTGGGTCGTCGGCGAAGTTGCCCTCAATCGCCCACGGCGAGGCCGCGAACTCCCACTCCGCCTCCGTCGGCAGACGCGCACCGGCCCAACGCGCATAGGCGTCCGCCTCGTAGTGGCTCACGTGGGCCACGGGAACGCTCGGTAGCAACGGTCGTTCACCGTCGAGCCGATACTCGAACCAGCAGTCGTCCACGCTGCGCCAGTACATGGGCATGGCGATCGCCCGTTCACGCTGCCAGCGCCAGCCATCCGACAGCCACAGGGTCGGCTCGTCGTAGCCGCCGTCGGCAATGAACCCAGCGAATTCCCCGTTGGTGACCAGGCGGTTGCCCAGCGCGAAGTCGTCGACCCACACCCGGTGGCGCGGGCACTCGTTGTCGAACACGAAACCATCGCCATCCTGGGCGCCGATCTGGGCGATGCCGCCGGCGTACTCCGTGAACGCAAGCGCGTCGCTCGACGCCGCGCAATCATCGCCGCCATTGCCGCGAGGCGCAGCGGCGTAGCTGGGCTTGAGCGGGTTGAGGCCGAGATTGGCCTTGATGTCCGTGACCATTAGCTCCTGATGCTGCTCTTCGTGGTGAAGCCCCAGTGTGATGCGGTCCACGATATCCGCCTCATCCTGGGCGAGCAGATCACGCATCGCGGCGTCCACGTAGTCCCGGTAGTCGAGAACCTCCGAGACCGTGGGCCGAGACAACCGGCCTCGTTCCGGTCGCGGGAACTGCTCGCCTATACCGTCGTAGTAGGAGTTGAAGAGAATTTCGAAGTCCGTATGGAATGGCCGGTAGCCCGGCACATAGACCTTGAGCAGGAACGTCTCGAAGAACCAGGTGGTGTGCGCCAGATGCCATTTCGGCGGGCTGGCCTCGACGATCGGTTGAACACCGTAGTCCTCCACGGCGAGCGGCTCGCAGATAGCCAGCGAACGTTGGCGGACCGCGTCGTAGCGGGCGGCGGCGTCCCCGAGTGGAGCCCTCGCCGCGCCCCTTGGCGCATTCTCGCTCAAGCGACCGCCGTGACCCGGCGCAAACGGGAACGAGTGCACCCGTCAACGGTGCGACCCGCATGTCGTGTCGGTGGATGAGTCACCTGGCGCCCCGCTCGTGAAGCCTGCGAGCATAGGAAAGCCACCCTCGCAATGTCAAAAACGCCGTCGCCCGGTCGGTAGTTCGCTCACGCGAGGACCGACGATCGCCGGTTGGCGTTCTTGAGCACCGGCGCGTAGGGGCGACGCTTGTCGTCGGAGTGGCTGGGCCGGAGGCGGAGTCGGCGCACAGCGAATGCGAGGCGCCGGCCCGGCTTTGGGGCGCTACGAGGTATCGACGTCCGCTCGATCCCTTGAGAAGCGCTGAGGTTCACACACAGGTTGCAAATGGAAATGCGCTTCGAACCGCTCTTGAACGGCTCCGGTACTCGTACCGGAATTCGACCGATCAGAGCCCGGTGGAGCGTCGCGATCTGCGTGGCGTCGAAGGGCGAGGAGATGTTGCCGTAGTGCCTACCCGACGGGTCGACCACGGCGATACGTCCCGAGTGGTTCATGGAGTAGACAAGCTCCGAGTCCTCCACCAGAACCTTTGAGAACCCCGCATGGAAGCTCCTGGCGAACGCGAAGATATCCGGTACCGAGCCGGTCACGCCCAGGAAATCCTCGGAGAAGGACTGGACGTACTCCCCAAGCAAGACGGCCGTATCCCGCTCCGGATCGACCGTGACCAAGATGCCCTGGAACGGCTCGTCGCCTGCCTCGACAAGCACCTGCTCGGCCTCGCCGAGCACGGCCATGGTGATCGGGCAAATATCCGGGCAGTTGGCGAAACCGAAGAACACGAACGACCATCGTCCGCGCAGTCGTTCCGGGCCGAAGTCAACGCCAGTCGCATCGGTTAGCAGGAAATCCCCGACGTCCCTCGGTTCCGGATACGGCGTAAAGTTGAACGCACCGAGTTCCTCGTCGGAAAACTGCGTGGCCGGTCCGAAATAGACGACCGCCAATCCCGCCGCGACCAAGACGGCTAGCAGCAGCGCGACGACGGCAATCTTCATGGCGCGATTATGCGCTCGACCGGCGAATCGAGTAATTGACCGTGACGACGACGAGCAGCAAGGCCGCGGCGCCGGCGTTGTGCAACACGGCCACGGCGAGGGGGAGGGCGAAGATCACGTTGGCGATGCCGAGCGCCAGTTGGACTGCCAGCACACCACCGAGCGCCCACGCCAAGGACCGCGATCCTAGGCGAACCGCCAGCCAGCCGGCAAAGAGCAATACGGCGACTGCCCCGAGGCGGTGCACGACGTGGATCGCCACCCGCGCGTCGCTGGACATCAAGCCGCCGAGGTAGTTCGGACCCACGTCCTGGAAGACGTCGAAGCCCGCGGCGAAGTCCATATCGGGAATCCAAACGCCGTGGCAGGTGGGAAAATCCGGACAGGCGAGGGCCGCGTAGTTGGCCGTCAACCAACCCCCGAGCACGACTTGGATCACGACGACCACCAGGGTCGTCAGCGCCAAGCCACGCAGCGAAGGGTTCACCCTCGGCGGCGGATCTCGGAGCACCAGCCACCACACCCAAAGCAAGGCGAGCGTGGCGAAACCGCCCAGTAGGTGTGTGGTCACCACCTGCGGCCAGAGTTTCAAGGTGACCGTCCAAGCGCCAAACGCGCCCTGTGCGATCACCAATATGACAAGCGCCACGGGCAACTTCCAGGGAAGGCCCGCCTTGATCGCCAAGACGGCCAGTGCCAAAACGACGAGCCCGAGCGATGCCGCCGCGTAGCGATGGATCATCTCGGGCCACGCCTTGTCGGCCTCGACGGGAGATTCGGGGAACGCGGCTTCGGCGCGCGCAATCTCCTCCGCCGACTCCGGCACCAGGATCATGCCGTAGCAGCCCGGCCAATCGGGACAACCCAGTCCCGCATCCACCAATCGGGTGTACGCCCCCAGAACGACCACGACTGCGGCGAGACCCACGGCGATCCCAACGAGCCGTCTCGTTCGAGGTGTCTCCTCAGACATTCTCCGCGGCCTCCCTGCCCCTTCGGCGACCGATGAGCACGTAGCCGACACCTATCGCCGTGCCAATCAGCAGCCACTGCACGGCGTAGCTCCAATGCTGACCGGGCTCGTAGTCCCAGGCGAGGGAGGCGGCACGGAACACGCCCGCGCCCCCGGACTCGAGCCGGATTTCCCGAGCATGCGCGCCCGTCGCTTCCGCCATGCGTTCCGGGTCTAGTACGCGCGCCGTCTTCGGCCAGTCCTCTGCCCAAGCCTCTTGCCGACGCGCGCCCCCCACGGGCGTTGTCGGCCAGACCAACCCGACTACCGAAACCGTCGCGTCCGGGGTCTCGGGGACTGACTCCGTTGGTGATCGCAACGTCCATCCCCGGTTCACGAGAAAACTGCCGGCGTCGGTCGTCAGCACGGAAACCACGGTGAAACCCCGTGACCGCGGCCGTTCCGCGACAAGGTACAACCGCTCGGGGTCGTACCGACCCGTCAATGCGAGTCGGGTGAAGTCGGGCGTTTCGGCGGCGTAGCGGATGGCGTCGACCGGTTCAGCCTGCAGGCGAGCCTCACGGGCATCGGCCAACGCCGTCTTCTCAAGCGCGCGCGTGATCTGCCACGTCGCCAGTCCGACGGTGGTCACCAATGCCGCCGCCACCTGCAAGGTCAATGCGCGTCCCGGTTGAAACGTCCGTTGGCCCGCCATCACGCGCTCGAGCGCAACGCCTTCTCGATGCCGCCGGTGTCCGGCCGCACACCCCGCCACAACAGGAACGCCGCCGCGGCCTGCTCGATCAACATGCCGAGACCGTCGCTGACCTCCTTTGCCCCCTGATCGGCAGCCCAACGGCAAAACGGTGTCGCGCCGTCCAATGCATAGAACAGGTCGTAGCACCGACCGTCCGCGACGACTTCCGGAGCGACCAGTCCGCCGGTGCCGGCAAGGCCAGCGGCTGTCGCATTCAAGATCACGTCCCAGCCGCCGCCAACTTCGCCGAGTCCCGCGCTGGCCACGTCGAAACGCGCCGCCAGGGCCTCCGCCTTGCTCTGCGTCCGGTTGGCGATCGTCACATCGACGGCGCCGCCTCGTTTGAGCGGCTCGATGACCCCCTGTGCCGCACCGCCGGCCCCAAGAACCAGCGTGCGGGCACCATCGAGATGCCATCCCAGGTTGTCCAACAGGTCGCGGATCAGACCGATGCCGTCGGTGTTGCAGCCCCGTTTCGCGTTGCCGTCCACAACGATGGTGTTTACCGCGCCAGACGCCGCCGCCGCATCGTCGTGGCTGTCAACCCATTGCCACGCGTCCAATTTAAACGGCAGGGTGACGTTGAGACCCTGGCCCCCTTCCGCAAAGAACCTGTGCGCAGCACCGGCGAAGCCATCGGTCGGCGCTTCGAGCCTGCCGTACTCGATGTCCTCGCGGGCGCGCGCCGCGAAGGCCGCGTGAATCCGAGGCGACAGGCTATGGTCAACCGGATTGCCGATCACCGCGTAACGATCGGTCACCGCAGTGTCCTGCCGTTCAACGCGTCGATAATTCGGCTAGGGCCCGCGCTCGAACCGATCTTACCCGGCAGGATGAAGTCCACCGCCTCCCCAAGCGCATCCGCCACGGCCTGGGGCGTTGCCGCGGGTTCGTTCCCGCTCCGGTTTGCCGACGTCGACACGATGGCGCCACCGAAGGCGTCCGCCAAGGCACGCGCCTGGGCGTGGCCCGGCACTCGGATTGCCACCGTATCGCCACCACCCGTGATCCACTGCGGAAACCGAACGTTCGGTACCACCCAGGTGACAGCGCCCGGCCAGCTTTCGCGGATTCGTGACGCCACGTCGTTGTCAAGGCTTTCCAACTCCGTCGCAAACGCCTCCGCCTGGCCGGCGGCGACGATGAGGCCCTTGTCGGCGTCTCGGCCCTTTATTTGCAACACCCGGCCAACCGCATCGGCGTCGAAGGGATCGCAGGCGAGGCCCCAGACACCCTCCGTGGCATGCGCGACCACACCGCCACCGTGCAACAGGTCGACGGCTCGACGAAGGTGGTCGCGGGACGGGTCGTCCGCTGACACCGGATTGTCCCGTTGGATACGGGCCGTGCTACGTGGCCTGCGTCAGCGATTTCTGCACCGACGCGTTCTGGGCCGCCACTTTGGCCGCATTCGCCTCCCGGTCTGCCGCGATCCGTTGCGCCAAGTCGTCATCGGCAACCGCGAGCATCTGCGCGGCAAGATAGCCGGCGTTCTTGGCACCGGCCTTGCCGACCGCGACGGTGGCAACGGGGACGCCGCCAGGCATCATCACCGTCGACAGGAGCGCGTCCTCCCCGTTGAACGGGCCGCCGTCAATGGGCACGCCGATCACCGGACGCGTCGTATGCGCGGCCACCGCGCCAGCCAAATGGGCGGCAAGTCCCGCGGCGCAAACGAAGATCCGACAATCTCGATCCGCAGCGTCAGCAACGTATTCCGCGGTCGCCGCCGGCGTCCGGTGCGCCGACGTGACCCGGACTTCGAAGCCGACGCCCAGGGAATCGAGCACCTCGGTACACGACTGCATCGTCGGCCAGTCCGATTCGGAACCCATCAATACGGCAACCCAAGGCATCTTTCTTTCGCTCCTTGATCTCGGTTCACCGGGACCGATTAGGTCAACCGGCAAGTGAGGAAGCGGCCGAATATACCCGCCGCCCCGCGCACCGACAATGGAATCCCGCACAAGAAGCACCTTTAACGCGCGGTTGTAAGAACCAAGGGGGCGGGGATCGTTTTGTCGGTGACGGCAAGGTGGGGGCGGCCACACAAGGGTCGCCCCTATGGAGACGACAACGTTCCCGGCCGCCATGCTTTCCGCGGTTCTCGAGGCGGAGTTGGGGGACGGGAAACTTGACGCCGCGATTCTGGCGACGCCGGCGAGCGATGCCCGGCTGGGCGAAATTCCCCTCTACGACGAACCATTCTGGGTTGCGGTGCCGAACGCACACCCGTTGGCCCTTGAAGACGAGATCGATCTGGCGGATGTCGGTCTCGACGAGCTTCTCCTGCTCGCTGATGGGCACTGCCTTCGCGATCAGGTGATGTCGTTCTGTTCGGACGCACTCCCGCAAGAGCCTAGGGTCAGCACGCAGCATACGAGCCTCGCGACGATTCTCGCCCTCGTCGGCGCCGGTGCCGGTGTGACCCTCGTGCCGGCAACGAGCCTCTCCGGTGGTTGGGTTACCGACTCCGGCATAGCGCTCCGGCGGGAAAAGTCGCGAACCGCATTGCGGTCCGTTCGGATGGCATAGCGCCGGTCGTTTCCGAGACGGTTGGCGCTGGAACGATTGGCCGACATCGTGTGTGCGGGGTTGCCCGACACGGTCGATCCCGAGCGGCGCTGACGTCGAGCCCGGTTTCGTTCATTCCGCGGTCGCCACCACCCGACCCGGTTGGCGGATGTACCCGCCGCCGTGTCCCGCGACTTGCCCGTCGATCTCGAGTTCCACCAATCGCTCGAGCACGGCTTCAACCCGCATGCCGGTGGCCGCGATGATTTCGTCCAGGCTCGTGACCGTCGCGCCCACGGCCTCGAACACGGCATCCGTCGGTACCGCAGCCGTTTCGTGGTGTTCCGTCCACTCGAGCTCCAAGGTCTCGAGCACATGCTCGGTCCTCTCGACCAGCGCCGCGCCTTCGCGAATCAACCGATGGCAGCCCGCCGACAGCGGGCTGGACACAAGCGAAGGCACCGCCATGACATCCCGCCCTTGTTCCAATGCCATGCGCGCCGTGATGAGCGACCCGCTCTTGTCGGATGCTTCAACGATCACGACACCGAGGCAAAGTCCGCTGACGAGGCGGTTCCGGGCCGGGAAGTGGTGTTTTCGGGGCCCTTCGTCGTGCTCGTGCTCCGACAACACCGCGCCTCCTGCGGCCACGATTTCCGCTGCCAGGCCGGTGTGGGAGCGCGGATAGATGTTGTCGAGGCCGCTGCCTAGCACGGCGATCGTCGTGGAGCGATGGGACGCCGGCGGCGTGGACCCCTCGCACAAGGCGGCCAATGCACCCCGGTGTGCGGCGGCGTCGATGCCGTAGGCCAGACCGCTGACCACGGTCACGCCTCGAGCCACGAGGCCGTGGGCCAACGCAAACGCCGTTTCGCGCCCCTGCCGGGTGCAACGCCGACTCCCGACGATGGCGACGGCGGGCCGGTCCAGCGCACCGGGATCGCCCCGACAGTAAAGCCGTAATGGCGGATCCGGAATCGAGCGCAATGCCAACGGCAGGTCGCGTCGCGACACGGCGATGTCCGCTTTGCTCTGCCGGCACTGCACGATGCTGCCCGAATCCCAGTGTTCCGACGCAGCATCGTAGTCGGGTCGCGGGGCCGAATATGTAGTCCTTCGGCCCGAGTTGCCGTAGGAAATCTGCACACCATGTGTCCGCCGCGATTGTTCGCGGAGCACCCGCGTTATGATGTCCGTCGAAGTCGCGCGGCGGCAGCGCTTGCCGCCTCCTCAAAAGGCGCACCATGGCTACCGGCAACGAACTCCCGACCGCCGTCCGCTACGAAGCCGACGAGCGACCACCGCTTCCCCTCTCCGTGGGTCTCGGCGTGCAACTCATGGTGCTCATCGTCGCCGGGATCGTGCTGACGCCGGCGATCGTGATACGCGCTGCCGGGGGAAGCGAAACCTACCTGGCCTGGGCGGTGTTTGCCGCCGTCGCGATCAGCGGCACCACCACCGTGATGCAGGCCGTCCGCTTCGGACGCATCGGTGCCGGCTACGTGCTGGCCATGGGGACGTCGGGCGCATTCATCGCCATCTGCGTTACGGCATTGGTGGAGGGTGGGCCCGCACTGCTGGCTACCCTGGTGGTCATCTCCGCGTTGTTCCAGTTCGCGTTCTCGGCGCGGCTTTCCCTTTTCCGACGCGTGCTGACGCCGACGGTCGCGGGGACGGTAATCATGCTCATCGCCGTCACCGTCATGCCGATCATCTTCGGCATGCTCACGGAGGTGCCCGAGGGTGCGCCGGCCCTCGGCGCGCCGATAAGCGCTGTCGCGACGTTGCTTACCGTCTGTGCAATCGCCCTCAAGGCGAGGGGAGCACTGCGCCTGTGGGCACCGGTCATCGGTGTCGCGGTCGGTTCGATCGTCGCCGCCTACTTCGGCCTCTACGACACCAATCGCGTCGGCGAGGCGTCATGGATCGGCTTCCCCACCGTGGGTTGGCCTCGGCGCCGCCTTCTGGTCACTGCTTCCGGCCTTCATCTTCGTCACCCTCGTCGGGGCCATCGAGACCATCGGCGACTCGGTGGCCATACAACGGGTGTCCTGGAAGCAGCGCAAAGCGGTGGACTTCCGAGCCGTGCAGGGCGCCGTGGCCGCCGACGGCATGGGCAACCTGCTGTCCGGACTCGCCGGCACCGTGCCGAACACGACCTACTCGACGAGCGTCGCCGTCACGGAACTCACCGGCGTCGGCGCCCGCGTCGTGGGGCTCGTACTCGGCATCGTCATGATCGCGTTCGCGTTCCTCCCCAAGGCGTTGGCCGTGGTCCTGGCCATACCGGGACCCGTCGCCGCCGCCTACGTCACCGTCCTGCTGGCGATGTTGTTCGTAGTCGGCATGAAAATCATCGTCCAGGACGGCGTCGACTACCGCAAGGGCCTGATCGTGGGCGTGTCGTTCTGGCTGGGGGTCGGCTTCCAGCACGGTGTGATCTTCCCCGAGTTCGTGGCGGGCTTCGCCGGCGGTCTGCTGCAGAACGGCATGACCGCCGGCGGCCTTGCGGCGATCCTGCTTACCCTTTTCGTGGAGTTGACGGCACCCCGGCGACGCCGGATCGAACTTGCATTCGAACTCTCCGCACTGCCGAGCATCCGGGAATTCCTGGCCGAGTGCGCATCCCGCTACGGCTGGAACGAGACGATGATGCAACGCCTCGATGCCGCCAGCGAAGAGACGTTGCTGACGCTGCTCCAGGACGACGAGGAATCGGACCCGGAACCCCGGCGGCTGCAAATCACCGTCCACAAACAAGACGGTGGCGCGACCCTAGAGTTCATCGCGGCGCCGGGCGAGGCCAACCTCGAAGATCGCATCGCGCTCCTCAATGACCGACTCGACGAGACCTCGGGCGAGCGTGAGATTTCGCTGCGCTTGTTGCGTCACCTCGCCTCGTCGGTGCGTCACCAGCAGTATCACGACACGGACATCGTGACGGTCGCGGTGGACGTACCCAAGGCGGAGCCAGCCATCGAGGCGTGAGTCCTTCGCCCCGACTTCGCCCCGAGACCCGGGTTCTAACCCCCTTGGCTTTGTGCCAACATTGCCGACCCTCGATTTTCGCTGATTCGACCGATGGCCCTCCTTCGCGTCCTCCACTACCCGGACTCCCGGCTTCGTACCCAGGCGAAGCCCGTGGACGTCGTGGACGACGACATACGCCAGTTGATCGATGATCTCCTCGAGACGATGTACGACGCCCCCGGCATCGGCCTGGCGGCCACCCAGGTCAACGTTCACAAGCGCGTCCTCGTAGTAGACGTCTCGGAGAACCACGACCAGCCCCATGCGTTCGTAAACCCGGTCATCGAGTTCGCCGAAGGCACGCAGGAGCGGGAGGAGGGCTGCTTGTCGGTACCCGGTTTCTACGAGCCCGTCGAACGGGCCGAGCGCATCCGGGTCGTCGCGCTCGACCGCCAAGGCAACCCGTTCACGCTGCAAGCGGAGGGGTTGCTCGCGGTGTGCATCCAGCACGAGTGCGACCACCTGGACGGCAAGCTCTTCGTGGACTACCTGTCGGGCCTCAAGCGGCAGCGCATCAAGAAGAAACTGCAGAAACGCTCGCCCGATTCCGGTCGCCGGCCAGCAGTCGCACGCGCCGGTCGGGGCTGAGACACTCGAGCACATCATGGCTTGGCGACTAGCGTTCGCGGGCGCGCCGGCGTTCGCGGAGACGATCCTCGCGCGGCTCCTGGACTCTCGGCACCGCGTCGACCTCGTCTACACCCAACCGCCCCGGCCCACCGGACGCGGCCGAAGGGTCTCGAAGAGTCCCGTGCACGGTTTAGCGGAGACCGCCGGTATCGAGGTGCGGACACCGACCCGACTCACCGGCGAAGAGCCGACCCTCGCCGAGTTCGACTGGCTAGTGGTCGCCGCCTACGGGCTCCTGCTCCCCCAATCCATACTCGACGCGCCCAAGCATCATTGCCTGAACGTTCACGCCTCCCTGCTGCCACGCTGGCGCGGTGCGGCACCGGTGGAGCGGGCGATCATGGCAGGCGACGACGAGACCGGTGTCAGCATCATGCGGATCGACGCGAAGCTCGACGCGGGCCCCGTGTACCGCCAGCGACGGTGGCCTCTCGGCGGTCGTGTCACTGGCGCGGCTGTGTCCGACGAACTCGCCGCGCTCGGCGCCACCGCGCTCCTCAATGTCCTCGACGACCTGCCGGGCCTCGAACCTCTACCCCAGGACGACGATTCCGCGACCTACGCCCATAAGCTGACCCGCGCGGACTCAATCGTCGACTGGCACCGGGACGCCGCCGTGATCGACCGCCAAGTCCGGGCCCTCTCGGGACGTTCGGCTGCCTACACCACGGCACCGGAAGGCATTCGACTTCGTCTTCTCGACGCGCGACCGGTGAGCCAGAGTGACGACTCGCCGCCGGGAACGTTGCGTCGGAAGGACAACCGGTGGCAGATTGCGTGTGGAACCGGCGCACTCGCGCCGATGACGGTACAACTCAATCGCGGCAAGGGCACGGCTATGCCAATGAAAAGCGCCGCTAACGGTTTTCCGAAGTTGCTGTTCGATGGAGCCCGTTTCGGACACATGGGCCACGGATGAGGCGGGGTTCGAATCGCGCTGGCCCGGTGGCCTTCCGGCTGCGCGTCCCCCCTCTCCTACGATCGATGTCCGCCATTCGGTGGTTCGCAACAGCTGCTGCGTGCGCCGCCACCGTGAACGCATGGGGCGCGACCGACCAACCGGGTGCCATCGAGGAAGTCGTTGTGACCGCCAAGACCGGCAGCCGTATCGCCCGCCAAGTCGACTCGCCGTCCCCTCTGTCGAGCTACGAGGGCGAAGATCTTCTTGACGCCGGGCTGAAAGACATCCGCGACCTGGTGGGGGTGCTGTCGATCAATGCCGGGTCCGAGAACAACTCCGACAACCTGACCCAGAATTTCACGGTCGGTACCGCCAACATCAACCTGCGTGGACTCGGCGTCGCCTCCACCTTGGTGCTGCTCAACGGTCGACGACAGGTTCTGTCCTCGGTGCAGACGGACGATGGATCAAGTTTCGTTGACCTCGCCGCGCTCGTGCCGATGCTGGCCATCGAGCGGGTCGAGATCCTCAAGGACGGTGCCAC
>JAGWBM010000164.1:0-1045 GCA_021295895.1 Pseudomonadales bacterium
AGTTCAACTGGAGGAACTTCAATGCCACAGTCGGCGACCGAATTCCTGACCCCGCGACGCATCGTTGTGGACGATGTGAGCAAGACGCATGCCCGCGTCACGCTCGAACCCTTGGAGCGGGGTTTCGGCCATACTCTGGGCAATACGCTCCGCCGCATCCTGTTGTCGTCGATGCCGGGCAGCGCCATCACCGAGGTCCAAATCGACGGCGTCGAGCACGAGTACGCACCGATCGAAGGTGTCCGGGAAGATGTCATCGACGTGCTGCTCAATCTCAAGGGCATCGCCGTGAGGCTGCACCAGGGCGAGTCCGCCACCATCCAGCTTTCCAGGACGGGCCCGGGCGAAGTCGTCGCTGGCGACTTCCAGTTGACCGCGGACGTGGAGATTGCCAACCCGGACCACGTCATCTGCACGCTCAACGAGAACGGCGCGATCGCTATCGAGGCGAAGGTCACGCGAGGTCGCGGCTACCAGCCCGTCGAGTACGACGTGGAAGAGGAAGAGGAGGTGCGACCCATCGGCGTGCTGCGTCTCGATGCCAGCTACAGCCCGATGCGGCGCGTGGCCTACGCAGTGGAAAGCGCCCGCGTGGAACAGCGAACCGACCTGGACAAGTTGGTCCTCGACATCGAGTCCAACGGCACCATCGATCCCGAACAGGCGATCCGCCGGGCGGCGACCATCCTGCAGCAGCAGTTGGCGGTCTTCGTGGACTTCGACAAGGAGGGCGAGACCGAGGTCGACCCCGTGCTGCTCCGCCCCGTGGACGATCTCGAACTCACCGTGCGTTCGGCCAATTGCCTGAAGGCGGAGAACATCTACTACATCGGCGATCTGATTCAGCGCTCCGAGGTGGAGCTGCTGAAGACGCCGAACCTCGGCAAGAAGTCGCTCACGGAAATCAAGGAAGTCCTGGCCGACCGGGGCTTGGGCCTCGGCATGCGGCTCGAGAAGTGGCCGCCTTCGAACCTCCGCGGCACCATCGGTTGATAAGACGATGAGACATCGCAAGAGCGGTCGCCACCTGAACCGCACAAGCTCC
>JAGWBM010000164.1:1207-4525 GCA_021295895.1 Pseudomonadales bacterium
AACTGTTCTCCGAACTCGGGCCGCGCTACGAGGAACGTCCGGGTGGGTACACGCGGATTCTCAAGGCGGGTTACCGCAATGGCGACGCCGCACCGGTGGCCTTCATCGAGCTTGTCGGTCGGGAAATGGCCGAGGAAGACGACGAGTTCCTCGACGACGAGGACGAGTCCTAGTCATCGGCGCGCTGTCAAAACCTGGCAGAAATGCGCGCCTTCGAACACGAACGGCTGGTTCCTGTCGATTCGGAAGCCTGCTGCAACCAGGCGGTCGGCCAGGTCGGTGATCTCCGCATCGTCCTGTGCCGCCGAGATCAGGTCCCGCATGCGCTGCCGGTAGCTATCCGTCTCCGCGTTCACTTGCCGCAGCATCGCGAGCTTCTGCTCGACTGACATCCCGGCCGAGACGTCGGGGTTGAATGTCGCCATGGAGTTTTCCACGTAGTACACGATCTGCCCGGGATCGCGAAATCGCGTGCTCTCACGATTGAGTGCGCTGAGGCATTCGTTGATCGCTGTACGTTGCGTCTTGGCTCGATCATCGTGTTGGGGATCCTTGCCGCGGCTGGCGAGCTTGTCCAATCGCGCATGGAGCTCCCGGATCGCGTCGTGCAAGCCGGATTTAGCACACGCTTCGCCTGGCGGACGATGGCGGAGTCGGCATGGTGGATCATCGCGGCGAACGTCGCGTTCTGCGGTTTCAGGATCCGGCCCACTTCGGCGACGGTCGCCGCTGTTTCCGCGTATTCGATCCCGAACTGGCTGGTGGCGAGGTCCTGGCTTGAGTCCGGAAGCGTCGTGGCACCCACCGGCGTTCTCGCCAGGAACCGGATGCGACGCAAGTGCCTGGCATAGGCCTTGCCGGCGAACAGGCGTGCGGGATCGATCTCGGCGGTGTCGACGCCAACGATGTCGAACGCCCTCCCTTGGCGGTGACTGTACTGCGCCGCGAGCAACGCGACCGCACCGTTGCCGGTGGCCAGGTCGACGATCCGCGCATCGCCGGGCAGCGTGGCGAACAAGCCGTGCCAGAAGTCGCGTACCGGTCCGTCGTAGTTCTCGCCGAAACGACCGTGGAAGGTCGTGATGGTGCCCTTCTCCCAATAGCGGCTCCACTGGTCGGTGCTCAGCCGGTCGCTCATGGGGTCTGACTGTCCTTGAAGGTCTGAAACCAGAAATTGGCGGCCACCGTGATTCGGGGACGCTCGCCGCCGTACGGTTCCACCGCGTGCTGGATGAACGACGGGAAGATCAAGATGTCGCCTTTGGCCGGCCGCAGACGCACAGCGTCGAATGAGTACTCGCGGCGCATCGAACGATTGGCGGTGTCGAGGTACATGCTTGCCGTTTGCCGGGGATCATGGAACACGAGGTGGCCGGCCTCGTACTCGTTTGGCGGCTCGTCGTCGCCGGGATCGACGCAGTAGACGAGGCTCCACGACGCCAGGGGATGGTTGTGGCGCGTGATGTGGAACCAGCAATGGTTGTGGAAACGCAGTTGCCGCATGGCGTGGTCGTCCAGGCCGTTGACACTCTTCACGACGCTCCCGAGGTGACCGTAGAGCATCTGCTTGAGGTCCGCCGTGACCGGGCTCGGCCAGTCGAGCAAGTCGAAATCGCTCTCGAAAACCTGCGGGTGGGCGGTCTGGGGCGAATTGCGCTTGCGGCGGCTGGCTTTCTCGTTGCCGAGGATGTAGTCGCGCAAGGCATCCGCCTTGGCGTGATCGGTTACGCCCCGGTAGAACGGTGTCGCCCAGAAGTGGTTGAGATCGGGCACGACCGGTTATGCAGCCTCGGGCGGGCTAGCGCCCGAGGCTGCATCATTGGCGATGGTCAGAACGAATGCCGGTAGCTGATGAACGGTACTCGTCCGGCGACGATGTCGTCCCAGCCATTGACCTCGTCGATTCCCGGGTCTTCGTCCATCAGATTGCGGACACCACCTGCAATCTCCCCACCCCAACGGAATCCGTAGACGCCTATCACGTCGCTGGTGTGGTGACTTGAGTAGTTGCCGTGCGGACCGATGAACCGCCAGATGTAGTTGAGCGTCAGCGTATCGCGAGACCAGCGCACGGTGACTGCGCCACGCCGGTCAGGCGACCCGTTATCGTCCAGGATGTCGGTCGGCGGATCGAACGGATTGGGGGTCAGTTCGTATTCGTCCAGCTTCGTGGCTTCCACATCGACGCTGACGACGCCGGTCGCCAGGTCGGTTTCGTAGTGCAGCCGCAGGTCGAGGCCTGTGATCTCGCGCACCGCCAGATTCGCATAGACGTTGTCGATGGAAACCAACCGACCGCGCGCGTTGCCACTCCGGGCACCCCGCCGCACAACGACGCGACGTTCTCAAGCTCCAGGACTTGGCTGAGCGAAAGGGTCGTCACGACGTTCTCGATCTCGATGTTGAAGTAGTCGAGCGAAAACGTCAGCGCCGGAATCGGTTCCACGACGACGCCGACGTTGAACGACTCGGCTGTCTCGGCTTCGAGTTCGGGATTTCCTCCGGTGAAGTTCTCCACCTGGAAGGTCGGGCACGGGGAGGTGCCCATCTCTTCGCAACGATAGGTGTCGGTCACATTGTTGAACGACTGCGAACGCGACTGGTACAGCGATGTCAGGTTGGGTGCCTTGAAGCCCTGACCCCAGGACGCGCGCAGGACGACCATGTCCATCGGCTGGTAGCGCGCGGCGAATTGCGGCGAAAACGCGGTGCCGAAGTCGTCGTAGTTGTCATAGCGACCGGCGGCCGTCAGCTCAAGCCCGTCGAGTACCGGGATGGACAGCTCGCCGAATCCAGCCCACCGGCTTCGGCTACCCGAAGCGCTGTTACCGGCCGATCCGAGGATGTTTCCGGCTTCCCGGAAGCTGTCGTAGTCGTCGAGGTACTCGGTCGAGGCGATCTCCGCCCCGACCGCCCAACCGATCTGCCCCGCTGGCAGGTTGGCGCCGAAGCCGTCCAGCGTCACGCCGGCTGCGGTTTGGTCGGTCAGGATGTCGCGATAGAGCGTCGCGGCCATGCGCCCGAGGGCCGCCAAGTGTGCGGGATCCTGGGACAGCGGGTTGGTCAGGTTGTAGTCCCCGAGTTCCGTCTCCAGTTCCACCTGGCTTTGCAGGATGTAGGTCTCGCCCTCTTCGGACGCTTGGTAGCGGTAGTTTCGGGCATAGGCCTCGTAGTTCACGGTGCCCTCGAA
Organism: Pseudomonadales bacterium; assembly: GCA_021295895.1. GTDB lineage: Bacteria > Pseudomonadota > Gammaproteobacteria > Pseudomonadales > Azotimanducaceae > VXYL01. The sequence continues at coordinate 4,398 of JAGWBM010000164.1, forward strand.
CAGCTCGCCTTCGAGACCGAGCACGTTGTCGATCTCGTACCGCTCCGTATCGTCGTCGCGGGGTCCGTGCCCGACAAAACGATGGAATATGCTGAAGGGGAGCGGAGTTCCGTCGGCCCCCTTCGGGT
>JAGWBM010000009.1:0-37417 GCA_021295895.1 Pseudomonadales bacterium
CTCGAACCAGCGACCCGCTGATTAACAGTCAGCTGCTCTACCAACTGAGCTAAGGCGGAAGGGTGCGCTAGTGTACCTGCTTGCGAGCACACGGCAAGCGCCACATGCCAAAACGAGCCTACGCCGCCCAGATGCGCGGGGACGGGCTTGTCCCGTCCCGTCTTGGTCGAACGGCAGGCCGTCGAAGGGCCACGCGCGCTAGCGCGACGCTCGCAGCAATCTGCCCGATGTCGCGCCGGTTGGTTCGTTGTCGCGGAGCAGGACTTCGCCGTTCACGACCGTAGCGAGGATGCCGCGCGCGGTTTGCTTGAAACGCTTGGCGCCCGCAGGCAGGTCGTGGACGATCTCCGGCATGTTCGGCGCGATCGTGTCGGGGTCGAACACCGTGACGTCAGCCGCCATCCCGGGGCGCAGCAAGCCGCGATCGTGGAGCCCCCATCGGCGCGCCGGTTCGGCGGTGACCTCCCTAACCGCTTCCTCCAGGGTCAGCGCTTGCCGCTCGCGAACCCACTGGCTGAACACGTTGGTCTGCAGCGAGCTGTCCATGATCTGTGAGACGTGGGCACCGGAATCCGAGAACGTCACCACCGAGTGCGGGTGCTTCATCATCGCCAGCACGTCATCGTCGTTCTCGTTGTTGAGCGGCATCCGGTATAGCGTCTTAAGGTCTTCTTCAAGGGCGAGATCGATCAGCAGTTCTGCAGGTGGGACGCCTCGTTGCGCGGCCAGTTCCGAGACGCTCGGGTCGTGCCCGTCCGTACCGCGCATGACGAACAGCCAATCCCAGTCGGGCGGATTCACGATCATGCCTCGGGCCTTGTGGCGTTCGCTGGGATGGCTCGCCACCTCGACCAGCTTCGCCTTCAGGGCCGGGTCCTTGAGCTGCGCCTTCTGCTCGGCCAGGGGCAACCGGCGAATGTTCCGCCACGTATCCCAGGAGTCGAAGGGCAGATGCGATTCGAAAGTGTAGATGACGCAAATCGAACGGGAATGGACCTGGGCGAACATGCGGCCGCCGGCTTCGGCCACCTCATCGAGCAGATCGAGGTAGCTGCGCCAGACTTCGGGGGCTCGGCGGTTGGCGAACATGCCCCAGGTCACGGGTACGCCCGATTCGAGGGCCAGGCCCTTGAGGCGGTGCTGGTAGTCGTGCAACCGCTCCGGATCGCGACCGGTCGCCTCGGCCGCGATCTCGAACATCCCCATGCCTGTACGTCCCATGGCATTGACGATTGCCCGGACTTCCTCCCACGACGCCAGGCGGCTGGCCACGGGCTTGTGGTCGGACGTCTGGTGGTTCGGCGACCGGGAAGTCGTGAAGCCGATCGCGCCAGCGCGCACGGCTTCCTGGACGATGTTCGCCATACGCCTGACGTCGTCCTCGGTGGCTTCCTCCTCGAAGGCGCGCGGACCCATCACATAGGTGCGCAGCGCGGAGTGGCCGATGTAGCCTGCGTAGTTGATGCCCTTCGGCAGATCGTCGATCACATCGAGGTATTCGGGGTAGGTCTCCCAACGCCAGTCGATGCCCGCCAGCATGGCTTCGCGGGCGATGTCCTCGGCACGCTCCAAGTTGCGGAACACGAGATCCGCCTCGCTCCCACGGCACGGCGCCAGCGTGAACCCGCAGTTGCCCATGACAACGCTCGTCACGCCGTGGTAGCACGAACATGACCCGAGTTGATCCCAGAACACCTGGGCATCCATGTGGGTGTGGCCGTCGACGAACCCGGGAGCGACGACGTGGCCTTCCGCGTCGATCTTGTTGGCGGCCCGCCCCGGATTGTTCCCGATGAAGGTGATGCGTCCGTCGGTGATCCCCACATCGGCCCGGTAGCCAGGCGCTCCCGAACCGTCCACGACCGTGCCGTTTTCAATTGTGAGATCGTATGTCATGCGTGCGCCCCCCCAACCCAATACCATACACCAACCATCCGCCGAGCCATCCGCGAAGACCGTGCAAACCCACTATCCCGACATCGCCCTCCACGTGCCGAGCTTGCTCCTGCCACGCGCCGGAATCCCGCTTCGCGCCTGGTCCGTGATCGCCTGTGACCAGTACACCTCGCAGCCCGAATACTGGGAAGAAGCGCGCCGTCTCGTGGGCGAGGCGCCCTCGACACTCGACCTGGTGCTCCCCGAAGCGCATCTCGGCAAGGGCGATCCCGAAACGGCCATCGATCGCATCAACCAGCAGATGGCGCGGTATCTCGACGACGGCACCTTGGTTGAACACCCCCCGGGGTTCGTACTGGTAGAGCGCGATCTGGGTCGGGCCGCACCCCGCAAGGGCTTGCTGGTGGCGCTCGATCTCGAACGCTTCGATTTCCGCGACGGCGCCCGCGAACTGATTCGCAGCACCGAGGGAACCGATCCCGCGCGGCTGCCGGCACGAATGGCGGTTCGGCGCCATGCCTGCCTTGAGACGCCGCACATCCTGGTGTTGATCGACGACCCGGATGACACCGTCATCGAGCCGCTCTCCCGCCTCGACCTGCCGCACGCCTACGATTTCGAACTGATGCAGGGAGGCGGGCATCTGCGGGGCCGTTGGGTGAACCGGGAGAAGTTGATAGCCGACACCGCGGCGCGTCTCGCGGCCTTGGTTCGCGGGGATCCGCCGATGCTCTACGCCATGGGCGACGGCAATCACTCGTTTGCCGCCGCCCGCGGCATTTGGGAGGAGTCGAAGGCGCGCCAAGACGCCCGGCCGGACCATCCGGGGCGCTTCGCGCTGGTCGAACTGGTGAACATTCACGACCCTGCTCTCGAGTTCGAGCCGATTCATCGGCTCTTGGACGGCGTCGACCCGCAGGTGCTATTGCGGGCGATGGCCGAGCATTTCGCGGATCAAGGCTTCCGGCATCGAACGTTCGCGAACGAGCGAGACTGGCGTCGCGCCTGCCACGACGAGGCGACGCGGCGGGGACACGGGCTCCCCTACCGGACGGCGACCACCTTCGGCGAGGTGGGGGTCGGCAACCCGGGTCTCAAGCTCGAGACCGCGACCCTACATGCCTTCCTAGACCCGTTTCTCGCGCAACACGACGCGGCAAGCGTCGACTACATCCACGGCGAAGCGGCGCTCGCCGATCTATGCCGTGCGAAAGGACGCATCGGCTTCGTACTACCGGCCATGGACAAGCACGGCCTGTTCGCGAGCGTGGTCGAACACGGCGCGACGCCACGCAAGACCTTCTCGCTGGGCGAAGCCGACGAGAAACGCTTCTACCTGGAGTGCCGCCGGATCCAGCCGTAGGGGCGACCCTGGGGGAACCCTATCGCACCCGCCAGGGCGCGCCTTCGCACGCGCCGGCATCCCGCACGGCATTGACCTAGCGCGTCTCCGGAGTACCGGAGCCGTTCAAGAGCAGGTCGAAGCGCTTATCCATTTGCAACCTGACTGTGAACATCAAGGGCGCTCAACGAGTCTAGTGGTACGAGAACGCGGCAGCATTCTCGATCGCGCCCGCCGGGCGCGCCGGGACGGGCCAAGCCCGTCCCCTACGACTCGATGTTCCTTGCAGTGTCCGCCCCGCCACGGCCGCGCGTTCGCGCAGCCAGACCGGCCCGAGCCTAGCGGCGAGGCTCCTCACCGACGCTGGAAAACGCGCACCGAACGCACGTCCTGGCCGCCGGTCTCGATGCTGACGGTGACGCGCAGGATCGTACCGTTGCGTTCGAGCGCAAACACTTCCCTGCCCCGGGTGCCGCCGCGCACTGAGCGGATGACCAGATCGCCTTCGAACCAGCCGGCGTGCACTCGCCAAAGATCCCGTTCGCGTTCTCCCCAGCTGATGTCGCGGTAGTCGACACCGTCGAAGCGCATGCCCATCGACCTGTCATCCTGCTCGATCTCGAGACGGGTGGCGGTCAACACCGGGAAGTCCTGCACCGCGAAGGCCGCCGACGCCGCCGCATCGGATTGCCGACCCCTGACCACGTCGCGGTCTTCCCGGCGTCGAATGGCATCGATGTCGGGCGACGCATCGCTGGCATCCCGGACAAGCACCCAGTCGCCGGTCAGATTGAAACCGCGGGGAACGTTGGTATCGAGTGCGTTGCATGCCGGCACGACGAGAAACGCCAGGCCGAATGTCAACAGACGCCAAGACCGTCGATACGGCATCGGTGACCCCTTGTCGAAATTGAAGCAAAATCGTAACCCGCATGCGCTTCGACAGAAAGGTTACGAAGGAACCCCAATGCACTACGAGGTCATTTCCGCCGACTGCCATGTGGACCTGCCATGGCTACCTGAGAATCTGTTCACCGACGAGGCGCCGGCAGAACTCAAGGACCGGATGCCTTTCGTGACCGAAACCGACGGCGGCCGCTTCTGGGTGAGCCGGAACGGAGCCCGGTTCGGCCTGCAAAACGGTATGGGTTCAGCGGGACGACGCTACGTGCCCGGCCAGATCCACCGCTCCGACCGAATGGCCGAACAGGGCCTGTACCGCGACGGCGAGGCGGGTATCCGACGTCTGACCGAGCCGGATCTGCGCATCCGCGACCAGGACCTGGACGGCGTCCAGGCCGAGGTGCTCTATGGCATTCTCGGCGCCGCGATGCGCCTGGACGACAACGAGGCGGCCGATGAAATGATGCGGATCTACAACGCCTGGCTCGCCGACTTCTGCGCCACGCACCCGGAACGATTCGCCGGACTCGGCAACATTCCCAGCCACGATGTCGAAGCCGCCGTCCGGGAAGTCGACCGCGTCGGGCAACGCGGCGTGCTGCGCGGTATCGAAGTGGCGTACACCCACGACATGGCGCCGCTCTTCGACCCATGCTGGGCACCGCTCTGGGCTGGGGCCGAGGATGCCGGTTTGCCGGTCCACTACCACACCATCGGCCCGCGCATGGACTACGACTTCGAAACGCTGTCGGAATTGGGCAGGCGACAGGCGTTCGCGGTGCACATCACCAGCTTCCAACTTGCCATGGCGAAGATCATCATGGAGATCATCTACGGCGGCGTACTCGAAGCGCACCCGAACCTGAAGATCGTCATCGGCGAGAGCGGGATCGGCTGGATCCCGTACATCCTCGAACACATGGACCTCGAGTGGGAAGATCAGTTCAAGGACCTGACGCTCGCCATGAAGCCGTCGGATTACTGGCGACGGCAGTGCTACGCCACCTATCAGAGCGACCCGATCGGCATTCGACTGCTCGACATCCTCGGCGAGGACAACGTCATGTGGGGCAGCGACTTCCCGCACCCCGACGGCGTTTGGCCGGATTCGCGGGAGTTCATTGCGCGGGAACTCGGCGACGTTGCGAGCGAGACTCGAAAGAAGATCGTCTGCGACAACGCGGCACAGCTCTACGGCTTTCAACCGGAGTAGGTAGCCTCACCTACGAAGAAGCCGGGGTATACTACGGGCATTCCAAGGACAACCTGCCCAATAGGGAGAAGCCGGTGGGTGTTGAAGTCATTGCCTTGGGCGGTTCCCTTCTCGTTTCCGTCTCCGCATTCGGCGTGTTCATGTGGCGCGTGTTCGTGAAGATGTTTGAACAGTTCGGCGCCAAGATCGATCAGCAGTTCATAAGGATCGACGACCGTTTCCAAGCCCTAAACCGCAGGATCGACGATCGCTTCGAAACCCTCGACCGCAGGATCGACGAGAGAATCCAGCCCATCGAAGCCAAGGTCGACACGCTCGACGCCAAGGTGGATGGTCTGGCGAAGGATCATCAATCGTTGGCGCGGGAACTGGCGGAGTTCAGGGGCGAAGTGCGGGGGCGTTTCGGCGAACTGTCGATGCCCCAGCCGCAAGCGCCCGGACCGACTTAGCTATAACCAGGGGGATCCGTGCCACCCGTCGGGCTGCGGTCGCCTCGTCGGGCTGGTCAATCCGGCAGGCTGAGCAATTCCGCGTTGCCGCCGGTTGCCGTCGTGTTCCAGGTCACCGTGCGCTCAACGGCAAATCGCGTAAGGTAGTTGGGACCACCCGCCTTCGGACCGGTCCCGGAAAGTCCTTCGCCGCCAAACGGCTGCACCCCGACCGTCGCCCCGATCATGTCGCGATTGACGTAGGTATTGCCGACCTTGACCGTTGCCATCACCCTCTCGGCGCACCCATGGATGCGTGAGTGGATACCGAGCGTCAGACCGTAGCCCGCGTTCTGGATGGCGTCGAGAACATGGTCGATCTTCGCGGCGGCGAAACGCGCGACGTGCAGTATGGGACCGAACCGCTCCGCGTGAAGATCGGCGATGGAGCCGACTTCAATCAGCGTCGGGCCGATGTAACAGCCTTCGAGACCGGACGGAACCTCGCACCGGTAGACGACCTGGTCGCGCATCGAATCGACGTGGGCCTCGAGCCGATCCAACGCCGCCTTGTCGATCACGGGTCCTATATCGGTCGCCCGTTCCGCCGGATCGCCGATTACAAGCGTACGCATCGCACCGACGATCATCTCGATCAGATGTTCGGCAATGTCCTCCTGGATGTAGAGCATGCGCAGAGACGAGCAGCGCTGTCCCGCCGACCGAAAAGCCGATGCCACGACATCGTCGACGACCTGCTCGGGCAACGCGGTGGAGTCCACGACCATCGCGTTCTGGCCACCGGTCTCGGCGATGAGCGGCACCACGGGGCCGTCCTTGTCCGCAAGCGACCGCTGGATGCGTTTGGCCGTTGCGGTCGAACCCGTAAAGGCGACGCCGGCAACGGACTCGTGGGCGACAACGGCCGCGCCGGCGTCCACGCCTCCGCATACCAACCGGACGGCGTCCTCCGGTACGCCCGCCTCATGCATCAGCCCCACCGCGACCGCGGCGATCCGCGGAGTCTGGGGCGCCGGTTTGGCCACGACCGTATTTCCCGCCGCGAGGGCCGCAACGACCTGGCCCGTGAAAATCGCCAGCGGAAAGTTCCACGGCGAGACGCATGCGAATACGCCGCGGCCATGCATTTGCAACGTATTGGACTCGCCGGTGGGTCCCTGCAAGACCTGCCCGTTCGCGAACAGCCGTTCGCATTCCACGCCGTAGTAGCGGCAGAAGTCGGCGGCTTCACGGACCTCCGCGACGGCATCGACCATCGTCTTGCCCGCTTCCGCCGCCATCAGCGCCACGAAGCGCGGCCGGTTCGCCTCGATCAGGTCCGCGAGCCGCTCGAGGCACTCCCGGCGCGATGCGGCCGGCGTGGCCTCCCAGGCCGGATAGGCGAAGGTGGCACGACGGAACTCCACGTCGACGTTGGCGTTCGGCACGTCGTCGAGAACGTGGCAGGACGCTGCCGAAACCAGAAGTTCGTCCACGCTCGTACGTTGACCCAGATCCAGTCCCGAGGAGTTTCGGCGCTCGCCGTAGAGATCGAGGGGCAACGGAATTCGTGGATGCGGTGCGGCGCCATAGTCGGCCACGACCTCGAGCGGATCGCGCACCAATTCCTCCACGTCGATGTTGTCGTCCAGGAACCGATTGACGAACGACGAGTTCGCACCGTTCTCGAGAAGCCGCCGCACCAGGTAGGCGAGCAGGTCCTTGTGCGCACCGACGGGTGCGTAGATCCGCACCGGCGGCAGGTCGTCGAAACACCGCTGCGCCTCGTCGTAGAGCAGTTCACCCATACCGTGCAGACGCTGGAACTCGTACGGCCCGGAAGCATTTCGAGCGAGTTCCAGGACCGCCGCCAGCGTGTGCGCGTTGTGCGTCGCGAACTGCGGATAGATCCATCGGCAGCCCAGAAGACGCGCAGCGCATGCCAGGTACGCGAGATCCGTGGACGCCTTGCGGGTGTAGACGGGGTAGTTGGCGAGGCCCCCGACCTGGGCCCGTTTGATCTCGGTATCCCAATACGCGCCCTTGACCAGACGCACCATCACGGGCCTGCCCAGCGAATCCAGCCAATCGATAACCGCGGGTGCCCGCTTCGAGTACGCCTGTACGGCGATGCCGAGTCCCTCCCAGCCGTCGAGCGCCTTGGCGCGGGCGAGGTTTTCGAACAGCAAGAGTGACAACTCCAGGCGCTCGGCTTCCTCGGCGTCAACGGTCAGGTGGATGTTGCGCGCCGCAGCTTCCCCGGCAAGGTCGAGCAGCGTCGGGCCGAGTTCCTCGAGCACCCGTTCCCGCTGCAGCGGCTCGTAGCGTGGGTGCAGCGCCGACAGCTTGATGGAGATTCCGGAAGCGCCGGTCGGCGTGGCGTTTCGGTACGCCTTTCCGACGGCCTGGATCGCTCGGCGGTAGGATTGGGTGTATCGGGCGGCATCCTCGTAGGTACGCGCGCCTTCGCCGAGCATGTCGAAGGAAGACAGCGCCACGCCGCTCGAGCGTTCCCTAGCCAGCGCCTCCCCGATGGTGCGTCCCTGCACGAATTCCCCACCGACAATCCGAACCGCCCGGGACATGGCGGCCCGGGCCACGGATTCCCCGACACGACCCGCCAACCGGTTGATCCACCCCCCGACGTCGGTCGTCACGTCGTCGCCCAGACCGATGACGTTGCCGGTCAGCATCAACGCCCACGTCGATGCGTTGAGGAACACGGAGTCCGACTGTCCCACGTGTTCCGTCCAGTTCGCCGTCCCGATCTTCTCGGCGATGAGCGCTTCCGCCGTATCGTCGTCCGGTATGCGCAACAGCGCCTCGCTGATGCACAACAGCGCGATGCCCTCCTCGTTGGACAAACCGTATTCCTGGAGGAATAGATCGAGCAACGAGCGTTCGTCGGCGCGCCGCCGACAGCCCTCTACGAGCTGCCGGGCCGCCTCAAGGACACGTTGCCGCTCGGCATAGGTGAACGGCACCTCCTCCAGGCGGGCGCGTACTGCCTCGTGTTCGGGCTGCACGCCCGCATTCACGATTGCCGCCCATTCCTCGTACACGTCACCGGGTCCCGACAACGCCGGCATTGTGGCCTGCCGTTCGTCCGAAGACCGCGCCCGCGGTCAATCCGGTACCGCCGGGATAGTTGAAATAGTAGAGGCCACCCACGAGCTCGCCCGCCGCAAACAAACGCGGGACCGGCGTGCCGTCCTCGGCCAGCACCCTGGCTTCGGCATCAACCGCCAAGCCCCCGAAGGTGAACGTAATGCCGCAGGTGACCCCGTAGGCCTCGAAGGGTGGCGTGTCCAGGCGGTTCGCCCAGTTGGATTTCGGCACGGCTAGGCCAACGGTACCGCGGCCATCCTTGACCGTGGGATCGAACGGCGTCTTGGTGTCGACCGCCGCATTGAATCGCGCCACCTCCGCCTGCAACGCTTCGGAGTCCATGGTCTCGGCCGACGCAATCCTGTCTGCCAATGCCTCGATGCTGTCGGCCGTGGCCCTGGTCACCTTGGCAATGCGGTACTCGTCGCGCAGCAGATGGGCAACCTTGGCATCGAATATCTGCCAGGCGCACTGACCCGGCTGATTCAGAATCTCGCGTCCATAGCGCGCATAGGTGTAGTTGCGGAAGTCGGCCCCCTCGTCCACGAACCGGCACCCTTCCCGGTTCACGACGATGCCGAACGGATAGGAGTGTTTCTGAAAGCTGTCGCCCACATCGAGGTCGCCGAATTCCGGTGCGTTCATATCCCATGCGACCGCGTGGCAACCCGAAAAGTTGCCTCTCGTCGCCGCCCCCACGTCGACGGCCATTCGTATGCCGTCGCCCGTATTGAATCGCGTGCCCCGGACCTTCGCGAGATCCCAACCGGGGCCAAGGTAGCGCGCCCGCCAAGCGGGGTTGGACTCGAAGCCGCCGCAGGCAAGCACCACGGCATCGGCATGCAGGCATTGCGATTCGGACGCGCTCCCGAGGCGGATATCGAAACCGGTGCGCGTCCGTTCGAGCCCGCTCGCGTGCGCACCGTAGCGAATCGCCACCCCGGACTTCTGAGCGATGTCCGTCAACGAGTCGACCAGTCCCGCCCCGCCGCCCCAGGCCTCGACGGTCACGCCGCCCCAAAAGCGCACTTTCCCGTCCACCTCGAACGACTGCCGACCGTACAGCGGCAGGAAACGCACACCCTTCTCGCGCATCCAGCAAAGCACCTCGAAACTCGAGTCGATGAGTCGCTCGGCGAGGTCGGGGTCGGCGCGGTAGTCGGTCACGCGGCCCAGATCGTCGTAGAAGCGCTCCCGGGGATAGGCACCGAAGTCCGCCCGTTCGACTTCGGCGAGGGTGAGTTCCGGCATGAGGCGACGGAGGTCGTCGACGCCGCCGTAGACCGTGCGCATCGCGCCCGCGGTAAAGCGGGAATTACCGCCTCGCAACGCGTACGGTGCCCGTTCCAGCACGGTAACGTCACCACCGCGCTCCCTAGCAGCTATTGCGGCGACCAAAGCGGCGTTGCCGCCGCCGATCACGACGACATGGGGCACGGATGTTCTCCTCGGTGTCGGGGAGCGCAACTATGCGAACCCGACGAAGCCCCTGCAAGCGGTTAGACTTCGAATCTCCCACACGATGAACTTGAGGAAGGTCGATGCGCACCGACACGATGTTGTTCGCCAAGGACGTCCCCGCAACGTCCCAGTGGTACCAGGACTTCCTGGGCATGCAGTCCGGGCACGGTGGATCGGAATTCGAGATGCTGATGGGCGGCGACACGCTGCTTCTCCAACTCCACGAACTCGACGCGGATCACGACCACGGCGTGTCCACCAACCGCCCCCTCGGCCACGGCGTCCTCGTCTTCGTTCACGTCGAGGATCCGCGCGCGGCGTTGGCGCGTGCCCGGGAACTGGGCATCGAGGTGGTGAGCGACCTCCAATACAACCAACAGGCCCACATGACCGAGTTCACGGTTCGCGACCCCAACGGCTACGCGATCTGCATCTGCAAGTCCGACTGGGGTTGACCGAATCGCAGCGTGCGGACCGAGAGCACGCCATGGACACGCCGTAGAGCACGGCTGATCCGTCGCCGGTTGGGGTGTCCGCCCTACCCCGTCGTCGATTGAGAGACGCCGCGGCCGTTGTGGGCGACACTTCCCGTCCCGACACCATTGCAGCCCCGGTAGAGGCTGATCGGCGGCTCGCGGCCATTCTCGAAGGTGACCGATCGATAACTGCCGGAGTCCGCCAGCAGTTGCTTCACCAAGGCGTTGTTGGCGCCGTGGCCGGATTGATAGCCGGAAAACGCACCGATGATGGGATGACCGGCAACGTATAGGTCTCCGATCGCATCGAGAATCTTGTGCTTGACGAACTCGTCCTCGTAGCGCAGTCCCTCGTCATTGAGCACCCCGTCGTCGTCGACGACCACCGCATTGTCCAGACTACCGCCCTGGACCAGGTCCATGGCGCGCAGCCGTTCGATGTCCGATAGGAAACCGAAGGTTCGCGCCCGGCTGATATCGCGAACGAATGCCCGCGAAGAGAAGTCGACCGTCGCATGCTGGCACAATCCCGCGAAGTACGGATGATCGTAGTTCATCGTGTACTCGAGCCTGAATCCCTCGTGCGGCGAGAGGGTGGTGACCGCGCATCCATCGGTCCAACTCACCTCCCGCGTGACCTCCAGGAAGCGTTTCGGTACCGGCTGCTCCTCGATGCCCGCCGTCTGCATGAGCCGGACGAATGGCGCGGCGCTGCCGTCCATGATCGGCAACTCGGCGCCGCTCACGTCGACCTGGGCATTGTCGATTCCCAGACCCGCGAAGGCCGCCATCAGATGTTCGATGGTGGAGATCCGGGCTTCGTCGTCGCCCAGGGTCGTCGCGAGTTGTGTATCGACGACGTTGTGCACATTCGCCTTGACGCTGTAGCCCAAGTCGCAACGGCGAAACACGATACCGGCGTCCGGATACGCCGGACGGATCGTCAGGTCTACCTCCTTGCCGGAGTGGAGCCCGACTCCTTTCGCGTGCACCGGCCCTGCTAGCGTTCTTTGTCTTATCAACTGACGCCCGCCATGAGTGTGAGTTCTACGTCCCGGGCGTCCCCAACGCCCCGCGCCGGGCCAGGTGGTGCGGCTCATTTTTCGTTGGCCGTTGTGCGTCGGTCCCTCCGCGGCACACCACCAAGCCCGCTTGCTCACCACCGTGCTGGCGAGCGGATATTAGCAATCGCGTCGAACGGCCTCTGCCGCACTTTTGTAACAGTTTGTATCGATTGGATTTTTGAATCGCTGGCGACGGGCGCGGGACGGGACACGCCCGTCCCCTACGAGTCTGGACGACGCATACTCGTAGGGGCGGGGCTTGACCCCGCCCGCATGGTGTTCACAGGCCTTCGGCCCGACCGACACGGGACGGGACGAGCCCGTCCACTACGAGCCTCCTAGTCGGCTTGTCGACGCAGGAATGCCGGGATGTCGAGGTAGTCGGGATCCGAGGGGACCGTCCGCGGCGAGTTTTCCTCGTTGCTGGGGTTGTTGCGCATGACGGTGGGTCGATCCAGTTCCCGGTAGTTGGGCACCCCGACCGTGTTGCGCGGGGAACCCGGTGCATCCGCGGACTCGTGCTTGGTGGGGCCGAGACCGGTGGCCACAACGGTGATCCGCATCTCCTCGCCGAGCGTCTCGTCGTTCACGGTGCCGATCACGACGGTCGCTCCCTTCGAGGCCAAGTCGCGAACCGAATTGCCGATCTCCTGAAACTCCCGGATGCCGACACTCGGGGCCGTCGTGATGTTCACCACGACGCCTCTCGCACCGCGCAGATCCACCTCTTCCAGGAGCGGGCTATTGACCGCCTCGTCGATGGCGTCGCGAGCGCGACTGTCGCCGGATGCCTGGCCGGTACCCATGATCGCCATGCCTCGTTCCGACATCACCGTACGGACATCCGCGAAGTCGACGTTTATGCGACCGGGCCTGATGATGATGTCCGAGATGCCTCTGACGGCACCCAACAGCACGTCGTCCACCGCCGCAAACGCCTGGTCCATCGTGGCATCGTCGTCGAACACGGATGGCAACCGGTCATTGGATACGGCGATCACGGAGTCGACATGCTGTGTCAGTTCCACGATGCCCTGTTCCGCGACCTTGGTCCGGTTTTCGAACTCGAACGGTTTGGTCACCACGGCGACGGCCAACGCGCCAATCTCCTTGGCGACCTCGGCGACGACCGGTGCCGCCCCGGTTCCGGTGCCGCCTCCCATGCCCGCCGTGATGAAAACCATGTCGGCCCCGGCTAGCACGTCGTGGATCCTGTCACGGTCCTCGATGGCCGATTGGCGCCCCACATCCGGACTCGTGCCGGCGCCGAGGCCCTTCGTGATAGCCGACCCCAACTGAAGCGTGGTCGGCCCCTGAAGACTATCGAGCGCCTGCGAGTCCGTATTGGCGGCGATGAAATCGACGCCCTGCACACCGTTGTTGACCATGTGCTTCACGGCGTTGCCGCCGCCGCCGCCCACGCCGATCACCTTGATCACCGCGCTGCGCGTCGGATTGTCGACCAGCTCGAATGGCATGTCCGTCGTCGTAGTCATGTCCACATCCTTGTAGTAGTGATTGCAAATCCAAGTGGCATCGCTTGAGTGACTACAGGTCGTTGAACCACGACCTCAATCTCGCGAATGCTCCGCTGCGGTTCGTTTTGCGACCACGGCGGCCACTCTCCTTTTCCTGCTCCATTCCATACATCAGCAAGCCAACCCCCGTGGAATAAATGGGGTTGCTCACAATGTCTGCGATCCCGGCGATCCGCTTTGGCGCGGCCACGTCCACCGGCATGTGAAACACCTCCTCGGCCAACTCCACGACGCCTTCCATCTTGGCCGAGCCGCCCGTCAGGACGACACCGGAAGCGATCAGTTCGGCGTTGCCGCTGCGGTTGAGTTCTCCCTGCACGAGCGAGAACAGTTCCTCGTAACGGGGCTCCACGACCTCGGCAAGCGCTTGGCGTGACAGTTCCCGCGGCGGCCGGCCGCCGGCACCGGGCACCTGGATGGTCTCCTCCGCCCGCGCCAGCTGAGCGAGGGCGCAGGCGTACTTGATCTTGATCTCCTCGGCGTGCTGCGTCGGCGTCCGGAGCGCCATCGCGATGTCGTTGGTCACTTGGTCGCCGGCGATGGGTATGACCGCCGTGTGGCAAATCGCGCCGTTCGTGAACACGGCGATGTCGGTCGTACCGCCGCCGATATCCACGAGGCAGACGCCGAGGTCGCGCTCGTCGTCGGTTAGTACGGACATGCTCGAAGCCAGTTGTTCGAGAATGATGTCGTTGACCATCAGCCCGCAGCGTTCGATGCATTTCTCGATGTTCTGCGCGGCATTGACCGCACAGGTGACGAGATGCACCTTGGCTTCCAGACGCACGCCGGACATCCCAAGCGGCTCCTTGACACCTTCCTGGTCGTCGACCAGGAACTGCTGGCGGAGCGTGTGCAGCACCTTCTGATCGGCGGGTATCGCGACGGCCTGCGCCGCGTCGAGCACGCGATCCACGTCCTGCTCGTACACCTCGCGATCGCGGATCGCCACGATGCCGTGCGAGTTGATGCCTCGGATGTGGCTGCCGGCGATTCCCGCGTAGACCGAGCTGATCTCGCAGCCCGCCATCAGTTCCGCCTCCTCGACGGCGCGCTTGATGGCTTCCACCGTCGACTCGATGTTCACCACCACGCCTTTTCTCAAGCCCCGCGAATGGTGCGAGCCGATGCCGACTACCTCTATCTCGCCGGAGGCCGATATCTCGCCGACGATCGCCGCCACCTTGCTGGTGCCGATGTCCAGTCCGACGACCCTTTGCGCTTCGCCGCTAACCATCACTAGCCCCGGAATCCCAACGCACCGCGACGCCGGCGTGATAGCGGGCATCGACGCGAACGACCCGATCCGACGAGTCCGCGAGTTCCTTCCCGTATACCACGAGAAATCGATCGAACCGTTCACGCAACGCCATCGAGCCGAGAACGACCTCCATCCCGTCGGCGAACGCGACCGTCCAGTTGCCAACGCCGTCCTCGTCCAGCCGCGCAATGCGCAGACCGGCAGCTTGGGCCGGCACGTTGAGCAGATTGTAGATTCGCATCGTTTCTGCCCCATCGGACAGTGAGCCCGACAGGATCGGCAGGTCCGAATCCGGACCGTCGCCCGAGTCGGACGGCACGGGCACGACATCCCCGCCGGTGGTGAGATACGCGTCGTCGCCCCAACTCGCGGCCAATGTGTCCCGAACCACGGCGACATGCAAGGTGTCCGGCCAGCGCAACCGCACGAGAACCTGGCGCACCCAGCCGATCGACTCGATGGCCGCCGCCACTTCCCGAGCACCGTGTGCGCCCGGCCGCGACAAGACGCTGGACACGACCTCCTGCACCTGGCGGCTCTCCGGCGTGGTCAGTTGCCCTTCGAGCCGTACGTGTCCCACGTCGACCGTCGCCACGGCTTCGGCGAACCGGAGTCCCCCGAATCCCGCCGCGGCGACAACCGCAAGCCAAACCAGTGACCGAACCACCTAGCCGTTCCTCAATGCTTCGGCGACCCACGCGATGTCGCCGGCGCCCTGTACCACCACCACGTCGCCGTCCACCACAATCGTTCGCAAATGTTCCAACGCCGACTCCGGCGTCGGCACGAACGTGGCGCGACGCTCGTCGGCCAGTCGAATATCCCCGGCCAATGCGGCGCCGTCGGCACCGGGGATGGGCAGTTCGCCGGCCGGGTAGACCTCCGCGACGAGCAATTCGTCCAAGCTCGACAACACGTCGACGAACTCGTCGTAGAGGTCGCGCGTCCGGCTGAATCGATGCGGCTGGTAGACCATCACCAGGCGGCGGTGCGGCCAGATCCGCCGCGCCGTGCGGACCACGCGTTCGAGTTCCGTGGGATGGTGACCGTAGTCGTCGAGGAGCGTCAGGCTCTTTCCCTCGAAACAACACGGGCGGGTTTCGAACCGCCGGCTCACGCCGCGGAACCCCTCCAGGCCCGCGACAATGCAGTCGTCGGCCACGCCTTCCTCAGTCGCCACCGCCACCGCGGCCAGTGCATTCTGTACATTGTGGCAACCGGGCAACGGCAGCGATACGCGCAGCGCTCCCCGTTCCGGCCGCAACGCCGTGAACGACCAGGGTCCGTCGCCGCCGGCGATTTCGACGGCGCGATAGTCGACCCCTTCGTTCAGGCCGTAGCTGCGCGATGGTCGACCGATTCGACCAAGAATACCGGCGGCATGGCGGTCGTCCCCGCAGACCACCGCCGCGCCATAGAAGGGCAGGCGCCGAACGAACTCGACGAAGGTATCGAGCAGGCGCTCGAAATCCCGATCGTAGGCATCGAGATGGTCGCGATCGATGTTCGTGATGACCGACACGATCGGTGCGAGGTGCAGGAACGACGCGTCGGACTCGTCGGCTTCGGCGATCAGGTGCTTTCCGGTACCCAGTCGGGCATTGCCGCCGCTGTCGCCCAACGGTGCCCCGATGACGTAGGTCGGGTCCAAGCCGCCGGCCTGAAACACACTCGCGATCAGGCTTGCCGTGGTGGTCTTGCCGTGCGTGCCGGCCACGGCAATGCCGTGGCGATGGCGCATTAATTCGCCGAGCATCTCGGCACGCGCCACCACCGGAATCCGTAGCCGATGCGCCGCCGCGACTTCGACGTTGTCGGCGCCCACCGCGCTCGACACGACAACCACGTCGGCGCCGGCAACCGCCTCGGCGTCATGACCATGGCGAACGGTGGCACCTCGTGCCGCCAGCCGCGCCGTCTCCGAGGTCCGCTTGAGGTCCGACCCGGTAACCGTGTAGCCGTGATCGATGAGCAACTCGGCGATGCCGCACATTCCCGCACCGCCGATGCCAACGAAGTGCGCCCGCCGGACGCCGCGCATCCCGAGACCCCCGGTGCCACGCTCAGGCGACGACATCGGCGATCTCCGGCGCAGGTTCGGTACGTCGCTTGGGGGGTGGGCGACGGCGTTCGTAGTGCGCGCGCAGCGCCAGTGCGACAAGCGCGGAACAAACCAAGAGGCTGTTGCCGCCGAAGCTGACGAAGGGCAACGTCAGACCCTTGGTCGGCAGCACACCGGTGTTCACGCCCACGTTGAATACCGTCTGCATCCCGAGCAGCAACGCAGCGCCATAGGCGACCATGCCGGCAAAAACCCGGCGTTCGGCCACCGCATCCCGCCCGATCCGGCAGATGCGCACCGTCAACACCACGAGCAGGGCCAGTACCGCCACCGCTCCGACCAAACCGAGCTCCTCGGCAATCACGGCATAGATGAAGTCGTTGTGGGGATAGGGCAGGTAGAACAGTTTCTGAACGCCCTCGCCGATGCCGAGGCCGAAGAATCCGCCGCTGCCAAAAGCGATCAGGGCCTGGGTGAGTTGGTACCCGCTGCCGAAAGGCGTCGCCCACGGGTCCAGGAATGTCATCAGGCGTTCCACGCGATAGGGCTGCACGACGGCAACCGCCGCCAACGCGACGCCGCCGAGGACAGCCAACAGCATGAAGTCGCGCAACCTCGCGCCACCAAGGAAGAGAATGCCACCGGTCAGCAGGGCAAGCAGCACGACACTTCCGAAGTCGGGCTGGCAGAGAATCAACACGAGGACGACCACGATCCAGCCGACGGGTCTGAGTAGCAACTGCCAGTGCGTGGACAAGGCGTCGCCCGCCCGCGCGACGCAACCGGCGAGGTACACCACCACCAGGAACTTCGCCGCTTCCGCAGGCTGAAGGCGGATGACACCCAATTCCACCCAGCGCCTGCTGCCATTGATCTCCTGGGACACCCCGGGCACCAGGACCAAGGCACACAACACGACCGCGACTACCAGGCAGGGCACGTGGACGATCTCCCACACCCGGAGCGGTATGCAGGCGACGCCCGCAACGACGATCAGAGAACCCAACACGAAGACGCCGTGCTTGGCCAGGTAGTAGCCGGAACCTCCCGGCAGCGAAGCCGTGGCGGAGGAGACCATGACGATTCCCACCACGACCAAAACCAGCCAAGCCGTCACCAGCGACAGGTCAATCCGGGCGATCACGACGGCGACCTCCCGGACGCCCGTTGTCGCCCGTGCTCGAGCCGCTGGACCTGGGCCGCGAAGTCTTCACCACGCTCGTTGAAATCCGTATACATGTCGAAGCTGGCGCAGGCCGGCGACAGAATTACCGTGTCCCCGGCGTGCGCGGCGTCGTGCGCGGCCGCAACGGCCTCACTCATGTCGCCAACGCGCATCGCTGGAACGACCTTGCCCAACACGGCGTCGATCTTGTCGGCGTCCCGCCCGATCAATACCAACCGGGATACGTGCCTGCGCACGGCGTCTGCAAGGGCCTCGAAGGAGGCACCCTTTGCATCCCCGCCCGCGATCAACACCAGGTTCCTCTCGCCGGTTCCGAAGCCGTCGAGAGCCGCCAGACAGGCACCCACGTTGGTCGCCTTCGAGTCGTCCACGTAGGACACGCCATCCACTTCCGCCACCAGGTACGAGCGGTGAGGCAAACCGCGGAACCCGGCCAGCGCGCCGATGTCGGCGTCGATACCCGCCTGGTGGGCAATCGCCGCCGCGGCCAACGCATTGAATCGATTGTGGCGCCCATTCAGGGCGAGAGCCTCGGCTTTCACCCGGCGTCCGCCTATCACCAATTCGTCGTCCTCCAGGCACCAACCGGTCCCGCCGTTCAGGGCGATGGCGGGAACGGAGTCGTCCGGTCGGGTCCTCGGATCGTCGGCGTTGTAGACGGCCCGTTGCGCACCACCGTAGATACGGCGTTTGGCGGCCGCGTAGGTCGCGACGTCGGGATAACGATCGAGGTGGTCGGCACTGACATTCAATACGGCGCCAACCGCGAGTCGCGGCCTGTCGAGCCGCTCCAACTGAAAGCTCGACAACTCCAGAACGTAGCCGTCCATGTCCTCCCCGAGAAGGTCGAGTGCCGGGGTTCCGAGATTGCCGCCCACGCCGACGTTGCGCCCCGCCGCCGCGAACAACTTGCCCACCAGCGTCGCTACCGTGCTCTTGCCGTTCGTGCCCGTGACACCGACGACCGGTCGCCGCGCCGCACCGAGAAACAACTCGATGTCGCTCGTCACCGGGACTTTCGCCGCTCTCGCCGTGGCGACCAGTTCATGATCCATGGCAACGCCCGGACTCGCAACGACGCGTCTCGCCCGACCGAGTGCCTCGCGCCAACTCGTCGCGTCGACGATCTCGACATCCGGATACTCGCCGCGCACCGCGCCGAGGAACGGCGGCGCGTCCCGGGTGTCGAACGCCAACAGGCGTTCCCGGCCCGCAAGATGCCGGATACACGAGTACCCCGTGACGCCTAGGCCGATGATGAGCGTGGCGGGGTCGGTCATCGCAGCTTCAACGTCGAGAGGCCGATCAGCACCAGGACCAGCGTGATGATCCACATTCGTACCGTCACCCGTGGTTCTGGCCAGCCGAGCAGTTCGAAGTGGTGGTGTATGGGCGCCATCCGGAAGATCCGCTTGCCGGTGAGCCGAAAGGAGATCACTTGCACGATCACCGAGACCGCCTCGACCACGAACAACCCGCCCATGATGAGCAACACGATTTCGTGCCGCACGATCACGGCCACGACACCGATCATGGCACCGAGAGCAAGCGCGCCCAAGTCTCCCATGATCACCTGGGCGGGGTAGGTGTTGAACCACAGGAACCCCAGGCCCGCACCGATCAGCGCACCGCACAGGACCGCGAGTTCCCCGGCCCCGGGAATGTAGGGAATCTGCAGATAGTCCGCGAACAGGCTATTGCCCGCCAGGTAGGCAACGAGTCCAAGCGCCGACGCGACCATCACCGTCGGCAGGGTTGCCAGTCCATCCAGACCGTCGGTGAGGTTCACCGCATTACTCATGAACACGATCATGAGGTAGGTCAGAACGACGAAGCCCAAACCCAGCGGAATCGCGGCTTCCTTGAAGAACGGCACGATCAAGGCGATCTCCGCGGGCGTTTGTGCGGTCGTATAGAGCACGACCGCAGCGATGAATCCGAACACGGATTGCCAGAGGTACTTTTTGCCCGCCGACAGGCCTCGCGAGCTCTTCTCGGTGATCTTGAGATAGTCGTCCATCCAGCCGACGCCACCGAAGCACACGAGGACGCCCAGAACGATCCACACGTAGCGGTTCGAGAGGTCGCACCACAACAGGGCCGCGGCGACGATCGACACGAGGATCAGCGCACCACCCATGGTTGGCGTGCCGGCTTTCTCGAGATGCGTCTCGGGTCCGACGTCCCGAACGACCTGGCCGATCTGGTAGTGGGAGAGCTTCCTGATCATCGTCGGTCCCACGAGCAGCGAGATCAGGAGCGCGGTCATCGTGCTGACCACGGTTCGGAACGTCAGGTACTGAAAAACGCCGAACCCGCTGACGTAGGCAGCGAGGTACTCGGTGAACCACAGCATCATGGTCGGTCTCCCCTTTCTGCCGAAGCCGAAACGTGACGCCAGCGCTCAGAACGTCCGGCACCGGGTGCCGCCAAGCGATGGTGAAGCAACTCGGCGACGGTTCCCGTATCGCTCCACGGCAAACGCCGACCATCGATCTCCTGGTAGTCTTCGTGGCCCTTGCCCGCAATCAGCACAACGTCGCAAGCCCCGGCATGATCCAAGGCCACCCCGATGGCTTCGCGACGGTCCGAGATTCGCAACACCGCGCCCGGATTGTCGAAACCCGCCATCACGTCGTCGAGAATCCTCTCCGGCGATTCGGAGCGCGGGTTGTCGGTGGTTGCCACGACGACGTCGGCACCCGACTCCGCCGCTCGCGCCATCAGCGGACGCTTGCCCCGATCGCGATCACCGCCGCAGCCGAACACGGTGATGATACGTCCGCTTCCCACGTGCGAACGGACGGCCGCGAGCACCGCGTTGAGCCCTTCGGGTGTATGGGCGTAGTCCACGAACACCATCGGCCGCGCTGCGACCGCCTGCATCCGGCCCGGCACGCCAGGCAGTTCGTTCATGACGTCGACCACGTCGTCCAAAGGATCGCCAAGTGCGCAACACGCGGCCAACACGCAGGCGGCGTTGTACACCGAGAACTCGCCGAAAAACGCGGCAAGGTCGAATGAACGCTGGCCCCACGGCGTTATCCAGGTGCCGTGGACGCCGCCCCGGTGAAAGCCCAGGTCCGTCCAGCGCAAGGCACCCGTCCGGCCGACGCCCACGACGTCCATCCGGCCGGCTGCGCTCGCGGCAATCGCGGCACCGGCTGGATCGTCGATGTTGACAACCGCTACGCGGAGCCGACGTTCGAAGAGCTTGCGTTTGGCTGCCGCATAGCGAGACATCGTCCCGTGGTAGTCGAGATGGTCTCGACTCAGGTTGGTGAAAACGCCCACGTCGACATCCACCGCGTCGAGACGGGCCTGGTCCAACGCGTGCGAACTCGCCTCGATCGCCACGCGAGAGATACCAAGGTCGGCAAGCGTCCGAAGCCGCCCCTGCAAGACCAACGGATCCTCCGTGGTTAGCATTGACGGGCCCAAGTCCGGCGGCATGCCCCACCCCAACGTGCCGACATAGCCCGTCGTCTCGCCCGCACGCCCGATACGCGCGATGTTGTACGCCACCGTGGTCTTGCCGTTGGTACCCGTGACGCCGACGATGTCGAGGGCTCGGCTCGGCGAATCATAGAAACGTGCACCGAGCGTGCCGGGGTTCTGCACGATGTCCGGTGCCACGATGTTCGGGACCGGCGTGTCCACCACTCGTTCGGAGACAACGGCGATGGCGCCGGCGTCTACGGCATCCGCAACGAAGTCATGGCCGTCGAAGACGTTCCCGCGGCGCGCCACGTAGAGGTCGCCCGGCTGCACGCGGCGCGAATCCGAGGCGATACCCGAAACCTCCAAGCCGGGCGCTTTCCCGTCGTCCAACAAGCGGCGCAAGTCCATCGCACGCGTCATGTGGGACGCTCCGGCTTTCGACGGCCCTGAACCGAAGCCAAGCTGCCGCCCATCGGGGGAACACCCAGTATCCGCAGGGCTCTCTCGGCTACCGCGCCAAAGACCGGCGCGGCGACGGCTCCGCCGCCGATACCGGCACCCCGAGGCTCGTTGATGACCACGACGAGCACGATCCGGGGCTCGACGGCGGGCGCGAATCCCGCGAAGAAGGCGACATGGGCCCGCTCGTCGTAGGCGCCGAAGTTGACCTTCCGCGCCGTCCCGGTCTTGCCCGCGGCGGTATAGCTCGCCGGTCGTGCCTTGGGCGCCGTCCCGCCAAGTGCGAGGACGCCGCGCATCATCTCGCCCACTGCCTCGACGTCCCGTCGGGCGAATACGGGTTGGCTGCTGGCCCGAACCCGCAGGTCGTTCCGAAGTATGGTCAGGTCCGTTCTGATGCCGTCGTTGGCGATCATCAGGTAGGCCCGCGCGATTTGCATTGGTGTGACCATCACGCCGTATCCGTAGGCCAGGGTCGCCCGTCCAATGGGTTTGTCGAGATCGGCCGCGGACAGCAGCCCGATATCCTCCCCGGGCAGATCGCAGCCGGTGTAGTCGCCGAAGCCCGCCCGTTGGAACGCATCGAACACGGCAAGCTCGGGCATGGCGAGCGCCATCTTCGAAATGGCGACCTGACTCGATTTGGCCAGCGCCGTGGAGACGGTTATCCGTCCCCGGTTGGAGGGATCCTCGATGGTCTTGCCCGCGATCCGCAGAAAGCCGGGATGCGTGTCGATCTCGGTTTCGGGGGTGTACATGCCCGATTCCAAGGCCGCGAGCACCGTCAGTGGTTTGACGGTGGACCCCGGTTCGTAGAGATCCGCGATCGCGCGGTTGCGCACGCCGTGAACGCCGCGGCTGCGCCAGGCGTTGGGATTGAATGACGGTTGGTTCGCCAGCGCAAGCACCTCGCCGCTGTCGGCATCGAGCATGACCAGGGAACCCGACGTCGCGCGGTTCCGCTCCACCGCGGTCTTCAGTTCGCGGTAGGCGACGTACTGCAGGCGCAGATCGAGGGCTAGGTCGACATCCCGCCCGAACTTCGGTGCGCGCAGGTAGTCCAGGTCCCGGACGTAGTCCAGGTCCTTTACCGTGCCACCCCTGCGGTCTCGCAATACGCGTTTGGCGCCGGGCGCACCCGCCAGGTATTCGTCAAAGGCCAATTCCACCCCTTCCTGGCCCACGTCGTCGATATTCGTACGGCCGACCAGGTGGGCCGTGGACTCCCCGGCAGGGTAGAAACGGTGGTATTCGCGGCCGATCCGCACGCCCTCTATCTGCGCCTCGGTCACACGACGGACGATGTTCGGCGGCAACCGCCGAGCGAGGTAAGCGAAGCGCTTCGACCCGGAACGGTAGCGTTGTTCGACAACCTCGGGAGTCTGGTCCAAGACGTTGGCGAGGCGTTGGATGTCCGACACCGTCAACGTGGTCTGCTGAGGGTCGACCCAGGCGTAGCCCATGGGGGCGCTTACCGCCAGCGGCTCGCCGTTGCGGTCGAAGATCATGCCGCGGTGAACCGGTATCGTGACCTCGCGAACGGAACGCGCCTCGCCTTGCTCCTTGAGGAAGTCCCGTTCCGTGACGGCGAGATAGCCCGTTCGACCGGCAAGACAAACGAAACCAGCCAGGAACAGCAGCACGACGGCGCCATGGCGATCGGCGGGGGAATTGTCTGCTCGCGATGAACGACCCTTGTGCAACGCGCCGCTGGCACCCGCCACCCTGCCCGGTCCCTCGAAGGGCGACTTGCGTTTGGTCCGTCGGGGGGAACCCGTTCTGCCGGTGGGTCTGTCGCGACGGGGGCGACGCCTGTTCATCGTTCCACCCGCCGAACCTGTTCCGGAAACCGCATGTTGAGGTCGTCGGTGGCGACGCTTTCGATGTTCAGGTAGCTCTCCAACGTCGCCTGCTCGAGCAGCAGCAGGCGATACTCGGCCAGCAGGCGATCCTGGACCTCCTGGTTCGTCGACAAGCGTTGGAACAGATCACGCATCTCGCCGGACTGGCGTGCCGTCTGAATGCCCGTGACGGCAATGCCTGCCCACGTGGCGATGCCGACCAGCATCCAAAATCCGCCTCGCGTCGGTCGTTTCACGCGGCCGCTCCCTTGGTTTGGGACGCCAGGGCCAAGGCGTTCTCAGCCGGTCTCAGCTTTTCGACGGCCTGCAGAAGCGCGCTGCGTGCGCGTGGATTCCGGCCGATCTCCACCGCACAAGGACGCAGACCCTTGCCGACCGCGTCGATCCGGCGCGCCGCGGGTTCCGGATCGTGGCGAACCGGCAAACGCCGGGGTAGCTTCGGTCCCTCGACCCAGTGCCGGAACCGGCGCCGCACGAGTCGGTGCTCGAGGCCATGAAACGTGAGGACGGCCAGGCGGCCGCCGGTTTTCAGGGCGTCGAAGCCTGCGTCGAGCCCACGGTCGAGTTCGCCCAGTTCGTCGTTGATGTGGATGCGGACGGCCTGGAAGACGCGCGCACAAGCCGTGGTGGCCGGCCGGCTACCCGGAACGGCTCGGGTTACAACTTCGGTTAGGTCTGTCGTGGTCTTGAGTGGTCGCGCGGCGACGATCGCCCTCGCAACCCGGCGAGCATGGCGTTCCTCGCCATAGCGACGGATCACGGCGGCGAGATCCTCCACCTTGGCGTCGTTCAGCCAAGCCCCCGCGGTCAACGCGTCGCGCCGGTCCATGCGCATGTCGAGGGGTCCGGGCGCCGAAAAGCTGAAACCGCGTCCGGCTTCGTCTAGCTGCGGCGAGGACATGCCCACGTCGAACATCACGCCGGACGGTGCGCCCAGTGCGCCGTCGTCGCCGTCCCCGAGGTAATCCCTTAGCAAACTGAACCTGCCGTGCCGAGCCCGGATCCGGGAATCCGCCTTCGCGAGGCGGCGAGCGCTTTCATAGGCATCCACGTCACGGTCAATGGCCAAGAGCCGTCCAGCCGACGACAGTTCCGCGAGGAGACCCCGCGAGTGGCCACCTCGCCCGAAAGTCGCGTCCACGTAGAATCCATCGCGGTCTACGGCAAGCGCCATCACCATTTCCTCAAGCATCACCGGCGCGTGCGCCGTTTCGCCATCTCGATCCATGGGCATCGATCCCGGATAGCGGGATCTCCATCCTCTCAAGCCACCTTTTGCAGCGCTCCCCTCCTCCAGGCGGTCGGACAAATTCCCGTTCGGTTCCCCGATCAAACGGTCTCTACAATCGAATGTCGGCTAGCTGAATATCGGCTAGCTCCTTGAGACTCTCGAAGGCCTCGTTGCCCTGGCTCCTCCAAAGGGGCATTTCGGCGTTGAGAATCTCCTCGCTCCAGAGTTCGAGCTTGTTCGGTTGGCCCATCACCATGACCGAGCGGTCGATTTCCGCGTAGTTGCGCAGGATCGGGGGAATCAATACGCGACCGCTGTTGTCCAGCTCGACGTCGGTCGCGAAGCCCACGATCATGCGTTGCAGTTGGCGCACGGCCGGACGTAGGTTGGACAAACGCTCGAGCCCGTTCTCGACAGCCGTCCATTCGCCATCGGGATACAGCAACAGGCATTTGTCCTGACGGTCGATCGTGATCACCAGCTTGCCGTCGGACCTCGATCTCAACGCATCGCGAAACCGCGTTGGCATGGCGAACCGACCGCGATCGTCCAGACTTGCCTTCGATATCCCTCGAAACATGGGCGCCTCTCGAGCTTACGCGTCGGCTTCGATCCAGGTGTGGGTGGTCGTCCCTGACCCTTGCCACTTCCATGTTCAACCTAACCCGATCTACTCACAAATTCCCACAATCTCCCATAAGTTCCCCGGACGTTACCCCCCGTCGATTGCGACGTCAACAACTTTTCGTCCACGAATTTACGAAGCGCCGTGGCAACAACCGGGCGCAGACCAGCCAGGTCGTAGGGGACGGGCTTGTCCCGTCCCGTTGCCGAGGTACCCGGGGCGTCCGACACGGGCGACCGCGCGCCCCGGCGGCGCGTTGGGGTGAGGCCGACGAAGGCCGAACAGCCCACCGCACACTCGCGTCGTCGACCCGGGGAGCCCCGGGTGCGGCCGGGGTCAGCCCTCGCCGAGTTCGGCCATCCCTTCTTCGACGCGTCGAGCCTTTCCCTCGTCCCACCACCAGGCGTCCACGAAGGGCACGCGGTTCAGGTCATCGCGGCGCACTTCGCCGAACTTGTCCCAGTGCACCAGGCGAAAGCCAGGCTGGGAGCCGAGTGGCACGAGGTAGAAGTTCCACAGGAAAACGCGATCAAAGGCGCGTGTGGCCGCGTAGAGATCCTCTGCCGTATCGGCGGCGATGGTCGCTTCGATGAGGGCGTCGAGAACAGGGCTCTGGATGCGCGCCCAGTTCTGCCCGTAGTCCTGGCCCGCGGCTTCGCTGCCGAACCAGTTGCGCAGGGCCAATCCGGGCATATGACCCGGACCCCAGCGGTTGGAGTTGCCGTCGAACTTGCCCGTCCGGCTCCGGTACAGCCAATTCGAGACTTCGGGCGAGCGTCCGGTCGTCTTGATACCCACCCGGGCGAGATTGTCGACCAACGACAGGTTCTGGCGGATCGAATAGTAGGAGACGCCAATGAAGTTGAGAGTAAGCCGTTGCCCCGTCTCGATGTTGCGCATCACGCCGTGGCGCATCTCCCAGCCGGATTGCCTGAAGAGTTCGAGGGCGCGCTTGATGCGGTCCCGGCGCAAACCGTAGCCGCTGCTCGGCGGATGTTTGAACTCCTCGGTAAACACCCGCGACGGCACCTGGTCGCGCCACGGTTCGAGGAGTTCGAGTTCCTTTTCGCCGGGTAGCCCGCTGTGCGCCATCGGCGAGTTCTGGAAGAGGCTCACGCCCTTCAGATAGAAGTTGTAGAACAGGACCCGGTTGGTCCAATCGAAGTCGTAGAGAAGCCAAAGCGCCTCGCGCACGCGGATATCGTTCAGCGGCGGCTTTTCGGCGTTCCAGAAAATCGGCCACCACAGTCCCTCCACCCGTGTCAGTTTGCGCAGGTCGCGCTTGAAGAGGCCCGCGCGAACCGCCGGGAAGTCGTATTGCGTCGCCCAGTTCTTGGAAACCCCCTCCTCGCGGATGTCGAAGACGTCGCCCTTGTGGGCCTCCAGCATCACGCCGTCGTCCTTGAAGTAGTCGAACTTCACGGTCTTGAAGTTGTACCGGCCTTTGTTCACCGGTATGTCGCGACCCCAGTAGCTCTCGTCCAGTTCGAACTCCAGAAGACGCCCGGTTTCGGCGCGCTTGAGACGGTAGGGTCCGCTGCCGAGTGGCGGTTCGACCGTGGTCTTGGTGATGTCGCGTTCCTCCCAATAGTGCTTCGGGAGAATCGCCTGCCCGGCGATGGCGAAGGGCAGTGCCGGGTTGACATCCATGTCGGTGTTGCGCACGAAGCAGACCTCTCGCTCCCCGAAGGCGAACACGCGTTCCAGGTCGGCGAGCGACGTGCGCAACGCCACCGAACCGTGTTCGAGGAACATCTCGAAGCTGTACACGACATCATCCACGGTGATCGGCCTGCCGTCGTGCCACTTCGCGTAGTCGCGCAACTTGAACGCGATCCAGTCGAGATTCTCGCCCTTGGCAACGCCTTCGGCCAAGCGTCCATAGTGGCTGACGGGTTCGTCGGCCGTTGCCTCCAGGAGCTTGTCGTAGACCAGCCCGCCGGACCGGTCGTAGCCGGCCGCCATGCGACCCTTCTCCAGGATGTTGTTGTAGCTGTCGAAGGTGCCGAGCGAAGGCAGGCGCATCGCCCCGGTTTTCGGCGCGTTCGGGTTAGCCCAATCGAAGTGCGTGAAGTCCTTGTCGTACTTCAACGGCAGCAGATAGGAGATGCCATGCCGGTAGTCCGGATCCTTACAGGGAGGATCCTCCGCCGTTGCCGAAAGGCTCAGAACCACCGCGGCCAAACCGAACGGCGCAACGAATTTCGCACGGAACGAGAGCCAAACCATGCTCGAAGCCTATCAGATCGGAACGAAACTTGCCGAGGTGCATGGCCGCGGACGACCAGTTGGCGTCATCGAACTCCGTTCCGATCCGCAAGGCGGCGACGATCCTTTTGCTCCGCCAGGGCAGTGCGGGCATCGAGGTGTTCATGGTGCAACGTCCGGGACGCGGCATCTTCCCGAACCTGCACGTCTTTCCCGGCGGCAAGGTGGATCCGGCGGACGACGGATTGTCCCATCTGTGCGAAGGACTCGACGATCCGCAAGCATCGTCGCAACTCGGCATGCCGAGCGGTGGCCTGCGTTATTGGGTAACCGCCATCCGGGAGTGCTTCGAGGAATGCGGCGTGCTTCTGGCATATCGCGACCGCCGTCCTTTCGAGCCATCCGGCGACGAGGAACGCGCCCGGTTCGACGACTACCGGGACGCCTTGGCGGCGCGCAGCGACACCCTGACCGAGTTGGCTAGGCGGGAACGGCTACGACTCGCCACGGACCGGGTGCTCTACTTCAGCCATTGGATCACGCCGGCCTCCGCACCGGCCCGGTTCGACACCCGGTTCTTCGCCACCGCGATGCCCGAAGGCCAACAGGCGCTGGGCCACAGCGGGGAGACGGTTGCCGGCACCTGGATCCGTGCAGCCGACGCGCTGGCCAATTTCGATGCCGGGCGCTGGCAGATGATCCATCCAACCCTGACCACGCTGGGCACGGTTTCCCGGTACGCAGCCATGGATGATCTTCTCGCCGCCGTCGCCGCCCGGCGTCACCTCGACGAAGTGACGAATCTGCTGCACCAACAGGGGATGCAACACGTTGGCGGCGCTTGACGTCCTCGGGGCGGTCAAGCACTACGACGATGGGCGTGGGTTACGCCGCGTGCCGGCTGCGATCGAATTCACCTCGGCAACCGGTCGTACGACCGCGCTGTGGGGGCCGAGCGGCACGGGCAAATCGACGCTGCTCAACCTGATGGCCGGCATCCTCGTCCCCGACGAAGGCGGTATCCGCTTTCGGGAGGACGACGGCGGCACTTTCGACGTATCCCGCGCATCCGAACGTCAGCGGGTACGCTACCGGCGACGCCATATCGGCTTCATATTCCAGTTCTTCAATCTCGTGCCGACGCTAACCGTCGCCGAGAACGTGGCCCTGCCGGTAGAGCTCAACCGGCTTGGCCAGCGCGAGGTCGCGCTTCGGCGCCTCGAAACCCTGGGTCTCGCCGATTGTGCCAACCGATTCCCGGAGACGCTCTCCGGTGGCGAGCAGCAGCGCGTCGCGATCGCCCGGGCGTTGGCCCACCGCCCCGCGATCGTCCTGGCCGACGAACCGACCGGCAATCTCGATGCCGACAACGCCGACGCCGTCACCGAGTTGCTGTGGCAGGAGGCGCAACAAGCCGGCTGTAGCCTGGTGGTCGCCACGCACAACCGAAGGATCGCCGACCGGGCAGACGAGGTGATCGCGCTGGCGTGAGCCGATGATCTCTCTTCTGAAGAGCCAACTGCGTTTCGCGATGAGGCACCCCGTGGGACCGGCCACGTGCCTGACGGGGGTGACACTCGCGGTTCTCGCCGTCGTGGTCGTTCACCTGGTCAGCCAGTCGATCCGTGCCAATCTGGACGAACCTCGCATCGCCGGGCACACCCACGTCGTTACGGGCGAGACGTTGACCGAGTCCGCCTATTTCGAGTTGCGCCGCCGATGGCGCCGGTCGGGCACCGACTTCGAAGACCCGGCCGCAACGGTGAGCGGGGACCGGACCTGGGCTCGTTCGGTTCTCGCGATGTTCCCCGTCGTCGAGGGATTCGTCGACATCCGAGGTGAACCGCGACGCGTCCTCGGGTTCGATCCCGTGGCGGCCGGCAATATCCGCTCGCTTTCGGAATACGAAGCCAGCGCACCGGCCACGCCTCAAGACTCGACGCCCGACAACACCGACGGCTACGGCCGTTTCATCACCGACGACGTGATCATGGTTTCGCCCGAAACCGCTCGCGACATTGCCGCCGACGGCGGGACGATCGCCGGCCTTCCGATCGACACCATCGACGCCCCGACACAGGTCGCCCTAGCCGACCTGCCGACCGCGCAGCGACTGCTGGGGCGAGGCGGCGAGGTCGACGCCATTTGGCTACGGGTCGCGGGCGTCCGTACGCGCTTTCTCGACTGGCTGGACAGCGTGCTGCCCGGCATCGGCGCCAGTCTTCCCGAATATGCCGATCCCGAGATCGGCGGCTACACCGTCACCGCCGCCGCCCGCTGGAATCCGTCGCGCCGTTTCGCGGACGCCATCCTGTTCAATCTCGGCATGCTGTCACTGCTCTGTCTGGTAATGGCTGCCTTCATTGCCTTTCAGGCGAGCGAATCCAACGCCGCCCGACGACGCCTCGAACAAGAACGGCTGATCGCCATCGGTGCGTCCCGATGGACACTGCGGTGGATGGTCTGTGCGGAGGGCCTCGTGATCGGGGTGCTTGGGGCGGCCGCCGGCCTCGCCCTCGGCTCCCTGGTGGCAGATGCACTCCTGCAGGCGGCGACCGACACCGCGACGACCGATGCGGACACCGACGCGATGGGGTATGGCGTGGCCCTGGACGCTTGGGTCGTTGGCAAGGCCATCGCCTGCGGCGTCGTGGTGTCGGCACTCGGCCCCATGGCCGAGGGCCGGTTCTCACCGAGTACCCGTATCCGGGGCGTCGTGGGGCTATTGGCGGCGGCGGTCGCCGTCGTCGGCCTTGTCGACGGCTCCCTGGGTTGGGCATTCGGCGCGCTCGCGGCCGTCTGCGCCGTTCAAGTCGTGATCGTCGTACCCCTCGCCGGATGGACGGCGGGTCGCCTGTCGCGCCTCGGGCGCTCCTTGGCCATGCGTTCCAACCTGCGCGCCACCGCGCTTCGCAGCAGCGAGATCCGCCTGGCCCTAGGCGCCCTGTCCGTGGCCGCGGCGGTCGCAATCGGCATGGGAGTGATGGTCGAGAGCCTGCGGCGGGACTTCACCGACATGCTCGATGTCCGTCTTGCCGACGGCGTCTACCTCGAGACGGCGTCCGACATTCGCGAGGCCGATCTCGATGCCATCCGCCACCTGGCCGGTGTGCGCGACGTGCGCCTCTACGGCGATGGCGTCGCCCGGAGCGACGACGGTCCCGTGACCATTCGCATTGCACGGTTGGACGCGACCGAGGCTGGTCGATACGGCTTCGACGCGGCGCTCGAGACCCGCGGCATGGTCAACGAAGTGGGTGCCCGGCTCATGGGCATCGGCGATGGCGACGTCCTGGACCTCGTCAGCGCGGGTCGTCGCGTCCGCGTGGAAATCGCCCACGTCTTCCGCGATTTCGGCGCGGCGTCGCCCCGGGTAATCCTGCCCATGACCTTCGTCCCCCAACTCGACGCGGACTCCGTTCGCTGGCGGCGGGTATCCGTTTGGCCCGATGCGGATGCCACCGAGAGCCTGACCGCTCAACTCGGCGAACGCTACGGCGCAGGCCGCGTGCGCAACCACGCTCAGATCCGCGACCTGGCGGTCGCCGTGTTCGACCGCACCTTCGTGGTCAGTCGCTCGCTCGCCGTAATGGCCCTCCTGGTCGCGGCCATTGGGCTCTACGCCGCCTTGACGTCTCTGCAGGCAAGCCGAGCCCGAGAGTTCCGCCTGCTCTCAGCCGTCGGCCACACCCGCGCCGAACTCATGCGTCTAGCCTTGTCCCAGACGACCGTACTCGGGGCAGTCGCCCTGCTCGCCGCGTTGCCACTCGGCTTGACCATGGCGTGGATACTTTGCGACTTCGTCAACCCGGCTGCCTTCGGATGGTCGATCGGCCTTCACCTCGACTTCAGGTCAATCGCCGGACCGCTGCTGCTCGGCGCCCTGGCCGCCTGCGCGGCGGGAGCGGTGCCGGCATATCGCGTGGCCTTTAGGGGACTGCCGTAGGACGACGATGTCGATACCCGCAAGGACATTTACCCGGGCTTGGCACGCGACCGCCGGCACCGCCGTCGTCTTGTTGGTCGGCTGCAGCGAACCCGAACGCCATGCATCGCCAAGTCTCCGATCGATCCTCGGCGGCACCGATGGAGCCGACGCCGGATTCGCCCGTGCCGAGAAGATCCGCGAGTTCGTGTTTCCCCGCGACCATGGACCGCATCCGGCGTACCGCAGCGAGTGGTGGTATCTGACGGCTGTCGTCTCGACCGCCCGCACTGCACAGGTGGAAGCGCGCGAGTTCGGCATCCAATTCACGTTGTTCCGGCAGGGGCTCGAAGCGCGCCCCGGGGAAGGCCCCGCAGCGGGCGACGGACCGAATGCCTGGCGCACCGGGCAAGGCTATATGGCGCACGTCGCGTTGTCGGACGTCGCCGCGCGCCGCCACTTGGCGGCCGAACGCTTCAGTCGCGGCCACCCGGCACTTGCCGGCGCACGCACGGGACCGTTCCGGGTCTATCTCGACGATTGGCGGCTCCAATCCACCGCTGACGACTTCTCACCGCTGCGCCTGACGACCGCGACCGCCGGCTTTTCCGCCGACCTGGTGTTGACCGCCACGAGGCCCGCCATCCTGCAGGGCGAAGGGGGACTGTCGCGAAAAGGACCCGACAACGCCTCCTACTACTATTCTCTGCCACGCATCGAGGCGCGGGGCGAACTCGTGGTTGGGGGTTCGAGGTACGCGGTAAGCGGGCTCGCCTGGATAGACCGGGAGTGGAGCACGAGTGTGCTCGGTACGGACTACCTGGGGTGGGACTGGTTCGCGTTTCACTTCGACGACGGTCGCGATCTCATGCTGTACCAACTGCGTCGGCTCGACGGACGTACCGACGACTACAACGCCGGCAGCCTCGGCGACGGCAGGGTCTCGCGAACGTTGACTGCAGATGACTTCTCGCTGGCCCCGATCGAGTACTGGCACGGCTGGCCCGTGGCGTGGAAGCTCGAACTTCGCGGCACCGAGCCCCAGCAATACGTCATTCGCGCCGCGATCAAGGACCAGCTCATGGACACGTCGGTGCGATACTGGGAAGGCGTGGCCCATCTGGAAGACGGCGCGGGCCGGCGACGAGGGGCGGGGTACATGGAACTGACGGGGTATTGAACAACGTGAAGCTCGACTGGGATAGGGTCCGCTCCGAGCGGGGACCAAACCTCGGCATCCTCGATGTCCGGTTCGACTGGATGCGCCACCCGGGGGGCGAACCGGTGCTGAAACGCCTGGTCCTGGAGTCCGTGGACTGGATCAACATCGTGGCGCTCGACGCCGAGGGCTTGTCGATCATGGTCGACCAGTACCGTTTCGGTATCGGCGCCCGGACGCTCGAGACGCCGGGCGGTATGGTCGATCCCGGTGAAGACCCGTTGACGGCCGCGAAACGGGAACTGCTCGAGGAAACCGGCTACGGCGGTGGCGAGTGGCGCTATCTCGGCGCGGTGGAACCCAACCCCGCGATCCACCCGCACCTCTGCCACCACTTCCTGGCGGACGGCGTCGAGCGAGTCGCCGAGCCCGACCCGGGCCCGGGCGAAGCCATCGGTCTCGAGTTCCTGTCCCTCGATGGTATCCGTGCGGCGATGGCCGACGGCCGTCTCCGGCATGCACTGGCACTGTCCGCCCTGGCGCGCGTGTTTCCGCTGTTCGACGACATGCACCACCGATAGCGCCTACCGACGTCCCGAACCAACCAGGGGGCTTCTAGGCACCACATGGGCGACCGCTCGGGCGGGACGGGACAAGCCCGTGCCCTACGCGTTTCCGCGGCGCAGGCCCGTAGGGACCCAATCGCGCCGGTTTGGGACGCACCCTCGCCCGCCAATAGGTGTGTGTGCGGCGAAGGCACCGAGCGGGGTTATAGTCCCGCCAAGTAACGCACGTTCGGATACCAGCCATGCCGGGTTTCACGACCTCCATCGTTCACTCCGACCGCCGG
This sequence comes from Pseudomonadales bacterium, assembly GCA_021295895.1. GTDB lineage: Bacteria > Pseudomonadota > Gammaproteobacteria > Pseudomonadales > Azotimanducaceae > VXYL01. The sequence goes on from JAGWBM010000009.1 coordinate 33,699, forward strand.
GGCGGCATCGAGCACGGTTCGCTGCAAAAGCCTGTCCACGCCACCGTCGCCTACGGCTACGAGGACGTCCAGGATCTCGCCGACGTCTTCCAAGGGCGGAGTTCCGCGTACTCCTATGGGCGGCAGGTGAACCCGACGGTCACCGCGCTCGAAACAAAGATCAACGCCATGGAACGGGGCGTCGCAACGGTCTGCTTCGGCACCGGCATGGCAGCCATCGGCACGCTGCTGTTCGCCCTGTTGCGCAAGGGCGACCACTTCGTGTCCAGTTCGTTCCTGTTCGGCAACACCAACAGCCTGTTCCAGACCTTTGGCCTGCACGGCGTCGACGTGACCTTCGTGGACGCGACGAGCGCCGCCGTGGTGGCCCAAGCCATACGCCCCGACACCCGCCTCGTGTTCGTCGAGACGATCGCCAACCCGCGCACGCAAATCGCCGATCTCGAAGGCATCGGCGAACTCTGCCGCGCGAAGGGTCTGGTGTACGTGGTCGACAACACGATGACGTCGCCGTACCTGTTCCAACCCGTGGGGGTGGGAGCCTCGCTGATCGTCAACAGCCTGACGAAGTACATCGGTGGCCACGGCACCACGCTCGGGGGTGCGGTGACCGAAACGGGTCTCTTCGACTGGTCGACATTCGACAATATCCAGGACACCTACAAGAAGGGCGATTCGGCAAAGTGGGCGATCACCCAGGTCCGCAAAAAGGGCCTACGCGACTTCGGCCCGAGCCTGGGTCCGGAAGCCGCCCACCACCTCGGTGTCGGCGCCGAGACACTGGCGCTGCGCCAGGAACGTCAGTGCGCCAACGCCCGGGCCCTCGTGGACTTCCTGAACGGCCACGACAAGGTCGCACGGGTCTACTTCCCCGGCCTCCCCGACCATCCGGAGCACGAACGGGCAATGGCACTGTTCCGACACCCCGGGGCCTTGTTCAGCTTCGAGCTTGCCGACGGTATGGACACGTTCGCGTTCCTGAACCGACTCGACGTGGCCATCAAGTCCAGCAACCTCGGAGACAATAGGACGCTGGCGATCCCGGTCGCCCAAACGATCTACTACGAGATGGGCGCCGAGCGCCGGGCCAGCATGGGCATTGCCGACTCGTTGATCCGGATTTCGACAGGGATCGAGGATATCGAAGACCTGCTCGCCGATTTCGAGCAGGCACTCGCCGAGGAGTAGCATCGGATCTCCCCGGTGGTGCACATTCAGACTATCTAGACCGCTACGGCGTGTTGAAGCGTCTTGCTACCCGCGCGGCTATTCCGACAGACTTGCAGCCCACATACCGTGCTGCGGGACACTTGGCCGTGACCGTCGAACCCGTCAGGCTGCGACTCGATTCCGCCCCGGCGAGAGCAGTGGGCACCGCCGTGGACATCCTGTCCGCGTGGCTGCCGGTCGGGCATTTGCGCCTGGGCGGCGGCACCGCGCTGGAAGCCCGCTGGCACCATCGGTCCAGCACGGATCTGGACTTTTCCTTCACACCGGGGACGGGACCATCCGGCGCCCTGTTCCTCAAGAACTTCAACGACATCAGGAAGGACCTGCACGGACTGGCCCGCGACGGGGTAATCGTACGAGACAGCGTGGTGATGGTCGGGACGAACCACATCCAGTTCATGGTCGGCGACGTCCCCGTGTCGTTCGTCGGAACCGAGATGTTCCACGGCGACCCGCGCGATGAGGTGGAGTACGAGACCGGAGTGATTCTCGGCGGCACCAGGGACATCCTGACGAAGAAGATGTACAACCGTCTCGGTGTCAACCACATCGCGACCGAACGAGACGCCTACGACTTCGCCGTGGCGCGCACGCTCGCCCCGGACGACCTGGTCTACGCCTGGTCCACCCTGACGGATGACATGCAGCGGGACACGCTGGCGGCCTATCGGGATCTGGCCGAAGGCGAAGGCCACGCACGGCCCCAAGCACTCGTGAAACCCAGATTCGACTGCATCGCCTCCCAAGTGTGGCAGCAGGTCCTGTGGATGATGGAGAGCAATCTCGCGTACGTGCCGCCGTTGACGCAAGGCGACGGCGACGTTGGCCATGGGGGCGACGGACATGGGCGCTGACGAGAAGATTGCGCGCGTCCCGCTCTACGACGTCTGCGAGGATCATACGTTCGACTCCCCCATCGCCAACCGCCGCATGGGCCATCGGCTCCCCGAATCGTTCGAGGATCGAATTCGCCGACCGTTGGGTGTACGCGGGGTCGTGGGCGTGTACATGGCGGGCATGCGCTGCCCGACGGCCGAACGGCTCACCGACCTGGTGCACGACATCTCAGGTATCGAGGACTGGGAGAAGCACGCGGTGAAGGAACTCTTCGCGCAGCTATCGCCTGCGGAGTGCAACGAATTCATGGTGACCACCGACGCATCGCCCCGCGAGGTGGCGCGTTTGATGCGGGTGTGCGGCGTCCGCCGCGCCCTGGTGGTGAACTGGATCAACCAGTTCTCGTCCGACCCCGTCTGGCGCGAGGACAAGGCCCTGCCGATCTGGTGGGGGGATCTATGGGTCAACGACGGCGGTTTCCTTCGCCCGCGCCATCGATAGACCTAACCCGCTACCCCACGCTCAGGCGGACAACCATTCGGGTAGCCCCACGGGACTTTTCCTGATGGCGGTTGGCTGCCAGTGCTCGAGGCTGCAATCCGCATCAGGCCCAAGCGGCCTTGGAGTCGGACCCGGTGCGCGTGCCGAACGGTGCGCCGTCGATGATCCTCCCCCAACTCCCCCAACTAGCCCGTCTTGCAGTGCATCGCTTTGTCGCGCAATCTTGCCGTCTTGAAGACGGCTCGCACCGGCAAGACCCCTTGGCGAGCCATCTCGACCACACCTGGTACGACAACGGAGAACACGTGCAGCCGAAACTCGTGATGGAGACCAATCTCGCTCTCCCCAACAAACGCAGCGGCAAGGTCCGCGACCTCTACGACGTGCAACTGCCCGACGGCAGCGAAGCGCTCCTGATCGTCGCCACGGACCGGATGAGCGCCTTCGACGTGGTGCTCGCAAACGGGCCGGCCGGCAAGGGCATGGTCTTGACGCAGATCTCGAAGTTCTGGTTCGAACATTTCGCCGGCGTCGTCGACCATCACCTGATCTCCACTGACGCAGCCGATGTGCCCGGCTTGAGCGACGCTGAGCGGGAAGCACTCGACGGTCGAATCATGCTCTGCCGGAAGACCCGGGTGCTGCCCGTCGAGTGCATCGCCCGTGGCTACCTGGCCGGCTCCGGCTGGAAGGACTACCAGAACACCGGCCAGGTGTGCGGCATCGATCTGCCCAAAGGACTGCGAAACGGCGACCGGCTGGAAGCGCCGTTGTTCACGCCCTCCACCAAGGCGGATACCGGCCATGACGAGAACATCAGCTTCGACGAAGGCGCGAAGATCGTCGGCGAGGAAACGATGCTCTGGCTGCAGGAGAGGACCCTTACCCTGTACCGCCTAGCCCGCGACTACGCCGGCGACCGCGGCATTGTGCTGGCCGATACCAAGTTCGAGTTCGGTGTGATCGCCGGCAACGATGAACCGGTCTTGATCGACGAGATCTTCACTCCCGACAGTTCGCGTTTCTGGCCGGCCGACCAATGGCAACCGGGCGGCGAACAGCCGAGTTTCGACAAGCAATACGTCCGCAACTACCTCGAGACACAGGTCGCGGAGGGTCGCTGGAACAAGCAGCCGCCGGGACCCGCGCTG
>JAGWBM010000009.1:37562-42995 GCA_021295895.1 Pseudomonadales bacterium
AACGGCGCGCCGTCGATGATCAACATGCTCGATGCGCTGAACGGTTGGCAACTGGTGGCCGAACTCGGCGAGGCCCTCGACGCGCCCGCGGCGGCGTCCTTCAAGCACGTCTCGCCCGCGGGTGCCGCCGTCGGCGTGCCATTGTCCGCCGACCTCAGGCAGGTGTACGAGGTCGGCGACCGCGACCTACCGCCGCTTGCCACGGCCTACGTGCGCGCCCGGGGCGCGGACCCCAAGTCCTCGTTCGGCGACTTCGTGGCGCTTTCCCACCCGGTCGACTCGGCCACCGCCGCCTATCTCAAGGGCGTCGTCAGCGACGGGATCGTGGCGCCCGGGTTCGAGGAAGGCGCATTGGCCACGCTGGCCGCCAAGAAGAGCGGTTCCTTCGTGGTCATCGAAGCCGATCCGGACTACCGCCCGCCGGCGGTCGAATCGCGGCAGGTGTTCGGCACCACCCTGACGCAGGAGCGAAACAACCGCCGGCTTGAACCCCGGGATCTCGACGACGTCGTCTGCGGCGAACTCGACGAAGCCGCGAAACGGGATCTGCTGCTCGCCCTGGTAACCCTCAAATACACCCAGTCGAACTCGGTCGGCTATGCCCTGGACGGCCAGATGATCGGTATCGGGGCCGGCCAGCAGTCGCGGGTCGACTGCACCAAGCTCGCCGGCGCCAAGGCGGATGTCTGGCACCTGTCGCGCCATCCGAGAGTTCTGGATATCGGTTTCGAGCCCGCGGTCAGGCGCCAGGAACGCATCAACTGGCGCGTACGCTATATCGAGGGGGACCTCACCCCCGGAGAACAGGCCGAGTTCGCACAAGCCGTGGCCGGCGAACCGCCCGAACCCCTCGCTGCCGACGAACGCGCGGGCTGGATCGCCGATCACCAGGGCGTCGCTTTGGCAAGCGACGGCTTCATCCCGTTCCGGGACAACATCGATCACGCCGCGCGGCACGGCGTCTCGTACATCGCCCAACCCGGCGGCTCGACCCGGGATGCCGAGGTGGCAGACGCCTGCCGCGAACACGGCATCGCGATGGTGCATACCGGGCTAAGGCTGTTCCACCACTGATCGGAGGCGGGCATCGACTGGCCACGCTACAAGGCGCTGTGCGACCGTCCCGACGTACTCTCGCGGTGGATGCTCGAGGAGTCGTCGGCGCTGCTGACCGGTGATACCCGAGCCGCCCTGCTTGAGATCATCGCCGGCACGCCCCTTCCCAAGCCGACGGACCACAAGGGTGGACGCGACACCGACATGTTCGAAGTCGATCTGCCGGGCGACGTGGTCGGATCGATTGTCGAACAGGTCGACGAGACGGCACGCCGGGGCATGAGCACGCCGCGCAGCACCCGGATCGGCGGCTTCGCCACCGCGTGGCGGGAACTCCTGGCCTACCACCACGTCCCCATGCGGGCAACCACAAGAGTCGCCCCCACAAGTGCCGGGTCCGATGTTTGAACGTGTATTCGTCGCCAACCGGGCAACCGTGGCGCGCCGCGTGGTGCGTGCCTGTACCGACCTCGGCATCGAGTCCGTGGCCGCCTACGCAGATATCGACCATGCGGCGCCGCAACTCGCCGAAGCCACCGCCACCGCGCGGCTGCCGGGCTATCTCGCCGCCGACACCTACCTTAACGGCGCAAAGCTGATCGAACTCGCGCGCGAGGCCGGTTGCGACGCCCTGCACCCGGGCTACGGATTCCTTGCCGAGAACGCGGCATTCGCTCGCGACGTGACCGAGGCCGGGCTGAAGTTCATCGGGCCCGATCCGCAATGGATCGACCGTCTCGGCGACAAGACCCGAGCCCGTGCCGCGATGGTGGAAACCGGATTCCCCGTGCACCGCGGCAGCGATGGCCTGGATGCCATCGAAACCCTGGTCGAGGCCGCCCGCGGAATCGGCTTCCCCGTGTTGTTGAAGCCCGCCGCTGGCGGCGGCGGCATCGGCATGATCCGGGTGGACGCCGAAGGCGAGCTTGCCGACGCCTACGCCACTGCACGCGCACAGGCGCTGCATGCCTTCGGCGACGACAGAATCTACCTCGAGTCCTGGCTGGCGGCACCACGCCACATCGAGTTCCAGATAGTCGGCGACGGCGACTCGATCATGGGCGTCCTGGAACGGGAGTGTTCGGTGCAACGGCGTCACCAGAAGGTGATCGAGGAAGCGCCCGCTCCCGGACTCGACCGAGCTCAACTCGCCGAGATCGAAGCACGAGCCGCGAATGCCCTGGCGGGCTACGACAGCCTCGGAACGGTCGAGACCCTCTACGCCGACGGCCAGTTCGGATTCCTCGAGGTGAACACGCGCCTGCAGGTCGAACACGGCGTGACCGAGGAGATCACCGGCGTCGACCTGGTCGAAGCGCAAATCCGGATCGCTGCCGGTGAGCGACTCGCCGAGGCCGTGCCTGCCAATCCCCAGCCGAGGGGCCATGCCGTCGAGGCGCGCATATACGCGGAGGACTCCCGACAAATGCTGCCATCGACGGGGCGGTTGACCGTCTGCCGGCCGCCCACATTGACCGGCGTCCGCGTCGACTCCGGCTACGCGGAGGGTCAATGGGTCACGCCGTACTTCGACCCGTTGCTCGCCAAGGTGATCGGTACCGGCGACACCCGTGAGCAGGCCATCGGTCGCACGCTCGTTGGCGTCAAGGCATTCGACATCCGGGGGGTCGACACCAACCGGGCGCTGCTGGAGCGGACGCTGGGCAGCGAACCGTTCATCGCCGGCCGGCTTCATACCGGTTTGCTCGATGATCTGCTATAAACGCCCGTTCGTTCAGGGGGACGGAAAATCGATGGCGCGGCTCGAGATCGAAAGCGAAGTGACCGGCAACGTCTGGAGGGTCGAAGTGCAGACCGGCACGCGCGTCGATGCGGGCGACGTGCTGATGATCCTCGAGTCGATGAAGATGGAGATTCCCGTGGAAGCGCCCGAAGCCGGCACGGTGTCGGAACTCCGGGTGGCCGAGGAGGACGCCGTCGAGGAGGACCAGGTCATCGCGATCCTCGAAACCTGAGGCTCGCCCTGGCAGACACATGAGCTGGGAAGAGGAAGTCCGGGAAATCCACCGCCGCCGCCGGCTGGCCAAACAGCAGGGCGGCAAGGAAGGCGTCGCCAAGCAACACGCCCGCGGCCGCCTGACCATCCGCGAGCGTATCGACGGCGTCCTGGATCCCGGCACCTTCCAGGAGCAGGGTCAGGCCACGGCCATCCCGGACTACGACGACAACGACAAGCTGATCGGCTTCGTGCCCGCCAACTACGTGGTCGGCTTCGGTCGAATCGAGGGCCGCCGCGTGGTCGCGGGCGGCGAGGATTTCACGTTGAAGGGCGGCTCGCCCAACGCGGCCGGTTTGCGCAAGAGCGTCTATGCCGAGCATCTCGCCGTGCAGTACAAGGTGCCGCTGGTGCGTTCCCTCGAAGGCGGCGGCGGCAGCGTCAGGGGCGGCGGGGGGCGCCGCGGCGGGACCGTCGGCGAGCCCGTCTATTCCGCGCACCGATTCCGGATCATCGCCGACGCCATGGGCGAGGTGCCGGTGGTGTCCATGGCGGCGGGTGCGGTGGCCGGTTTTCCTGCCGGGCGACTCGTGGCTTCCCACTTCTCCGTGATGACCCGGCACACCGCGCAGGTGATGATCGGCGGACCGGCCCTGGTCGAGCGCGCGCTCGGCGTGAGCCTGACCAAGGACGAACTCGGCGGCGCCCACATCCACGCCAAGAGCGGCATCATCGATAACGTCGCGGAGGACGAGTACGACATGTTCCGGCAAGTCCGCCGGTTTCTGAGCTATCTCCCCGGCAGCGTCCACCAACGCGCGCCGCGCATCGACTGCCACGACGATCCCGAACGCATGGAGGAGGAACTCCTCACCGCCATCCCGCGGGATTCCAACGCGCCCTTCGACATGCGCGAGATCGTCGCCATGATCATGGACCGCGACTCGTTCTTCGAACTCGCCCCCGAATACGGCACCAGCCAGATCGCCGGACTTGCCCGCCTCGATGGGCAACCCGTCGGCGTGCTTGCCAACGACAACCAGGTCTATGCCGGCGCGATGACCGCCGAGGCGGGCCAGAAATACCGCCGCTTCGTCGAGATGTGCGATACCTTCCACCTGCCCATCGTCAACTTCATCGACCAACCGGGCTTCATGATCGGTCCGGAAGCCGAGCGCAACGGCACGATCCGCTACGGCATGGCCGCCGTCGCCGCCGCTGCCCAAGCGACCATGCCCTGGGCCGCGATCCAGATCCACAAGGGCTTCGGCGTCGCCACCGCCGCCCACTACGCCCCGGACAACTACGTGCTGGCGTGGCCATCGGTCGAATCCGGGGCATTGCCCCTCGAAGGCGGCGTCGCCGTCGCCTTCCATCGAGAGATCGCCGCCGCCGAAGACCCCGACGCGAAGCGTCGCGAACTCGAAGATCGGCTGCGCACCGCCCGTTCGCCCTACCCCCGTGCCGAGTCCTTCGCGGTGCATGAACTGATCGATCCCCGGGAGACTCGTCCGGTGCTCTGCCGTTGGGTCGACTGGATTCAGCCGCGTCTCGACGAACTCAAGGGACCCACCCGGTTTCCGATGCGTCCCTAGGGGACGGGCTTGTCCCGTCCCGGAAACGATGCGGGGCCCTGCGAGTGCGGGCGGGGACAAGCCCCGCTCCTACGGACTCGGCATGCGTTTCCATGCGGAGTCGCCGCCAAGTGATACGCTTGCCGCCCCACATCGGCGGAGCCTAAGCAAGATGCAGTTCGCCCAATACGTCCAAAGTGCCCTGTTGGCAGCTTTCGCCCTCGCCCCCTTGGTGGCAGCTGCAGAAGACGCTACGCCGCAGGACGACCCCGTCGAGAGTCGACTGGCCAACCTGCCCCCGTTGATAGAACGGGAGGTCTTCTTCGGCGATCCCGAGATTTCCGGCACGCAGATCTCGCCCGACGGCAAGTGGATCACCTTCCGCAAGCCCTACAACGACGTCGTGAACATCTGGGTGAAGGCCGTCAACGCCCCCTTCGATGCCGCCCGGCCCATCACGGCCGACACCGAACGTCCGGTCGGCGGCTACTTCTGGTCCGAGGACAGCCGCTACGTGCTCTACGTCCAGGACAAGGGCGGTGACGAGAACTACCACGTCTACGTCGTCGATCCCGCGGGCGAGGTGAACGAAGCGACCGGCGCTCCCGATGCCCGCGACCTCACGCCCATCGAGGGCGTGCGGGCGTTGATCTACGCCGTGCCCGAGGCTACTCCGAACCGGATCCTCGTCGGCATCAACGACCGCGACCCGGCGCTGCACGACGTCTACAGCCTCGATCTCGACACCGGGGAACGCGAACTCCTGATCGAGAACCTGAGCAACATCGCGGGCTGGGTCACCGACCTCTCCGGCGACGTTCGGCTCGCGGGCCGCCAACGTCCCGA
>JAGWBM010000009.1:43037-43499 GCA_021295895.1 Pseudomonadales bacterium
CTTCGAGGAGAACTGCGGACCCGTACGGTTCCACAAGGACGGCAAGCGCGTGTACATGAGGAGCAACAAGGGCGTCGACTTGTCGCGGCTCCTGCTTGTCGATGTCGAGAGCGGCGAAGTGGAGGCGATCGAGTCCGACCCCGAAGGCGAGGTCGACTTCGGCGGTGCCTGGTTCTCGGACGTCACGGAGGAGCTGGTCGCCACCGTCTACACCGGCGACCGGGTACGCATCTATCCACGTACCGAGGCCCTCGAGCGTGAGCTCCAATGGCTACGCACCGAACTGCCCGACGGCGAAATCAGCTATCAGTCCGGCACCGAGGACGAATCGGCGCAGATCGTCGTCGTCGGGAGCGATATCAATCCCGGGGCGGTCTATCTCTACGACCGCAACCAACGGACGCTCGACAAACTCTACGACTCCCGCCCGGAGCTGCCTAGCGACCACCTCGCGCCCATGCA
>JAGWBM010000090.1:0-8953 GCA_021295895.1 Pseudomonadales bacterium
TCGGCTGCCACGTAGCCGCCGAAACCGAGGCCCACGAGCTTGACGTCGTCTAACTCGAGACCGGCCAGCAGACGGGTCACGATGATCGCGATGTCCCGGGGATCCCGGGCCCAGGCCGGACGTTCGGAGCCGCCCCAGCCGGGCATGTCGGGTACGACGACGCGGTGGCTCCCTGCTAGCCGGTCGTGAAACGGCAGCCAGCCGGGACTCCCCCAACTGTGGTGCAGGATGACGGCGGGGGGTCCGGAACCCTGTTCGAGATACTTGATCTTGCCCGTCGCCAGCGCGAGTTCGCCCTCGGCGTAGGACACTGCTTCGGCCATCAATCCCTCCCTCGCGGTCGAGTGTACCTTGAACGTGCGCGCCCTGCGGGCGCGTCGGAAGTACCGCTCTGAACTTCCACATCGAGGTACGCGGGTTGGGAATGGCGGCGTAGAATCTCCGCTACCACAACGAACCGGGGGTCAACGCGATGACCGTCATCAACGCGGACGACCTGACGCAGAGCATCGCCGATGCCCTGCAGTACATCTCCTACTACCACCCGCCGGATTTCATTCGCGCGATGGCCCACGCCTACGAGCGGGAGGAGTCGAGTGCCGCCAAGGCCGCCCTCGCGCAGGTGCTCGAGAACTCGCGAATGTGCGCCCTGGGCAAGCGGCCGATCTGCCAGGACACGGGCATCGTCATCGTCTTCCTGGATGTCGGCATGGAGGTGTCGTGGGCAGGTGGCGATAGTCTCGACGAGATGATCAACGAAGGCGTGCGCCGGGCCTATCTGCATCCGGACAACGTGCTGCGCGGTTCGATGCTCGCCGATCCGGACGGTGCGCGAACCAATACCCGGGACAACACGCCGGCGGTCATCCACACCCGCATCGTGCCCGGCGACAAACTCGGCGTGGAGGTGGCGGCCAAAGGCGGCGGCAGCGAGTCCAAGGCCAAGTTCGCCATGCTCAACCCCTCGGACTCGGTGGTCGACTGGATCCTGGAGATGGTGCCGACCATGGGTGCCGGCTGGTGTCCGCCCGGCATCCTCGGTATCGGCATCGGTGGATCGCCGGAGAAAGCGATGCTGCTCGCCAAGGAAGCCATGATGGCGCCGATCGACATGCACGATCTGAAAGCGCGCGGGCCGACCAACCGGGCCGAGGAACTGCGCCTCGAGCTATTCGACAAGGTCAATGCCCTCGGGATCGGTGCCCAGGGGCTGGGTGGCCTGACCACGGTGTTCGACGTGAAGGTGCTGGAGCATCCCATGCACGCCGCGACCAAGCCGGTGGCGGTGATCCCCAACTGCACCGCGACCCGGCACGTCAAGTTCGAACTCGACGGCTCGGGTCCGGCCACGTTCGAGCCCCCGGACCTTGCCGACTGGCCCGAGGTCGCGTATCGGCCCGGCGACGAGGTCAGGCGGGTCGACCTAGATACGGTGACCCGTGCCGACACGGCTACGTGGCGAGCCGGTGAGACGCTGCTGCTTTCCGGTCGTCTGCTAACCGGGCGCGATGCGGCCCACAAGCGGCTCGTGGATTTGATCGCAAAGGGCGCGCCGCTGCCGGTGGACTTCAAGGATCGGTTCATCTACTACGTGGGCCCCGTGGACCCGGTACGCGACGAGGTCATCGGTCCGGCTGGCCCGACCACCGCGACCCGCATGGACAAGTTCACCCGAACGATGCTCGAACACACCGGACTCCTGGGCATGATCGGCAAGGCCGAACGGGGGCCGGCGGGTGTCGATGCGATCCGCGACCACGGTGCCGTGTCGCTGATCGCCGTTGGCGGTGCGGCCTACCTGATCGCCCGGGCGATCACGAAGTCCTCGCTGCTCGCCTTCGAGGACCTGGGCATGGAGGCAATCCACGAATTCGAGGTCAAGGACATGCCGGTCACCGTCTCGGTTGATGCCCGGGGCGAATCCGTGCATGTCACCGGACCGGAGATCTGGGCACGTGAGATCGAGAACCGGATCGCAGCGACCACGGTGGACTAGCGGCGCCCAACGCCTCGCCGTAACGCGCCCGGAGGGCGCGCGAACGCGCCCGAAGGGCGCGCCGTGGGCCCCTTTGCCGAATACCCCGGCTGCCTGGGCAACGGGACGGGATAAGCCCGTCCCCTACGAGGCTCCGCCCTACGGGCACGCTGGGACGCCGCAAAGGCGCACGCCACACCTGCGTTGGTTCCGTTGGCACGTGACATGAACAGCGCCGAAGTCGTCGTCGTTCTGCACCTGGGGTTCATCGTGTTCGTCGCTGGCGGCGGCTTCTTGGCACTGCGTTGGCCACGGATCGCCTGGATCCACCTGCCGGCGGTCGCGTGGGGCGCATGGGTGCAGTTCGCAGACTGGATCTGTCCGCTCACCTACCTGGAGGATGCCCTGCGCGGCGATGATCCGCAGCCGGGGGGCTTCGTGGCTCGCTACTTGATGCCCATCGTCTATCCCGATATGGCCCAGGAGGGGATACTGACGCCCACCGCGCGAATCGCCCTGGGTTGCATCGCGATCGCCATCAACGTCTTGATCTACGCCTGGGTGTTGCGACGGCACCGCACGAGGCGACGGGAAGCGTGTAGTCCACCGCGCCCGGGGTCGGGTCGATGACGGCAAGGGTGTCCAGCGAGGCTTCGCCGCCGACCGACTAGGCGTGCGCGTAGGGGCGACCCTGGGGCGACCCCATCGCGCCCGGTAGAGCGCGATCGCCCGCGCCGACTGGCTGCCCATTCGGACCGAAACCCTTCAATTCGTATGGTTATAGACGATGTTCGTGGGCCTCGCACGCTGGCGTACGACCAAGTCGTACTGCCGTGTAAATGACGATCCGAAACAAACACATCAATCGGCGGCGAGTTCCGCGCGGTCTCGGAAAGCATCCAGGACCGCCGGGTTCGCGAGGGCGGTGGTGTTGTGGACCTCGAGTCCGTGGACGACATCGCGAACCGCCAGTTCGGCGATCTTTCCGCTCAGCGTGCGAGGCACGTCGGGCACGGCGGCGATCACCGAAGGTACGTGGCGGGGGCTGGCGTGCCGGCGGATGCGGTGCTTGATGTTGTCGCGGATCGCGTCGTCGAGTTCGATGCCGTCGCGCATGACGACGAACAGCACGATGCGGGTGTCGTCCTCCCAGTCCTGTCCGATGGCCAGCGAATCGACCACTTCCTCGATGGTGTCCACCTGGCGGTAGATCTCTGCGGTGCCGATGCGTACGCCGCCGGGGTTTAGCACGGCATCCGAACGGCCGTGGATGATCATGCCGCCGTTGTCGGTGATTTCGGCGAAGTCGCCGTGAGCCCACACGCCCTCGTGCTTGTCGAAATACGCTTCCCTGTACCTGGAATCCCCGGGATCGTTCCAGAATCCAACGGGCGCACTGGGGAACGACCGGGTGCATACCAGTTCGCCTTTTCCGGCGGCCACGGGGTGTCCTGCTCCGTCGAACACGTCGACCGCCATGCCGAGTCCCTTGGCCTGCAACTCGCCTTCGTGCACCGGGAGCCAGGGGCAGCCCAAGGCGAAACAGGAGATCAGGTCGGTGCCACCGGAGATCGACTGTAGCGCGAGGTCGTCCTTGAACTCCCGGTACACGTAGTGGAAGCCCTCGTGGGTGAGCGGCGAGCCGGTGGACAGCACGGATCGCAGGGCGGCCAGGTCGTGGGTCTCGCGGGGTTTGACGCCGGCGTTCTCGATGGCGGAGACGTACTTGGCGCTAACCCCGAACACGGTCACCGATTCGTTCTGCGCCAGGTTCACGAGCGCGTTCGGATCCGGGTGGAAAGGCGAGCCGTCGTAGAGCACCACACGGCAGCCCGTGGCGAGGGCGGAGACCAGCCAGTTCCACATCATCCAGCCGCAGGTGGTGAAGAAGAAAAGCGTGTCCTCGCGCTTCAGGTCGACGTGAAGTTGATGTTCCTTCAGGTGCTGGAGCAACGTGCCGCCGGTGCCGTGGACGATGCACTTCGGCTTGCCGGTGGTACCGGAGGAGTACATCACGTACAACGGGTGGTCGAACGGCAGGCGGGCGAAATCGAGGGGCGCTTCGGGATGCTCGCGGCATGCCCTCGAGACGGCGTCCTCGACGTCGCCGAGCAGGGACACCCACAGGAGGTGCTCGATGGAGCCGACTGCGCGTTGTACGGCGTGCGCCCGTTCGCGGACGTCGAACCACTTGCCACCGTAGTCGTAGCCGTCGCAGGCGATCAGCACCTTGGGCTCGATCTGTCCGAACCGGTCGAGCGCCCCCTCGACACCGAAGTCGGGCGAGCACGAGGACCAGACCGCGCCCAGGCTTGCCGTCGCGAGCATGGCGACAACCGTCTCGGCAACGTTGGGCAGCCAGCCGGCAACGCGGTCCCCGGGCGAGACACCGAGTTCGAGGAGGGTTTGACGGAAGGCCGCCGCCTGGTGAGCGAGTTCCCGGTAGGTGAGGGTGCGACGCTCGCCGTTCTCGAGAATCGACACGATGGCCACCGTGTCGTCGCGGTGGCGAAGCAGATTCTCTGCGAAGTTCAAACGCGCGTCGGGGAACCACCGGCTGCCGGGGAACCGCTCGCCGTCGACGACCACGGGACCGGTGCCACGCTCGCCGACAACGTCGCAGAAGTCCCACACCGCCTGCCAGAACTCGCTCCGCCGCTCGATGGAATAGCGGTGCAGGGCCGCATAGTCGGGCGGCGCGAAGCCCAACGGCCCGGCGAAACGCGTCAGGTTGGCGTCGGCGATGGCGGCGGCACCTGGCCGCCACAGTTCGGTCGTCACCGTAGACCTTCCCAGGCCGCTCGTTCCTCGCCGTCCGGGTCCTTTGCGACGCCCGATGTGTCGTCGAACACGATCGTCTTCCGCCGAGTGGTGGCGTAGGGGATGCCGGCGAACAGCAGGACACCGTCCTTCTCGAGCCCCCGGATGGGCCCGGATCGGGTCTCGGCGATCACCGCCATGTCTTCCTTCCTCGTCGTCCGGCGCGGATTATTGGGTCGGCAGGTTGAAAACGCCAGCGTCGGCGCGCCGACGGGCGGCGATGGAATGGCGATGGAATAATGGTGCGCCATGAATATCTATGTGCGATTCGAGACCGCATTTCGCCGGGCCGGCGATGCCGCGGCGCTACTTTGTCCCGGCGGCGAGGATTGGACCTACGCTCGATTGGTCGCCGAAGTCGACCGGGCGGTTGGGGCGCTTGCCGAATGGGGCGTTGGCATCGGCGACCGGGTCCTGGTGCAGGCCGAGAAGACACCGGAGGCGGTGGCGCTCTACCTGGCCTGCGTGAAGTCCGGTGCGGTCTACGTGCCGATCAATACCGCGTACACGAAACCGGAGGTCGAGTACTTCATTGCCGATTGCGAGCCCAGCCTGTTCGTCGCCGGCGGAAGTTTCGATTCGGATCTGCCCGTGGCGATCCTCGACAGCCAGGGTTCCGGTTCGTTCTGGAGGGGGACGGCCCCCGCATCGACGCCCGCCGCGGACCGGGCGGACGACGACCTCGCCGCGATTATCTACACGTCCGGGACCACCGGCCGGTCCAAGGGCGCGATGTTGACCCATGCCAACCTGCTGTCCAATGCCGAGACGCTGTGCGTCGCCTGGGGTTGGCGGGACGACGATGTCCTGCTCCACGCCCTGCCGATATTCCACGTGCATGGCCTGTTCGTCGCGTTGCATTGCGCGTTCATGAATGCCACGCCCGTGATATTCCTGCCGCGGTTCGACGTTGCGGCGCTCATCGGCGAACTGCCGGGCGCGACGGTGTTGATGGGTGTGCCGACGTTCTACACCCGGCTGCTGGAGGAGGGGACGTTCGATGCCGGGTCGTGCGCCAACATGCGCTTGTTCATCTCGGGTTCCGCACCGCTTACGGAGCAGACCTTCGCGGCGTTCGAACAACGCACGGGCTTTCGGATCCTCGAGCGCTACGGCATGAGCGAGACCCTCATGAACACTTCCAACCCCCTGGGTGGGGAACGCGTTGCCGGAACGGTGGGGTTCGCGTTGACGGGGATTGCCGTCCGGGTCGCGGACGATGAAGGCAACGAACTTCCGCCCGGCGAAGTCGGCAACATCGAACTTCGGGGCCCGAACGTCTTCAAGGGCTACTGGCGGCAGCCGGAGAAGACCGCCGCGGAGTTTCGCGACGACGGCTTCTTCGTCACCGGTGACATGGGCATCATGGATGGGCAAGGCAGGTTGGCCATCGTCGGCCGCACCAAGGATCTCGTCATTTCCGGGGGCTACAACATCTATCCCAAGGAAGTGGAAGCGTTGCTGGACGGGATGCCGGAAGTCGTCGAATCCGCGGTCATCGGTGTTCCGCACGCCGACTTCGGGGAAGCGGTGGTGGCGGTACTGGTCGTTCGCGGGAACGTCGTCGACCAAACCCGTGTGGACGCCTACCTCGCAGGGAAGTTGGCACGCTACAAGCAACCCAAGCGGGTCGTCTGTGTGGACGACCTGCCGCGCAATGCCATGGGCAAGGTTCAGAAGAACGTCCTGAGAGAGACCTATGCCGATCTGCTCGAGCCATGACGCGCCACCGCGTGGGTTACGCCAGGACCGCCGCAAGTCCGACAGGCTGCTAGACTCGCGCGCTTGCATCGAGGGAATTTGGGGAGACGGATGAAGAAGAGCATGACCGCGCTCGCAGCGGTGCTGGTAGGCGGATTGACGGGTTGCGTCGAGGTTTCGGACGTCCAGGTCGCCGCGCCCGAGGCCGTCGAAGCGCCGGCGGCAGCGGGCATTGTCGGAGCCCCCCCAGCCGACGCCGGCATGTCCGCCGAACGCCTGGATCGCATCACCGAGACGACCCAACGCTACGTGGACGAGGGCAAGCTCGCGGGACGGCAAGATCGTGCACTTCGTGCCGGTGGGCCAGCGTGGCGCGGACGACGACCGGCCCATGACCAAGGACGCCCTGTTCCGCATCTTCTCCATGAGCAAGCCCATCACCGCCGTCGCGGCGATGATGCTCTACGAGGAAGGCAAGTTCGCGCTGTCGGATCCGGTGGCGAAGTTCGTTCCCGAACTCGCCGACCCCGACGTGCTCGTCGACGGCGAATTGGTGCCTGCGGAGCAGACGATGACGATGCGCCATCTGCTTACCCACACCACCGGCCTGTCCTACGGCTTCAACCCTCGTGGGAATCCCGTGGACGCGAAGTACGCCGAAGTCCAGCCGTTCGCCGGCAAGGATCTGGACGAGTTCGCGGAACGCTTGGGAACACTGCCGCTGATGTTCGAACCCGGCGAGCGCTGGCACTACAGCGTGGCCGTGGACGTCACGGGGCTCGTTGTCCAGCGCCTGGGCGGCATGTCCTTCGACGCGTTCCTGAAGGAACGCCTGTTCGATCCCCTCGGCATGGCCGATACGTTCTTCAACGTGCCGGCGGACAAGCTTGACCGGTTGCTGCCCAATCATCGCTGGGACGGCGAGGAGGGAAAGCTGGTTCAACTCGACGCGCCCTACGAGGACACGCAGTTGTTCTCGGGCGGCGGCGGACTCGTTTCGTCGACGATGGACTACCTGCGCTTTTCCGAGATGGTGCGTCGGGGCGGAGAACTCGATGGTGTGCGGATCCTGAGTCCCAAGACGGTGGAATTCATGACCGCCAATCATCTGCCCTCGACGGTTACCGGCGGCGGCAGCGGCGAAAACCCGCTGTTGGGTGCCGAGACTCGGGGCTTCGGCTTCGGCCTCGGCTTCGGCGTCAACACCAATCCCGTCGGCACCGGCGTGCTCGGTTCCCTGGGCGAATACAGTTGGGGCGGCGCGGCCGGAACGGTGTTCTGGGTCGACCCGGTGGAGGAGATGGTCGTCGTCGGCATGATCCAGCTCATGGGTTCGCCCTGGCCGCTGCGCCGGGAACTGCGCGTGCTGGCCAACCAGGCGATCACGGAATTGCATTCGGGCTGAATCGGCGAGCGGCGACGATGGACGAGTCCTGCCTGGCGCACCGGCTGAGCGACGAAGAGCGCGATCAGTTCGAGGAACTGGGCTACATGGTCGTGCCCGGCGTTCTGCCGGACGACAAGGTGGCCCGCTTGGCGGCCGCGGCGGAACGACTCGATGCCGAGTGGCGCCCGAAGCGCGGGGTGAAACCCCATCATCCTTTGAACATCCTCGACGCCATCGGCATGGACGACGAGTTCCTCGACCTGCTCGACCTGCCGCAGACGTTCATGAAGGTGGTCGACATCCTGGGCTGGCATATCCAGCTCTACCACTCCCACCTGATGATCACGCCGCCGCTGCCTGGCGGCCATGTGCCGCGTCGTCCGCGCCTGGGCTGGCACCAGGACAGCGGTCGGCTCAACCTGGAACTCGAAGGGGAACCCCGGTCGAGGGTGTCCCTGAAAGTCGGGTTCTTCTTCACCAGCACCCTGGAGGCCGACCGGGGAAACTTCCACGTCGTTCCCGGCAGCCACCGGTTCAACCGCCTCGACCTGCCCGAAGACGACGAACTCGATCACCCGCGCGCCACACCGGTACGAGCCGATGCCGGCGATGCGGTGTTCTTCGACCGGCGCCTGTGGCACTCGGGGGGCTACAACCGTTCGACGGTGACTCGCAAGGTGCTGTTTCTCGGCTACAGCTACCGCTGGCTGCGCCCCCGGGACGACATGACGGTGGCGCATTATCTGCCCGGTGCCGACCCGATCCGTCGGCAGTTGCTCGGGGAGAGTCCCAACGGAGGGTTCGGCTACACGTCTCCTACCGACGAGGACGTGCCGCTCAAGACGTGGCTCGAAGAGCGACTCGGTGCGGATGCGCTGGTTCCCTAGCGACCTAGACCGGCAAGTGGAGGACACCCTGAAGGCATCAATATCTGTTCGACTGTCGACGTTTCCCGACGGTCAGGACAACTAAGAGCGATGGAATCACCTGCCAAAACCCGCATCCTCGTGCTCATGATTTGCGTGGGCGTGGTCTGGGGCGTCTCGGGGTTCGTCCTGCTCTCCGACAAC
>JAGWBM010000090.1:9002-9730 GCA_021295895.1 Pseudomonadales bacterium
TTCGTGCATGATTCCTGGTGGCACCTGATCAGCAACACCATGCCGCTCGTGATACTCGGCGGCATGGTGTTGTTCCGGGGTGTTCGCTACTTCGGTGCCGTGACGTTCATGATCATGCTCCTCGGCGGAATCCTGTTGTGGTGCTTCGGACGCAACGCGGCGCACATCGGTGCCAGCGGCCTGGCGTTCGGCTACCTCGGCTTCCTGGTGACGCGCGGGTTCTACGAGCGAAGCTGGCAGTCCATCGGTGTCGCGGCGCTGGTCGTCTTCCTGTATGGGGGCATGATCTTTGGCGTGGTACCCCGGGACGACGGCGTCTCCTGGGAAGCCCACCTGTTCGGCTTGCTGGCTGGCATGGTGGTTGCCCGTGTGGCCTTTGGCCTGGAACGGAGACGGCAACAAGCGTTGGCCGACGAACAACCAACCGGGGCAAGACCGGCCCGGACGTCGATAGATCTCGAGAGATAAACCGTGAAGAACATCATCCTGCTCATCACCGACACCTTCCGCTACGACAATCTCGGGGACCGCGCCAAGCGTCCCGTGAGAACACCGGAACTGGACGCATTCGCCGCGGAACGGGCCACGGAGATCGAAGGTTTCTACACCGGCAGCTTTCCAACGATTCCGCACCGTACCGACGTGGCCACCGGGAGGCTCGTTTGGCCACACTACCCTTGGCAGCCCATCGACCTGTCTGGGCGCAACCACATCGCGCGCGGACTGGC
>JAGWBM010000091.1 GCA_021295895.1 Pseudomonadales bacterium
CGGTGGCGATGGGCCTCAAGCCCTCGGAAGAACTGCGCCACGTCTTCGTGCCGCTCGCGATGCCGAGCATCGTGGCCGGTGTGCGCACGGCGACGGTCATTTGCATCGGCACCGCGACCTTGGCGGCATTTATCGGGGCCGGCGGTCTCGGGGATCCCATCGTCAAGGGCCTCGCCTTGAACGACACCCGGCTTATCCTCGAAGGCGCGATTCCCGCAGCGTTGCTGGCTATCGTCACCGAGCTGGTGTTCGAGTGGGTTGAGCGCTTGCTCGTGCCGGGCCACCTGCGGTCAAGCAGTACGACCGCCGCAGCGGCGTAGGAGGCGGTCGGCTTCGTTCGCGTAGCGAATTCTCGGCGACGATCGTGAAGCGGTGGGGTCCTGCAGGCACGTCGCAGATGTCGTTATATGGCTACAAGTTGTTCCCGGATGCTGGCCATGACCACCATCACGACCGTAACGAGCCGCGAACTCAACCAGAGCGTCGGCCGCGCAAAGAGGGCGGCCAGGTCGGGACCCGTCTTCATCACCCACCGTGGCAGGCCCGCGCATGTGCTGCTCAGCATCGAGGACTACAGACGCCTGGCGGGACAGCGCCGCAGTCTGGCCGAGAGCCGTCGCGCGTAAGTATTGGATCTCCGACGCCCGATCTATCCTGATCCGCGATCAGAACGGGACGCGCTGATCGCCGCGACGGCCATCGTGCACGGGATGGCCGTCGTCACGGGGAACGTGGTTGATTTCGAAACCACGGGAGCGCAGGTAATCGATCCCTGGACCGCCGCATGAGGGCTGGCAGACAGAGACCGCAGACGCCCCGCGCACAAAGTGCCTCGCCGGCCCCATGCCCCAATTTGACATGAATCGCCCGGGAGGTTCGCCGTCACCCGCCCCTCTTGGAACCGTGGTTGGCTCTTGAGGCGTTCTCGACCGCCACCCGCAGGTCGGCGTCTTCCGCCTCGCCCTCAACGAAACGGAGGAGGGCCCCAACCAATCCGACGAGTCGCCCTGCCTCGGTATCCGCGCCCGGAGTGTGGGCCCTGCCCGCAGTGCCGCGACTGAAGAAGTAGTAGTAGGCTCCGTCCCTCATGCCCCCCCTCGGAGGGGGACGCGCATTCGCCAGAGCACGCCGCAACGCGGAGATGGACGCGGTGGCAATCTCGGCGGGGAGTGCCTTGGAACCGATCGTGATGCCGGGCATTTCGTCATGCGTGAGCTGCCGTAGGGAGACCGCAAACTTAATCTCGCGCTTCTCCACGAGTGTCCCGCTGTCCGTCTCGCGGAACAGCACGACGGCAGGATTCCCGAAGCTGGGTAGCACGAGCGCCCCGAACTCCGTGTCGAGGAGCGCCCCCTTTGCGAGATCCGGGAACAGGACCCGTACCGAGCGCTCCATCTCACGCTCGACGTGGTCACCAGCGCCCATCTCCGCCAAGGGTGGTGCCGGGGCCAAGTACGGATGGTGGGGTGGGAGAGCCGGGCTCTCCTCGTCCTCACTCGCGGCGCCGTTCACGCTGATGTAGATAGCACAGGCGACAATGCAAGCGGCGCTGGCCAAACCGCGAGTCCGGGAGCATCTCGGCGTTAGCTGTGGTATTGGTACCTCCAATCCAGGGTCGAACCGCTACAGGGTGCCCTCGATCCTGTCCTGCATCCGCCGCATCCCGTTCAGCCAGCGTTCCAGGTCGCCGGTCTTGCGCGCCATCCACGTCTCGGCGATGGGGTCGGTGAGGATCAGGAAGCGTTCCTCGAACACGGCGTCGGACACCATTCGGGCCACCTCTTCGGGTTCCTTGATGGGTCCGGCGGCGTTGCTGACGAAGCCCGATGACGAGGATCCGAGCATCGGCGTCCGTACGCCTAGAGGCGCGAGCAAAGACACCCGAATGCCTTTGTTGTGATACGTGATGGACAGCCACTCGGCGAGTCCGACCACGGCGTGCTTTGTAACGGCGTAGGTCAGGTTGCCGTGGCTGGTGAGAATCCCGGCAATGGACGCCGTGTGCAGCAGGTAGCCCGATTCGCGTTCGAGCATCGTCGGCAGTACCGCGCGGACGGCGAACACGTGGGCCATGACGTTGACCTGCCATTGCTCGTTCCAGGTGTCGATATCCGTGTCCAGGGGATTGCCACCGGTGGCGATGCCGGCGTTGGAGAAGAACACGTCCACGGGCCCGTTGGCGCGTTCGGCTTCGCCCACTAGCGCGTTGACATCGGCTTCGTTGCCGACGTCGCAGGCGACGGCCATTCCACCGATCTCGTTGGCCACGTCACGGGCGCCGTCGGCGTTCATGTCGGCGATGACGACGCGGGCGCCCAAGCGCGCGAACTCGTGTGCGGTTGCTTGGCCGATGCCGCTGGCGCCGCCGGTGATGATGGCGTGCTTGTCTCGTAGGTCCATGCAATTCCTCCTTTCCGATCACAGTATCAGGCTGTCGGGACCGTCGAAAGCGCAAGCGAGAGAAGGCGTCCTGTGTTTGCCCGCACGGACGATTCGCTCCATGATGGAACGCTTATCTGGCATTACCTGGAGAAGTCATGGCCATCGTCGAGACGCACTACGGCAAGGTGGAGGGGGCCAGCGACGACGGCGTCCACGCCTTCAGGGGCATCCCGTTCGCCGCACCCCCCGTGGGTGAGAAGCGCTGGCACGCCCCGGAACCCCCGGTGTCCTGGAGCGGCGTCCGCGCGGCGACCGATTGGGGCAAGCAGGCCTGGCAACAGGCGGTGGAGAACGCGGGGATGCTGTCGTTCGTCTTCAACATCCGCAACGCCGCCTATCGCGACGAGGACTGCCTGCAATTGAACGTGTTCACGCCGGGCAACGACGATGCCCGGCGCCCGGTGCTCGTGTGGATCCACGGTGGCGGCTTCCAGGGCGGGACGGGTGGCACGCCGGTATATGACGGATCGAACCTCGCCGGGCGGGGCGATGTCGTGGTCGTGACCGTCAACTACCGGGTCGGCGCGCTCGGCTGGCTCAACCTCAACGAGTTGACCGGCGGCCGAATTCCCGCGACGGGCAACGAAGGTCTGCTCGATCAGGTGGAAGCCCTTCGCTGGATTCGCGACAACGTTGCGTCGTTCGGCGGCGATCCCGGAAACGTGACCGTCTTCGGCGAGTCGGCGGGCGCCATGAGCGTCGGCGCATTGCTGGCGTGCCCGGCGGCAAAGGGACTCTTCCATCGCGGGATCCTCATCAGCGGTGCGACCAGTACCGCGAATCCGCTGGCCCGGGCCGTGGAGGCCGCGGATGGCCTGCTGCACAAACTCGGCCTGTCGCCCACCGACGATGTCGACAAGCTCATCGCCCTGGAACCGGAAACGCTGATTACGGCCGCTGCGGGTTTCCGGCTGCCCGGCGGCGGGATGACGTTCCAACCCTGCATCGACGGCACGGTGGTCACCGAATTGCCCCTCGAAGCGGTCAGGCACGGCGCCGCGGATGGCATTCCCATCCTGGTCGGCACCCAGCGCGACGAATGGCGCGGCTTCACGTTCAACAATCCGCAAACCGCGAATCTCGACGAGGCGGGGTTGCTGGCAGAGGTGTCGAGCAATGTGGAAGACGCGGCGTCGCTGATCGCCGGCTATCGCCGCATCCGCGAGGGTCGCGGCGACACCGTCGATCCGTCGTCACTGTTCGCGGCGATCGAAACCGACCGCAAGATGCGGATGCCGGCCATCGATCTGCTCGAAGCGTTGGCGGCGCGGGGCGAGTCGGGCCATCACTACATATTCGCGCACGAGTCGCCCTGGGAGGGTGGCCGAATCGGGTCGCCCCACGCGATCATCATCGGCTTCGTGTTCGGCACCCACGCGTTCAGCGACGAGAGTGCGGCGTTCTTCGGCAAGGGTGCATCGGCGGACCATGTCTCGACGCATCTGCAGGACGCGTTCTGCGCGTTGGCGAGAACCGGCAGTCCGCGCACCAGCGCAATGGGCGACTGGTCACCCTACGAGGCGCAGACGCGCTCGACGGGCATCTTCGTCGACCCGGTCGAGGTGGTGGACGCCCCCTTTGACGCGGAACGCGCGCTGTGGGTTGGCCGCGAGGTCGGCGAGCCGTTCGGTCCGAGCCGGTGGTAGTCGAGGAGGCGTGCCTCGTGGTCGCAAAACAGCAAGGCAGCAGCAACGAACCCGCTTGAGTTAGCCCCGTACGGGACTCGCTCAAGCGGTACGACCGTGAAATCGGATGTCGAGGGGTCTCCCCCCGTTACATCCGCCAGTTGACCTCGAAGCCAAAGGTCCGTGCCCGACCGAAGTTGTAGCCCTGCTGATTGCGTTCGTAGGCAACGACCTGATCGAAGGCATTGTTCAGGTAGACGGCGAGGTCGTAGTTGTTCTGCCGCAATGTGAGCCGCATGTCCGTCCTGTGCCAACTTGGCGTTGGGCGCTCGTTGTCGGGCCCTCGCCACTGCTCGGTGACGAGATAGTGTTCGCCCCGCGCGGTTGCCCGGAATCCAGCCAGCTCGAAGTCGTAGGACAGCGAAACGCTGCCCGTGTATTCGGGGCTGGCGGGGATGCGGTTGCCGACCTGGACGCCGAGCGCGGTCGATCCCGCAACGCGCGCGTCGTTGCCCGCGGATGCCGTGCCGATTTCCGCCGTCCACAGCCAGGAGCCGCCGGCTTGCAGCGTTAGATCATCCGACAGACGTGCCTCAATCTCGAACTCCAATCCCTGTGTTTGCGCATCGCCTGCGTTGTCCGCGTAGGAAAACGGGAACGGAGAGACCTCGGGGATATTCTCGGGCGAAAACGACTCGATATCGATGATGATGTCCGTCCAATCGATGTTGAAGAAGGCGGTGGTAAAGCTGACCCGGCCGTCCGCCACCGTCGCCTTCACACCGAGTTCCAGGCTCTCGGCCTGATCGCCCTGGATGGTCTGCTTGTCGACCAGAAAGTTATACAGATCGTCAGCAGCCTGGGAAGCGCCACGGTGGGGTTCCACTTGGGCGATCCGGTCAACCACCGCGCCCTGCACGATGCCCGGCCGGAAGCCATGCGACCAGATGCCGTAGAGCATCCAGTCGTCGTTGGGTCGCCATGTCAGACCGATCTTGGGGGAGGTCTTCGTGTCGTCGTCGAGCCTGAACGAGGTGTCGATCGTGTTCGAGGGATTGAAGCCGTTAACGTAGTCGTCAACCTGTACCTGAACGTCGGCGACCCGCACGCCGACGGTGACTTCCCATTGGGGAGTAATGGCGTAGCTTACCTCGCCGAAGTAGGCGGACTCTTCGACGTAGTTCTCGTCGCGGGATCCGGAGAACAGGAACCTGTTGAGGAAATTCTTGACGATCGAGGCCTGACGCTCTGGCGTTATGCCGGGATTGAAGAGCCACAGCAGGCTGCAGTGCTCGTCGAAGGACTGCCCATCCACTTCGGTCTGCAATATTCCCGCATAGGGCACCTCGGCCGGGCATGCCGCGTGGGTCCCGTCGAACCGATAGTTATCCTTGGCGTAGTAGCCGACGGTCCACCGCAAGGGACTGTCGGCGGTGGAGACCAGGCGCAGCTCGTAGGACTTGCCTTCAGCCCAGCTTATGCAGGTGCTGTAGCAGATCTGACCGGCCATGATCCCGCCCATGCCGGTCATTGGATTGATCGTAGGTGCCGTGGACACATCGCATTCACCGGTCGGCAAAAAGCTGAAGCTCGGAGAGAATCCGCAGTTGAAGTCCTCCACGAACCGCCTCGAGAAATTCACGTGCGGCGGCGACTCGTCGCCAGCCCGTTTCGTATACCGGTCGTATTGCGACCAGGTTCCGGTCAATGTCGCGAACGGCAGATCCCACGTGAAGTCGATGTTGAACAGCTCGTACTCATCGACGGTGCCGTCGAGATCGGTCCCGGCTAGCGTCGGGTGGGCTTTGTGCGTGATGTACGGGTCGCGGTCGAACTGCGCGTTGTGGTCCCCCGAACAGTCGAATTCGTTGGGATAGGACGGGATCTCGATGAGGTTGACGTCGACGCGAAGCTCTTCGTAGCAGTGAAAGCCGATGGCCGGCCCCCCGCCCGTCATATCAACATCCATGTACATGGCATGAATCTCGAACTCGTCGGTCGGGTAGAACCCGACGGTCAACCTGCCGCCCGTTTCCTTTTCCCAGTCCGTGTCCTCTCCTCTACCCGGCGCGTCGAGCAGGCCCTTCATGTCCCGCGAATAGAGGATTGCCCGTACTGCCGCCGTGTCGCCGAGTGGTACGTTGACCATCCCGTCGATGCGGTGCCCGAACCCGCTGGAGTGGGCCATGGTGTCCGTTGACGCCCTGACCGCGAAGTCGAGGCCCGCGGGGTTGGGCTTGTTGGTGATGTAGCGTATGGCGCCGCCCATGGTGCCCTCGCCGTAGAGGGTTCCCTGCGGCCCCTTGAGCACCTCGACCCGCTCTAGGTCGAACAGAGGAATCGAAAAGTGCGCGGCATCGCCGTTGGTGGACCCGATCGGCATGTTGTTGAGATACGCACCGACGGGTGAACCGTTGCCCTCCGCGTACGGCGTGATGCCGCGAATCGAGATGTCGTTGAACCCGGACGTGGCCTTCTTCAGGTTGAGACCGGGAATGTTGTTGTAGAGCGAGAAGATGTTGTGGATGCCCTTGTCGATGATCTGATCTTCGGACAACGCCGTAATCGAGATCGGCGTATCCATCAGGTTCGTGTCACGGTAGGTGGCGGTTACGATGACCTCCTCCATCGCCGAGTCGCTTTCATCGTCGGCTTCTTCTTCGGCCATTGCTGCGGGCATGCTGAGTGCCGAGCCAACCGAGCCAACGTTTCGGTGGCAGTTCGTGTTCTTGTAGGTGCTTCATTCCGATCCCCCGATCAGGTGGTCCCATTTCCGTGGTGGTGGTCGCGTTCATATCAGCGCCCGTATCGGTGGCGGCCGAAACCAATGGGACGGGTCAGGGATGCGGGCGGGATCGAACGAGGTACACCATCACGGTGCTAATAGTTGTCATAAATCTTTAGTGAGTGTCCACTATCACGCCGCATCACGGCAGGCAGGCCGTTCATCGGCGTCCACGAAGGCGATGCGATCGCGGTGGCGGGGTTTGAGTCACGAAGGCATTGGCCGATCGCTTGCCCCGCCGCGGATCTGTCACTACGATGGTCCACGAGATCGGAGTCGGCGACCCCCCGTGTTTCCGGTTTGACCGGTCTCGTCAATCAGGGGTTGAGGGGATCCACAATGAGCACAGTCGTCACTTTCCCAACAGATGAGGGTCAGCGAGATCGAGAACGATCTCGACCGGATGATCTTCGCCAGGATTCTCCTGGAGAACGTCGCCCGCTGGATCGCGGACCCGGACCGGGACGAGATCATCAACATGGACGTGGATCGAGTCGAAAGCCCCAGGCTGACGCCCGAACAGGTCGAGGAGATGGACAAGTCCGGCGCGGGCACCTACGGTCATACCACCGTATTCGAACCTGCGGATCTAGACCTCTACGAGTCCTACATGTATCCGCCGTTGGCCATGCCGGAGAAACCGGAGGTCATGCTGTCGTACTGGGACATGAACAACAAGATCGTGTTCCTGGAGGGCCGGCTCATGGTCAAGGCCCTGTGCCCCGACGGCATCGAGTCGTGGCTGGTGATCAGCGTGCCTGTGCCGAACTTCCACACCGCGCTCGAAGGCAACTGCTGGGGATGGCCGAAATACGTCTGCGACGAGATGACGGTATCGAAGGAACGTTCCGAGGTCATCTACGAGGGCAAGGTCCGCCTGTCCATGGACTTCACCCCGGGTGGGGTGGACGACGCCACGATTCGCCGGTTGAAGGAGCAGGGCACGGAAGGCGGCAACACCGTGTCGTTCCACATCGACGGCGGTGGCATGTGTCTCATCCGCCAGGGGAAGGGCGACGGCAGTGGCCGCCAGGAGACGCACTTCGCCGAGTGGGAGCCGGGCATGATCAGGAGCTACGTTCGCCCGGAGGATCCCTGGGCGGGGCTGTTCCCGGAGGACTGTGTCACGCCGGGGGTCTGGCAACGGTCGTTCGGGCTCGGCGGCGGCGGCGGCGGCGGCATGTACAAGGTCAAGCGGCGCGACTGAATCGGTCACGTAGGGCGACCCTTGCGGTCGCCCGTTTTGATTGTGCGAACAATGACGAGTCGCTGCCGGGCACGACCGTATGGGGGAGAACATGCCTGAACCACTGAAAGTCGGCCTGGTCGGCACGGGCGGGATTTCCAACCGCCACATGGATGCCTACCTCAGGTTCCCCGATCGGGTTCGCCTCATGGCGGTGTGCGACATCGTCCGCCCCCTGGCCGAGGAATACGCGAAGAAGACCGGCGTGGAAGCCGTCTATACGGACTACGAGAAGATGCTCCGCGAGGCGGATATCGACGCCGTGGACATCTGCACGGGTCACCGGCACCACGCGCCGCAGGCCATCGCGGCCGCCCAAGCCGGCAAGCACGCGCTCACCGAGAAGGCGATGGCGCAGAATCTCGACGAATGCCGGGCGATGATCCGCGCCGCCGACAAGGCGGGCACCACCCTGATGGTCGCCCAGCACCTACGCTATTCCCCGGAGGCCCGGGCGGCGAAAAGGCTGATCGAAGACGGCGGGCTGGGCGACATCCAGGCGGCGAGAACCCATCTCATCATGTCCGGGCCGAGGAAGTCGTGGATGAACGATGCCAAGGAAGGTGGCGGGGTCCTGGCACTGAACTCCATCCACCATCTCGACCTGCTCCGCTACTACGTCGGCAACGTCAAGCGCGTAACCGGTGTCTGCCGGAGCGTGCAACCGGAGATGCTGAACGGCGCCGAGGACCTGGTCGCCGGGACCCTCGAGTTCGACAACGGGGCGATCGGCGACATGTTCGCCAGTTGGACCACCTACGTCGCCCCATCGGTCCCGTCTTACACGGTGATCGGCACGAAGGGGACCATACAGTCGACGCCACCGGATCTCGATACCGACGAGGACCGGCCGGTCTCGCACTTCGGCAAAGTCCTGTTCGCCGACAAGGAGGATCTCGACCCGCGCAATCGGCCGGAGGACTTGCAGAAGATCCTCAACCCGCCCTTCGAGCCCATTCCAACCAGCGACGTCGAACTGCCGAGTTCCAACTTCTTCGTCAACGAGATCCTGCACTTCGCGGAATGCGCGAAGAGCGGTGCCGAACCCATCAGCAGCGGCCGGGACAACATCGAATCCATGAAGGTCATGTTGGGGATCTTCGAGTCGTCCCGGACGGGTAGGGCGGTCGACCTCGACAATCTCTAACTCCCCCTAGCGAAACCGGGGAACTGGGGAAGACGATGCGATTCGGCGGCGCGTCCCGCCACCGCAGAAGGCGCGAAACGCCAGATCTCACACCAGCTCCGACCGGTTGCAGGTATGTCCTGTTTTTCCTGGTATGCGCCTCATGTGGCGCGTCGGTCGCCGAGCTGACCTTCAAGCACGGCGTGTCGTTCTTCGGCGAGTTCAAGTACCCCCCCGAATTCGAGCACTTCGACTACGTCAATCCTGATGCCCCCAAGGGCGGCATGATGGTGCTGGCGACCGACGATCCCTGGAATTCGTTCACCCCCTACCTGAACAAGGGCATCGTCGCACCGGGCGTGCAGCACGACTTCGGCTCCAACCCGTTCTTCTACGACGGCCTGTTCACGGCGTCGGACGACGAGATCGGCACCTTCTACGGCAATCTCGCCGGAGGCGTCGCAATTTCCGACGACTTCACCCAGGTCCGCGTACGGCTGCGGCCGGAAGCCCGTTGGCACGACGGCGTCCCGGTGACGGCCCGGGACGTGCGTTTCACGTTCGAGCACATCGCCGAGAACTCGGCGTTCAACCTGCAATCCGCGTTCGGCATGGTGGACTCGGTGGAGATCCACGGCGACTTCGATCTGACCTTTCACCTCAACGACGTCAACGGTCTCAACGCCGCCGTCGTATCCAGTCTCGGCAAGATCGCGATCCTCCCGGAACACTACTGGCGCGAGGCGGACAACACCAAGACCACCCAGACGCCACCCCTCGGCAGCGGTCCGTACCGAATCGCCGAGTTCAAGCAGTCGCGTTCCCTGCTCTACGAACGGGTGCCCGACTACTGGGGCAAGGATCTGGGGGTGCATCGCGGCCGTCACAATCTCGACCACATCCGCTACGACTTCTACCGCGATGCCACCGTTGCCCGGGAAGCGTTCCGCAAGGGCCTGATCGACGTCTGGCGGGAGACCGATCCCCGGTTCTGGTTCGACCGCTACGACGATGCCCTGGCGAAGGGCCGGATGGTCAAACGCAAGCACAACTTCCAGTACTACGTCGGGCTGCTTCGCGGCCTGGTGATCAACAGTCGCCGGGAGCATCTCAAGGACCTGCGCGTCCGCGAAGCCCTGACGCTGGCATTCGACTACGGTTGGCACAACCGGGTGATCACACGGGGCTTCCATACGCGGCCGGACAGTTATTTTGCGCCGTCGGTGTTCGCGGCGGTGGGCCGACCCGGTCCCGCCGAGGTACGGCTACTGGCGCCTTTCCGCGCTGAACTACCGGCACGGGTATTCACCGAGTCGTTCGAACTCAAACCCTCGAATGGGATTGGCCGCAACCGGGGTCTACTCATCGAAGCCATGCGACTGCTACGTGACGCCGGTTGGATGGTGCGCGACGGTGCTCTCACGAACGAGTCGGGAGAGCGGTTCTCGCTGACGTTCGTCCTCCGAAGCGTGGAGGAGCGTCGCCTGGTCACCCAGTTCGTCGATCAGTTGCAGAAGTTGGGGGTCGATACACGCGTGCGTTTGGTGGATGCCGCGCACTACATCAACATCATGAAGGACTTCGATTTCGACATTTCCTTCGGCCAACTCGGCGTTGCGAATCCGGCCGGCATCGAGATCATCTCGTACTGGCATTCGAGCAACGCGATGCTGCCGCGAACGAGAAACCTCTCGGGCATACAAAGCGAAGCCGTGGACGAGATGATCCTGCGGGTCCTCAACGCTCGATCCCGGGAGGAGTTGACCGCCGCACAGCGCGCGCTGGACCGGATTCTCCTTTGGAACTTCCTGACCATCCCGCTGATCGCGGTCGAGGGCCCCAAGGTGGTCTACTGGAACAAATTCGGTCGCCCGCCGGTCGATGCCGAATTCCGTACCAGTTTCCCGTCGGCCTGGTGGTACGACGACGCGAAGGCAGCCAAGATACGGGTGCCGGATTAGGACCTGACACCCTGTCAGGGACGCCCTCGCGGCGTCCCGTGCCCGATGAACCGATGCCCTGTGGTGACGGACGCGCGCGCGGGCAAACCTCGCCGCTACGGTCGAGACGCCTCGTCGACGCGCTATGGGTTAGCATCCATCGCTTCGTCTTGCATTGGGAGGGGATGTAGGTGAAGACATCTCGTCTACCAGCACGGACTGTCGATGCAGCCCGCGTGCTGTTCTGTTTCTCGACCGTCGCGTTCCTTGCGCACACGGCATCGGCCGAGGATGCCGCCGAAGGCGTGGCATCCGCGGAACCCGCAGAGCAGACTCGTCCCGCCGGTTGGGTGGACGAGGCGCGCGTCATCGCCGCCGGACAAGCGGAGCCGGGAAGCTGGCTGGCCCACGGGCAGACCTACGACGAACTGCGCTTCTCCACGCTCACCGAGATCAACCGGGACACCGTGGACTCGCTTGGCCTTGCCTGGGTCAAGAACCTGAACATTCCGCACCGGCTGCAGGCGACGCCCCTGGTGATCGACGGCGTGATGTACTTCACCGACTCATGGAGCGTCGCCTACGCCGTGGATGCCCGGACCGGCGAGGAGATCTGGCGCTTCGACCCGGAGACGGACCGCGGTTCAGCACGTTATTCCTGTTGCGGCGGGCCAGCGAATCGCGGGGTTGCCGCCTATAAGGGCAAGCTCTACTTCGCGACCTTCGACGCCCGACTCGTGGCCGTGGACCAGGCCACGGGCGAGAGGATCTGGGATGTCGACACCACCCACTACCCCACCCACAGTCCCTACACCATCACCGGGGCGCCCCGGGTGGTGCACGGCAAGGTATTCATCGGCCAGAGCAGTTCCGAGTTCGGGATTCGCGGGCACCTGTCCGCGTACGACGCGGAAACGGGCGAACTCGCCTGGCGGTTCTTTGTCGTGCCGGGAGACCCCGCCGAGCCCTTCGAACATCCCGAACTCGAGGAGGCCGCCAAGACCTGGGGCGGCGAGTGGTGGAAGCTTGGCGGCGGCGGCACGGTCTGGCATTCGATCGTCTACGACGCGAAGTTCGACCAACTCATCTTCGGCACCGGCAACGGCGCGCCCTGGCCGCGCAAGATCCGCTCGCCGGGGGGCGGCGACAACCTGTTCCTGGGCGGCGTCATGTCGGTGAACCCGAACACCGGCCGCATGAACTGGTTCTACCAGATGACGCCGGCCGACAACTGGGATTTCAACGCCTGCCAGGACATCGCGCTGCTCGACATGGAGATCGATGGCAAGGTCCGCTCCGTGTTGCTGCAGGGGCCGAAGAATGGCTTCTTCTATGTTCTGGACCGCGAGAACGGGGAACTGCTGCGCGCCAATCCCTACGTGCGCCTGAACTGGGCGACGCATATCGACATGGCGACCGGGCGACCTGTCGAAGACCCGGAAATGGCCTACGACGAGAAGGCGCAGTGGGTTCTTCCGAGCAACGCGGGGGGACACAGTTGGCAGGCCATGGCCGTGGACCCCGACCGTGGTATCGCCTACCTGCCGGTACAGGACATGTCGGCCTGGTATGGATTGCCGCAATCGTTCCTGGATACCGGGGAGTACGAACTCAATCCCAACGGCATCAGCCTGGGTGTGGACATGCGTCCGGCCGAAGATGCGCCGCCGCAGCCGGAAGCCGCCGGCTACCTGAAGGCGATCGACCCGTTGACGGGCGAGGTAGTCTGGAGCGTGGAGCGCGCCACGCCGTACAACGGCGGCACCCTGGCGACCGCCGGCGGCTTGGTGTTCCATGGCGATGCCGCCGGCCAACTCGCCGCCTACGATGCCGATGACGGTTCGACGCGCTGGGAATACGACACCCAGGGCAGCACACCGGCGTCGCCCATCACCTACGAAATCGAGGGCGAACAGTATCTGGCGGTTCTGGTCGGTCGCGCTTGGCGCCGCGAGGAGAGCGACGGCCGCATGATGGTGTTCAAGCTCGGGGCTGAAGGCGAGATGACCCGGGAACTGGGTGAGGCCGAGATTCCCCAGCCCCCGCCGTTGACCGTCGGTGAGGAGGACGTCGCGCGGGGCGAAGCGCTCTACAACCGAACCTGCGTGGGCTGTCACGGCATCGGTGGGGTCGCCACGATCAATGCCGACCTGCGCATGATGAGCGAGGAAACCCATGAGCGCTTCCAAGACATCGTCCGTGGCGGCGTGCTGGCCGACAAGGGGATGCTGTCTTTCGCCGCCGCGGTCACCGAGGATGAGGCCGAGTTGATCCGCCAATACGTGATTTCGCAGGCGCTGAAGGCGAGGGCGGCACCCCCGGCACAAGACAATCGAAGGCCGGGTCGGGACTAGGCGCGCCGAGTACCGGTACGGAGCGACCATCGGGGACGGGCTTGTCCCGGCGCGCCCTTCGGGCGCGTTTCGAGAATGCTCGCGCATTCTCGTGGCAACACGATACGGTGTACTGCCTCAGCACCGATGACCGCGCCCTTCGGCAGGCTTGTGCTAGACCGTCAACCCGCCAACATCCAGGCGCTGCCGACGAGGGCGATCGCCGTCCACGCGAAGAAACGCTGCGCCCGGGGACCGGAAAGGTGCAACCTCGTTCGGGCGATGTAGAGGCCGATCAGGAATCCGGCGACCAGTCCCGTGAGGTGGGCCACGACGTCGGTGTTCTCGCCGCCGGTGCCGGTGTAGGCAAAGAATGCGATCGCCGCGAATACCGGCGCGAACCGGCGCTGCCA
>JAGWBM010000092.1:0-1379 GCA_021295895.1 Pseudomonadales bacterium
CGACCAGTCGAAATGGTAGTGCTTGCGCTCCTGCTTCACCGCTCGGATACGTGGTGCGCCGAAGGGTGGGAGCCGAAACAGGGCGAACAGGCGTTCCAAGGTGTCGAGCCACGAGGCGACTGTCTTGTGCGCGACCTGTAGATCCTCGCGTAGCGCGTTCACGGACAACGGCGAGCCGACGAGGTCGGGTAGCCGGAGCATCATTTCCTCCAGCCGCCCAAGATCACGGATGCTGGTCGTCGCGGTCACGTCCTCCTCGATCAGACGCGTGCGGTTCTGTCTGGACCAGCGCCGCGCCTCGACCTCGTTACCACCCAGAAACGGCTCGGGAAAGCCCCCGAGGCGCAGTAGTTCAGCCAGACCCTTAGGATCCTCGATGTCGGCCTCGGCAACGGAAAAAGGATGCAGGCGCAGCAGGTGGTAACGGCCCTGCAGCGAATCGCCCCCGAACGAGAAGAGTTCCAGGCGGCCGCTCCCGGTCACCAAGATCTGCTGACCTTCCCGTCTCGAGTCGTAGAGTCCCTTGAGGAAGTTCCGCCAGGGTCGGTACTTGTGAAGTTCGTCGAAGACCCAGAACTCGGTTGCGGGCAACTCCCGACGCAGAATGCGTTCGCGGTCGGCGGGGACGTCCCAGTTCAGGTATCCGGCGCGTGCTCCCGGCAAATCGAGCGCCAGCGTGGTCTTACCAACCTGGCGCGGCCCCGCAACGAACACCATCTTGGTCGCCAAGTCGGTCCGAATTTGGGGTAGTAGGTATCGCTTCGAAGTTGCCATGCAGCAGACGCTACGGTTATTTTGTATCAAGGTCAAATTTACTCGCGTGTACTTTTGACCCTACTACAATAAAGTCGCGAAGCAGCGGTTCGATACGCGGGGGCGTCGCGTCGACGTCGGGCAGAACCTCTCGACCATACAATAGGGCCAAATCGGGATCGGCCTGGCGGAGGGAACTGAACAGTGACAACACAAGGTAACGACAAGAACGGGGAGACCGCGCTGATCGTCGGCGGCGGTCCTGGTATCAGCGCTAGCTGCGCGCGGCTGTTCACCGGGGAAGGCATGCGCGTGGCAATCGCGGCGCGTAATCCGGACAAGCCGGTGCTCGTCGACTTGGCGGCGCGGTTCGGCGTCAAGAACTATGCCTGCGACGCCTCGGATCCCGGTGCGGTCACACGTTTGTTCGAGTCGGTTACGGCGGAACTCGGCAACCCGACGCTCGTGGTGCACAACATCGATGGAAGGATGGCGGGCATCTTCGGCAAGGGCATCACCGAGGCGGATCCCGACCTTGTTCGCGATACCGTGATGAACTCAGCCTACAGCGCGTTTCTCGTCGCGCAGCAAGCGGCGAGACAGATGCTCGACGGACCGCCCGACGC
>JAGWBM010000092.1:1535-15577 GCA_021295895.1 Pseudomonadales bacterium
ATCGGGTGGACGCAACCGGATGGCACGCGGGCCCACCGTAGGGCGGGCACATCGGTCGACGACAACATGGCCGATCCCGACCGCATCGCCGAGACCTACCTGCAACTGCATCGGCAGCATCGTTCGACCTGGGCGTTCGAGGTGGTGTTGCGGCCTTGGGTGGAGAACTGGTAGCGCCGGAGGGACCGAA
Source organism: Pseudomonadales bacterium (assembly GCA_021295895.1). Classification (GTDB taxonomy): domain Bacteria; phylum Pseudomonadota; class Gammaproteobacteria; order Pseudomonadales; family Azotimanducaceae; genus VXYL01. The sequence goes on from JAGWBM010000092.1 coordinate 1,726, forward strand.
TCCAACCGGCGATCAATGCCCTCGGATTTGACGAGCCGTTTGGGGTTGGGTTCCGGCGCGGGTGACGGTGGATCTTAGCGGGTGCGTTAGCGTCGCCCCTGCGGCTTGTCGGTCAACACCAAGGCAGCACCAAGCTCGCGACCTCGAAAAAGCCGCTCCGTCCCGTCAGATGGCGTCTCGTAGCTCCTCCCGTACTACACGCCGAAGCGTCGCTTCCAGGCCGTCGTTGGCGAGGTACTCACGGAGAGCTTGATTGATGGCTGTTTGGTAACCGCGTCCCGTGTCCTTGGCGCGTGCCCGAAACGCGTCTACCACGTCGACGTCAAGCATTATCGTAATCCGGGTCTTCCCGGATTGCTTGACGATCGGGCCGCGTTTGGCCTGCGAGAGATCATATTCCTTTCGCATAAGCATCTACCTCACTTCGGGTGGCCCGTCGGGCCGAGATGAGCCGGATCTCTGTCGCCCCATATGCAAATACGACTGCGATGACCTGTCCCACCGCGTCTACGCCCACGGTGACGAACCGTTGCTCCCCGACCGCGTCGGGATCTTCGCGTGTCAAGGCCAAGGGATCTGCGAGAGCGACCTCCGCATCCTCGAACGCGATGCCGTGCTTCGCAAGGTTGCGTCGGGCTTTGAAGGGATCCCATGAGATGTTCACGTCGGACCAATCTAGTATGCATTAATATATGTATTGATCGTCGCGGCGTCAACGTACAACGCCCGTCCGCACAGACCTTCTTGCCATGCCGACGACGCCCTCGCCAGCATCCCCGACATTGGGTCAACCCCAGTTCAACGCGCCGGTGCTCTGACCGAAGGACTCCGCCTCCACGCCCACCGAGCGCAGCATCGTCACGAAGAGGTTGCAAAGCGGTGCGTTGTGCTCGCCCTCGTGGACGACGTGCTTGCCGTGGCTGAAGCCGCCGCCGGCGAGGAGGATCGGCAGGTTCACCGCGACGTGGGAGTTGGCGTTGCCGAGGTTGCTTCCGAACAGCAACGTGGTGTGATCGAGGAGCGACCCGTCGCCATCGTTCTGTGTGCGAAGGGCGGTGAGCAGCTCACCGAAGCGACGCACGATCTCGGTCTCGACGATCTTCAACTGATCGATCTTGCCCTGGTCCTGGCCGTGGTGCGAAAGGTTGTGCTGATCCGCCGTGACGCCTTGGACCTTTGGTACGGTCTGGTGATCCTGGATCATCACGCTGACTACCCGTGACGAGTCGGTGGCGAGAATGAGCGGGATCAGGTCGAAGAGCAGTCTCACCCGACCAATGATGTCGGTGTTGTCCGGGATGTCCGTCAGTGGCTCGGCGTCGACGACCGGCTTCGGACGCTTGGTCCATGCCTGCACCTCGACGAGATCACGCTCGGCGATGCGGACTGCCTCGAAGTAGGCGTCCAGTACTTCTCGGTCGGTGACGCTAGCGCGCTTGCCCAAGGCAGTCGTCTGCGCGGAAAGCGTGTCGAGGATGCTCCGGCCGTCGCTCAAGCGCCGGGTTTCCCGCGCCACTTCCGCCGGCTTGCCCTGCAGGAACAGCTTGCCGAAGAGCCGGGCCGGGCTGGTCTCGGCGGGAACCATCACACCGTTCTGCGTATACGACTGGCTCTGGGCCGAGTACGTACCGAGGATGATCGACGGGAACCGCGTCACGTACCCGTAGTGATTCGATACCACCTGGTCGAGGGAGATGGTGTTCTGGAACCCGTCCAATCCCGGATGCCGCGCGGAGGTCAGCCAGGTGATCTCGGAGTTGTGGGCCTGGCGACCGGTCTGCTCCTCGTGGCACAGCCCCGAGAACAGCGTGTAGTGGTCCCGGTGCTCGTCGATAAGCGTGAGGTAGTCGGTGGCTTCGTACCCCGCCCCCGCGGTCTTCGGGAACCAATAATCCGAGTAGAACCCGAGCGTCGCGCAGATATTCACCATGCGCCGGGGCGGCTGCGTGGCGGTGCCGGCAAAGGCCGGTCGCATCGACTCCAGGAATGGCAACGCCAACGCAACGCCCGTTGCCCGCAGGAAGGTGCGACGATCGATGGGTCGTGAAAGGGCCATGCTAGCGGTGACTCCTCGGCTTACGAATCCGACGCACCAATACGTCATCCATGCGTTGACAAGACCGACACCGTTTCAACGTGGACATCGGAATCAGAGACTCCGGAACAGGTCGCTTTGTACGACCTCGTGAATGATCGATCGGACGGGATAGCCGCGGTCGGCGACCGAGGCCACGATGCGGTGGACTTCATCCCGGTCCGCGAACTCCACCTCCGCGCCCGTCGCCACCGTGATGAGTTGCGAGGTGAAGTGACGCGCGATCTGGCCGAGTTCCTCCTCGAGCAGGATCGCCTTGTACTCCTCGATGTCGGCGAACGCCTCACCGGTCGGCGTGATCCCGCTGGGATCGACGGCCGGACCCTCTCCATACGGTAGGGGCACCATGAATCCTCCATAGTCCTTCTCGCCGCGGGAAGCCCGGTAGTTCTTGCGGAACCCGCCGATGGGGTCGAACGACTCGAGCGCAAAGCCCGGCGGATCGATGGACTGGTGGCAGCTGTTGCACACCGCGTTGGCGCGGTGGGCGGTCAACTGTTCGCGGATCGTGGTGGTGCCCCGGATGTCCGGCTCCAGACCTTCGACACCCGGTGGGGGTGGCGGTGCCGGGCGTCCCAGGATGTTGGCCAGCACGAAGTTGCCCCGCGGAACCGGCGAGGTCACCGTCCCGTTGGCAGTGATCTTGTGGATGCTGGCGTGGGTCAGCAGTCCCCCGCGCGGGCTGTCCGCCGCCAGCGCGACGCGGCGCATGTGCTGTCCCTTGATGCCCGGTATGCCGTAGTGCTCCGCCAGACGCCGGTTGACGTAGGTGAAGTCCGCATCGATCAGGCCACCGACGCCGTGGTTCTCGTCGATGAGTTCCTCGAGGAAGAGTTCGGTCTCCGCCGCCATCGCCTTGCCCAGGCGGTCGTCGTATTCCGGATAGAGCCCGCCATCCGGCGTGGTCTGGTGCATTTCGTAGAGCCGGTACGCCTGACCGGCGAAATCCTTGATGAAGCGCTGCGACCGGTCGTCGTCCAGCATCCGGTCGACCTGACTCGCCAACACATCCGGGTCCGATAGTTGTCCTTTTCCAGCGAGTTCGAACAGTTGGTCGTCCGGCATGCTGCGCCACAGGAAATACGAAAGCCTCGCAGCCAGCGCGAAGTCGTCCAACGGACCGGCGGAAGCCGTTTGGTAGAGGAACGGCGGCGCACTCAGGATGGCCCGTATCGGCACGCGGACCGCCTCGACGAGCGGTGCGCCGGCGGCCAGCGACGGTTCGGCCAAGCCGGCATAGGCCGCCGCCTCGCCATCCTTCAACGGTCGCCGAAAGGCGCGCCTCGCGAACTCGCGAACGATGTCGAGGACGTGCTCCTCCGCCGTTTTCGTCGAGCGAACCTGACCCGCCTCGTCGAATTCGAGCCCGGCCAGCAAACGTCGGGTGCTCCGGGGCGGCCATTCGTCGATCAGCGGGCCCTCAACGGTCAGGGACTTGATCGCAATGCCCTCGCCCGTGTAGTTCGCGACGGTCTTATCGGGCGCGAAATAGTTGACGTAGTCACCCGGCGGCCGGTCGAGTTCAGCCACCGAAGGCGCCAGCAGATCGCCCGGGCGCATGAACGTGGTCACCTCCACGGTCCTCGCCGTGTCGTCCAGGAGGTCGAACGTCCCGATCAGGTCATCGAGCGATGCCACGGTGCCCTGCTTGACGCCCTGGTAGAGGGTCAGCACCACCGGCGTTTCCGCCTGGTACGGCTTGGCGTCCATGGTGACGCGGTAGCGGCCGGGATACGGCACCGCATAACCCTCGGCTTGCGTGTGCAGCATGTACGTCGAGCCGGTGTCGTAGAACATCACCACCCGGTCGTCGACCTTCTTCGTGATGCCGCCGCCAAGGATCTTCGCCGTGTGCATGTAGTTCATGTAGCCGGACCTGGCGTATTGGATGTCACGCCGTGTCGTATCCGGTCGGGGACCCAGTGCAAGGGCCGCGTCCAAGGCCTTGTCCGCCGCATCGAGATAACTGCGCACGTGCAGCGCCGAAATGCCCTGCTCGGCCGCCACCGTGTCGAAACCTCCGGTGTCGGCTTCCGCCGGCAGGTTCTGGATGAGATCCAGACCCTGTGCTTCGTCGAGCCCGAGCAGATCACCGATGGTGTAGGCGTACTCGAGTCGGGTCAGGCGCCGCAGCGGCGTGCGCTGGCCGTTGCGCGCCGCGAAATTCGCTTCGAGCAGCGATTCCTTCATCGACGCCAGGACCGTCGCCAGCTCATCCGGTTCGGGTATCAACGCGCCGACGGGCGGCATCTCGCCGTTCTCGAGGCGTTCGTAGACCCTTGCCCAAGCCCCGAAGGTGGCGGGATCCGCGAGGTCGTATCCAAGCCCCGCCAGATCAAGCGGTGCCAGGATCGTGCCGGTGTGGCAGGCGATGCAGTGCTTCTGAACGAGGGGTGCGGCATCGGCCTCGAATGCGTGGAGCGGGGCGGTCAGCCCCAGCGCGACAAGCGCGGCAGCCGAGCGAATTGCCACCGCTTCCGCCACCCGTCTAGAGCCCATCGACGACCTCCCTTGCAGCCAGGTCTCAGCGTGCATCATCCCGACCCTCAAGAGTGCCACCATAGCAATTGAAATGTTACCGTTCGGGAACAAAATCGTGCTGTAGGGGCCACCACGGGCAAATCGCTCACGTTCGGGAACTTCTAGGCAAGTCCGGGTGGACCGGTCGTCAGGAAGCCGACGTGTCGGATGCCGAGCTAACGAAACGAGGGAGGCATGGCGGAATGGTGGCCCAAGAAGATGTACAACCGTCTGGGCTGCAACCAACTCGCAACCGAACGGGACGCGTACGACTTCGCCGTCGCCCGGACGACCTTGCCTACGCATGGGGCCTTATGTCGACCGAAATGAAGACGAGCACCCTCGACCTTTGCCGCCAGCATGGCCAAGGGGACACGTCTAACCACATGGCCATGCGGGAACTGGCCGAGACCCGATACGACGATGTTGCTACAACGTTTGGCAGCACGTTGTGCGGATGCTGGAGAGCGATCTGGAGTACATTCCTCCGTTGACGCAAGCCGAGGGGAACACCGGCCATGGGGGCGGCGGACGTGGGCGTTGACGTGCAAGTGCGGGGGATCGACTCGCCGAAGCTGTACGTCCACTCGGTCATCTGCGCCAGGGCGTTCTGCTCCGTGGCACTGCGTACCGACGAGTAGATGCCCATGTTCTCGTAGAAGCGGTTCATGGTGAGCTTCAGCACCGCGAGGTGGTCCGCGGAACCGTTTGCGATACGCTCGGCGAACTCGATGGTGTTGGCGTCGAGGTCTTCCTTAGTCCAGGCGTAGTTGATCATCTCGACTTCCGCCGCCTTCGCACCGGTCATGTTGTCGCCGGTGTAGTAGAGGATAAGCGGGTGGCCGCGAGAGGTGACGAGGTGGCGACCTGCTGAACCGGCGGGCGTGACTTCCGACGGCGTTAGGTCATTCCGGTGGCAACTCGTCGCCCGGCATTGGCGGGACATCGGGCGCCTCGTTGAGATAGCGCTCCAATGCCCCAGGCTTCGCGTCAGCGGCCCGTTTGCCTAGAAACTCGCTTGCAACTTCAACTGCACCTACCTTTTGCGCCACGGCGACCGCGATCCATTGGTTGAGCGAGACACCATCGTCCTTGGCAAGACGTACGACCGTCTCCTTCAGGGAAGCAGGTAGTTTCAGCGGATACTTGTAGCGCGTGGGCTCACTCATTTCCTTAGGCTCCTGACTATCTCGCCCGGCGTGGTTACCGCAATACCAAGAGCCCGCGCCGGTTCGAAATCCCGCGCGTTGTGCGTGACGATGAAGTCGGCTTCGCCGTTGAGCGCAACCTCCAACACCATCTCGTCGTCCGCATCATTCAATGTGGGACGAGTTTTGAGTGGCACATCTACCGGTTCGGCAATCGCGGCAATCGCGTTCATGACATCCCGTACGTCCTCGAGCATGTGTCCCGTGGCTTGGCGGATACTCAGGCGACCCAACACTGCTTCGTACTCCAGGAACAAGGCCGTCGAACAAAGCAGTTTGACCGATCCGTCATTGGCATGTCGCAACAATCGGTTGCTCGCACCAGAGACACTGCGGAAACCAGCTACCACAACGTTGGTATCGACGACGAGTCTCACGGCGCAACCGTACAGACATCCCATGAGATGTCAAACAGGAACGCGGCTTCCAATTGAAGCTCAATTCGTCGAACCGCCGGACTGCCAACCCGTCGGCAAGCGCCGACAAGTCCGGAAAGCGCATCACCCCGCCAACGTTGCGCGCAATTCGAACAGTTCGTATCGCAGGCGCATTTGATGGCGCGGCGAGGTCGGATAGCATGGCCCACCGCACAGCACGGCGAAGGGGCGAATGACCGCCGCCGGGGCTGGCCGCAGCAACCGGTGTTCCGGGGCTGGCTATCGACCGACGCGGACGAGATCAAACGCCGGGAGTGGCGCGGCCGAACCGAGATCAACGACGTGGCGGTCGACGACGAGCGCCGCGCCCCGTTCTGTGACTACCGCGTCACCTCGTCGAACGGCAACCGCTACCTAGTGGAGATCCGTGCCCTCGGCGAGCGCATCAACTCCTGCGAGTGCCGCGACTTCGCCACAAACGGCCTCGGCACCTGCAAGCACATCGAGGGCGTAGTGCGGCGTCTGCGCAGGCGCGGCCGGCCGACTTCGAGCCCGCGGATCGAGGTCTATCTAGCCGAGGCGGGGGAGCGTTCCCTACGTCTCGCCGTCCCCGACCCGGTCGCTGCCGCCGACCCGGTGCTCGCCGAGGACGTTCGGCGCTTCTGCAGCCGTCTGCGGCGCGGTTCGGCAAAGGCGCTCCACGAACTCAAGCGGGCGGCGGACGCGAATCCGGATTCGCTACGGGTGTCGGGCCGGCTCGACACCTGGCTGGATGCGAGGCGGACCGCGAACCGCAGGACCCGGGGCCGCAACGCCTTCGAGACCGAACTTGCTACGGGCGAGCGGTCGATCGACGACCTGCTCAGGCGTCCGCTGCTTCCCTATCAGGTCGAGGGCGTACTGCATCTGGCATTCGGCGAACGCGCGTTGCTCGCCGACGACATGGGGCTAGGCAAGACGGTCCAGGCCATCGCGGCCTGCGCACTGCTCAGGGAACTGCGCGGGATCCCCGCGTCTTTGAAGACCGAATGGGAGGAGCAGATCCGGCTGTTCTCGGACCTGCCCGCCACCCCGGTGTTCGGCAATGCCGCCGAGCGCCGACGTCAGTACCGGCGCGGCGGGTTTTTCACGCTGTGCAACTACGAGCAGGTGCTGGCGGACGGCGACGAGCTACACGCCCTGGTGCGTCCGGACGTGATCGTGCTCGACGAGGCACAACGCATCAAGAACCTGCAAACCAAGACCGCCGCGGCGATCAAGAGGCTCGACAGCCGGTACGCGTTCGTGCTGACCGGAACGCCGCTCGAGAACCGCATCGACGAGCTGTATTCCATCTTGCAGTTCGTCGACCCGGGTATCCTCGGGCCGCTGTTCCGCTTCAACCGGGACTTCTACGAACTCGACGAACGGGGACGGCCCGTTGGCTACCGGAACCTGGACGAACTGGCGGAAAGGGTCTCGTCGGTGATGCTGAGACGGCGCAAGGAGGATGTGGAGACCGAACTTCCCGGACGAACGGCCAAGACGTTCTTCGTGGGGATGACCGAAACGCAGCGGAACTTCTACCAGGACTACGAACATCTCGTCGGGCGGCTCGCGTCGATCGCCAAGCGGCGTCCGCTGACGAAGGAGGAGTTCGAAAAGCTGCAGCGCTACCTCGCCTGCATGCGGATGGTCTGCGACACGCCGTACATCCTGGACGACCAATCCCGCGACTGCCCGAAGATGGACGAAGTCGAACGCCTGCTGCCGGACCTTCTGAGTGATCCGGCGCGCAAGATCATCGTCTTCTCCGAGTGGGTGCGCATGCTCATCCTGGTACGCGAATACGCGAGCGAGGCCGGTCTGGAATTCGCTTGGCATACCGGCGAGGTGCCGCAGCAACGCCGTCGCGGGGAGATCCGCCGGTTCCGCGAGGATCCCGACTGCCGGCTGTTCCTGTCGTCCGAATCCGGCGGCGTCGGACTCAACCTCCAGGCGGCCGACACGGTCATCAACCTGGATCTGCCCTGGAATCCGGCCCGCCTCGAGCAACGCGTCGCCCGCGCCTGGCGGAAGCGGCAGACGCGACCGGTCACGGTGATCAATCTGGTTAGTGAAGATACCATCGAGCACCGCATGCTCGCGCTGCTCGACCAGAAACGAGCACTGGCGGACGCCGTGCTTGACCGGCTGGGCGACCCCGCGCAGGTGAAGATGCCGAACTCGCGCTCCGCCTTTCTGGAACGTCTCGATCAGGTGCTCGACCATGCGCCGACCGACGCGCCGTCCGAACCCGAGCCGATCGACGAGCTGCACGACGACCTGGTGGCGCAGCACGGGCCCGCATTGAACCGCATCCTCGCCCGCGACGGCGAGGACGGCGTGCTGGTCGTGGTTTCCCTGCCGGCGGAGGTGATCGCCGATGAGGAACAGCGCCTCGCCGAGCGGTTCCACCTGCCGATCCGCGTTATCGACCAAGCCACCCACGAGGCCATGCTCCGGCTTGCCGAGGCCGGATTCGTGTCCGTGCCGACCGACGGCCTGCGCGAAGTCTACGCCCGAAGCGAAACGCAGACCGGGGACGGCACCGACCGCCGCAAGCTGCGCGCCGGCGTACTCGTGCAGCGCGCCCGGCACAAGTACAAGGCCGCCGCTCTCCTGGATGGCGGCGGCTTCGGCGAGGAAGCGCTCGCGCCCGCTGCCCAGGCTGCGCACTTCGCCGTCGGCGCTATTGCCGCGCTGCGCGGCCTAGGCGAACCCGAGGACGCCGAGGACGCGGCCGCTTTCCTTGTCCGGACCGAACCGGACGGCGGACTCGAGAACGTCCCGCGCGGCGTCATCGGAATCCTGTCTGGTGAGAAGGCCCAAGAGGGGATCGCTCCCGTGGGCGACCTGCTCGACTGGGTCGAAGACGCGATAGGTGCGGATTGACCACTACCTTGGGGACATAGATCAGTTCGTCGTCCCGCACTTCCAATGTGCCGAAGATACCGTCGCCGCTGACGCAATGTGGCTCGTCCACGTACTCGATTCTGGAGTGCTTCGGCGGACCTCCATCGGCCAGCGTTCGGAGGTCGTAGACGTTGTAGACCGTGCGGTACAGACCACGTTGGCTAGGGTCGGCGAGACAGGCCTTGGGGGCGTGGAGTCCACAATGGGGTGTTGAACACATGATCCGTCGGGTTTCCAATCCCGAACCGTGCCGACAAAGGGATGGGTGTCCCTACATCCGGAACTATGTGGGGCGGCGCGGAACTTCACGGACTGGCAGCGCGACCCGTGTGTCGCCGGTTGGGCTGGCCAGTCGGCGCTCGAGCGCCGTGAACGCATCGATCAGCTCGGGCGCTTCGAATGCCCTGTTGCGCCTGCCAACCGTGATCTGCCTGAGTACGCCGACATCCGTGAGACGCTTGACCGCCTGGCTGGTGGCTTGAAACGACCGAGCGGTTGCCCTCGCAGCACCCGCGATAGACAGGACGGGCATACCGGGCAGTGCCTGGATCAGATGTCGCACGGTTGAGTCGCGCCGGGTTGGTCCGATGCGCTCGATCCACGATGCTTGGAGCTCTCGAACACAGGTCTCAAACCAGCCGGCGTCTTCTGCCGCTCGTCGGCACGCTGACGCGACCAGGGCAATCCATCGGTTGATGCCCGCCATCGCCTCCGGTAAGTCGGCCGGACCGATGTAGCGGGTACCCATCAGGCCGCCAACATAGTCCGTGGCCCAAGTCGCCAACACAAGGGAGACGGGCGCGACGACCCGCACGCCGAGCCGCCGTCGACGCAGCACCAAGTGCAGCAGCGCACGGCCTGTACGCCCATTGCCGTCCACGAAGGGGTGGATGGTCTCGAATTGCGCGTGGGCGATCGCGGCTTGCGCCAACGCGGGCAGCCTGTCTTGGTTGCAGAAGACCATGAGGTCATCAAGCAAGCCTGGGACGGCTTCCGGTGGCGGTGGCACGAAAGCCGCCGAGCATGGATTGAAGTCGCTGCCGCCGATCCAATTCTGTTGCATTCGGATACGCCCGCCATGCTCGGAGAGTCGCGCGCCCGCCATCAAGCGGCGATGCGTCTCCAGCAGCCTTTCGAGGGTGATTTCCGCGTCGGGCTCCGCCGCTCCAAGACCCCATGACATCGCATCGATGTTGGCCAACACTTCGCCAGCCGTCACGTCGGAAATCGGATCGCCGAGCGTGCGGGCCGCGTCCGCTCGAAGTAGACGCCGTGCGCCGACCTCCAAGCCTTCGATTCGCGACGAAGCAACGCATTCGGCCCGCAGCAACAGCCGTGCCAGCGCCTCGGTGCTGCTAAGGGCGGACACGGAAGCATCCAGATAGACCAATGCGGCCTCGGCGTCCGCTACCTCGGCCGCCACGTCGCCGTCGATGACGAAACCACGGTCGGCAACGGCGTCAGGCCAGTAGACCGCGTATCCACAAGGACGTCGGTCACGACGAGTCCAGCCGGACGCCTCTCCGGGCCAGCGACGTTGCTCCAAGTGCGCCATACGCCCTCCTTATTCAAGGATAGCGCATAGCCTTGAACAAGGGTGGCGGCAATTCACGGCTTGAGCGAAAGTGAGAGCGGCCTCCCATCGGTGCGCCCGAGCCACCATTCGTCGTATTGGAAGGAAGTCAGGCCGATGTCCGTGCTGTTCGCACTCGCGCATCATCCACCTTGAGGGTCGATGTCACCTTATTGGGTGCCACCCATCTCCCAGGTGCCCTTGGGGAGCATTTGTCGGAATCATGTGTGTCTGACCTATTGATTCTACGCAACCCTTGACGAGCGTACGTAATTCCGTACTCTAAGGGGCGAAAGGAAGGAGGCCCATTGCCACCCATGACTGCAACCGAGGCACGCGCCAATCTGTATCGCCTTATCGACGAGACGGCCGCATCACACCAACCGTTGCTGATCTCCGGCAAGAGGAACTCCGCCGTGCTTGTATCGCAGGAAGACTGGGTGGCCATCCAAGAGACCTTGTTCCTGCTGTCCGTCCCGGGAATGCGGGAATCCATCCAAGAGGGATTGGCCACCGACGTTGAGGACTGCGACGAGGTCCTGGATTGGTGAGTTGGCGCATTGCCTACACCAAGCAAGCCCAGCGAGACGCGAAGAGACTACGCTCCAGTGGACTGAAGCCCAAGACCGAAGAGCTGTTGGCGCTCTCGGCCGAGAATCCCCACCGCAAGCCCCCGCCGTTCGAGAAACTCGTCGGCGATCTGACCGGTGCGTATTCGCGGCGGATCAACATCCGCCATCGCCTTGTGTATCAAGTCTTGGACGAAGAACGCATCGTCAAGGTCTTGCGCATGTGGTCACATTACGAATGAGTCGTTTCAGCACTTTCCGAAGGCACGTCGCCCCACGAACCCCCAATCGCTGTCGATGAGGAGCAGACGGCCACCCGGTTCGAAAGCGCGGCGGAACTCGGCGAGCGTGGTCTGGACATCCGGAAGGTACTCGAAGACGTTCCTGCACAAGAGGCGTCAGGAGGCGGACCTACCTGACCCGCGCCACGGTGTCCGGCGTGGCCACCATCGACCCACGTGCCGGCAATAGGTCTCGTACGACCCTCCGAATCTTCGACGCAGTTGGGGCTCCTCGTAGAACTGCACGAACAGGTGGAAGGCGACCAGCAACACCCCGGCGTACGCGAACAGCCAGACCTGGCCAAAGAGCAACGCCTGCCCGGCAACCATGGTCAGCACGCAGGCGTACATCGGGTTTCGCACGAACCGATAGAGGCCGGACGCCACCAGCGTCTCCGTCTGCGCCACCGGTGCCGGTGTGCCACGCCCCTCAAGGGCGAACCGGGCGAAGCAGTCCAGCAGGCAGGCTAGACCCGCGGTCACCACCACGATGCCCGCTACCCGCGTGCCGGGAGTCCCGAGCAGCGGCGGCTGCATCGTCCAACCGACCAGTGCGAATGGCACCACGCCGGCAACGACAGCGGGAGCGACCAAGAAGAAGGCGAACGATCCGATGACCGCTCGTGCACGTGTGCCTGTCTCAAACACGTCACAGAACGCTGGGAGCCTGGCAGGTGATGTTCAATCGGATCTATTCCTTGCCTCGGAATCCCTCGTTGCCCTGGTAGGGCGCGTCCCGGGTGGTGAAGGCGTGCTTCAAACCGCCTTCGCGAATCGCTTCGCCGAAGCTGTAGGTCCATTCGGTCATCTGCGCCAAGGCGTCCTGCTCCGTGGCACTGCGCACCGACGAGTAGATGCCCATGTTCTCGTAGAAGCGGTTCATGGTGAGCTTCAGCACCGCCAGGTGGTCTGCGGAACCGTTGGCGATTCGCTCGGCGAACTCGATGGTGTTGGCGTCGAGGTCTTCCTTGGGCCACGCGTAGTTGATCATCTCGACTTCCGCCGCCTCCGCACCGGTCATGTTGTCGCCGGTGTAGTAGTACTCCTTGGCCTTGCGCATGCTGAGCACCAGCGGCCAGATGCAGCCGTTGCGGGCCGTGCCGAGCCCGCGCAGGCCCGGGTGGCCGATCTGCGTATCTTCGGCGGCAACAACGAGGTCAGCCATCATTGCCAGTTCGCAGCCCCCGGCGAGCGCGTAGCCGTGCAGTTGGGTGATGGTGATCTTCGCCATGTTCCACAGGTACATCTGCACGTCGGTGATCTGCTGCATGGACGTGCGAACGTTCATCATCAGCGTGCGTCGCTTCGCGTCGACGGTCTGGTAGGTCCGCTCGTCCGGTCGGCGCTCGCGACCCGGCGTCAGATCGTAGCCGGCGCTGAAGCAGCGACCCGCCCCGCGAATGATGATGACCCGGCAGCCTTGGTCAGCTTCCAGATCGTGTAAGCAATCGTTGAGTTCGGTGAAGAGTTCGCCCGTCAAGGCGTTCATCTTCTCCGGCCGGTTCAACGTGATCCGCGCCAACCGGTCTTCCGTACCGAGGCGCTCCAGAATGAGCGTGTTGTAGTCCGCCATGCGGTCCTCCCCAAAGTTCTAGCCCTGGGACAACCCTCGTTGGGTGCCCCCTTGACGAAGAGGATAAGCGGGTGGCCGCAAGAGGTCACGAGGTAGCGACCTGCTGGTGCCGGCGACCGTGACTTCAGGACGGCATTACCATCTCGTCGTCGGCATCATGCAATGTGGACGAGTCTAACGTCAGCGGGCTAGTCGTTGTGGGACATGGGTGTACGTCAGATTTGTGAGATGACGGTCATTCTGGTTGGTGCGTCCGGCGAAGTCGTCCGCGGAACGCGGCTCCTCGCCCTCGACAGACACGGCCAGTCGATGGAAATCGGCGAGAACAACATCGTGATCGATGAACCGATTCCGGGTAGACCGGTGATCGAATCCGGAGACTACCGCCAATCGGAATGGGCGGGTGCCACTTTCTCGCCCGACGGCAAGACCCTTTTCGTCAACATCCAAACTCCGGGCATTACGTTCGCGATCGCCGGGCCTTGGGAAACCGTGGCCTCGGGCCAGCACTCGTCATAGGGGTTGTCCCCTCGACCCTGCGCCGAGTCATGGTCCCGCACATGCCTCCAGGGTGGCGAGTGGTCAATCCGGCTACCTCGTGGCATGGTTCTTGACTTTCATCCCCAACAACCCAACCCAAGGGGGATTTCCACTGCGATTCGCACGTTTTGGTCGGTCAAATCCACTCGTTGCCTCGGTCGCGTTGGCAACACTCTTCGCCG
>JAGWBM010000165.1:0-712 GCA_021295895.1 Pseudomonadales bacterium
TCCGGCGAGCGTTTGCCGGCTGTGTGCGATCGTGAATCCCTGGCGGTCCACCATGGCGTAGGCCAAGGCGGTGGCAACGGCCACCACGAGCAGGACGCTGACCAAGGCGACTCCCTGTTGGCGGCCGCTCACGAGGTCGGCTCCATGTTGGGATCCACGTCGTCGTCGGACTCGCCGTCGTCGTTGCCGGGCAAACCCGACCTGCCTTGCTCCAGTAGGTAGTCTCCGGGCGGAGCGACCGGCCACAGTCGCTCCAACCGACCGTAGACCATGTGGTCGAGGCGCAGCTCGATCGCTGCGAGCGGGTGCTCGTCTGCGTCCGCATCAACGGCCGCGGGCCAGTGTCGGAACTCTTGAATGCGAGGGGCGGCACCCCCGCGCTCCCGGGCTGAGAGCTCCTCACCACGCCCGGCATGGGCCACGATTTCGATGTCGGCGACACCCTGCAAAAGTACCTGCGCAATGGGCTCGGTGTCGGGACCGCGGTCGAGCAGCGGCCAGAACTGGCGTACCAGGTCGCCGTCGGAGACCGTGTAGGCTACCCGCTGCAGCTCCGACCGCGGCGATCGCAAGGGGTTCTGCCAGCCGCGCCTGGTGAACTCGATCAGCGGCGCGCCGATGGTGATCGCCGCCGTCGAGTCGCCAAACTCGTCGCGCACCGGTCGACGCGTCATTTGCTCGATGTCTCGGGAGATGATGAACATCGCGCGCT
>JAGWBM010000165.1:847-2407 GCA_021295895.1 Pseudomonadales bacterium
AGTAACGTCCCATGAAGGCGACCAAGGTATCCAGCGGTCCCACTTCGCGCCCCTCCTCCATGGCGTACACCGTGACTTCAACGCGACGCAGCGACGGATGGGATGTCGATTGGGTTTCCCGGACGACCTGCCACGAACGATCGCCTTGACGCACGCGCCGACGCACGGTGCCCAGGCTGATCGCCTCGGTGCTGCCCCGATGCTCAAGGCGCACCCGGGCGACTTCGTTTTCCGCGACCCAGCGCGCCAACGTCCGCTGCTCCATGGCGTAGAGATCGCGTACGGAGTCCCCGCCGCGGCCGAAAACGGCCATCGCAACGATCGCGAGCACGGCCAGCGCCACCATCAATTCGAGCAAGGTGAAGCCGCGACGCGGAGGGACTTCGCGGACGATCACGCAATGCGCGGGGGGCACTAGCTTGCGTGACTGCGGTTTAGGCTCGTAGTCAGATTGCATTTCTCTTACCCGTATGACGTCCGTGCTCCTTGCTAGGGCGGAGCCCCGCTAGCGACCAGGAGGGGTCAGCGGACACGGGTCGATGGGGCTTCCGACGCGCCCTGGGGTGTGGCCAGTACGCGGCCAATGCCGTCCGAACGCGCCGACCAGGACGGCA
This sequence comes from Pseudomonadales bacterium, assembly GCA_021295895.1. Lineage (GTDB taxonomy): Bacteria > Pseudomonadota > Gammaproteobacteria > Pseudomonadales > Azotimanducaceae > VXYL01. The sequence continues at coordinate 1,462 of JAGWBM010000165.1, forward strand.
GATCGCCACTCGAGACCACGAATTCGAACGGGGTGATCTCCCCGCCGGGCAGGATCGCGATGCTCGGGAACTCGGCGTCGTCGTCGTCCTTGCGGGCCGAAGGCGGTGCCGCGCCGTCATCGTTGCCGTCCGCATCCGCCCGCTGGCCGAGCTCGGCGCGAACCGCGAACAGCAAGCCGTCATCGGCCCGCCAGGGCACGAAGGGCGGTTCGTCGAGGACCCGCCACGAGCCGTCGGCCGGGTCGTAGGTCTGAAATGCATACTCCGTTGGGCCGACCGACAGTCCCCAGATCTCGTTGCGCGTCAACGCCTGCATGCGGGCCAGTTCGATGGCCAGCGCCACGCGCTCCGCTTCCGTCTGGACGCGCTGGCGCGCCCCGCCATCCGACATCGCAAGGGTGACCGTGCCCGCGAGGATGCCGATGATCGTCCAGCAGTGTGAAGCCGGCGCGAGCCGTCATGGGCTTGCCCGCCCGGTCAGATGTCCGCGGAGGTGATGTCCGCGTCTACGCCTTCACCTCCCTCGGCACGGTCGGCCCCGAGCGAGACCAGTTGGTACGAGCGGCCCTCGTTGATGTAGACGTACTCGTTGTCCCATTGGTCGAGCGGATACTTCTTGAGATAGGGGTCCGGTCCCCAGTTCCGCGGTTCGGGGAAGCCACTCGGTTTCGAAACCAAGGCTTCGAGGCCCTGGTCCGTCGACGGATACTGGCCGTTGTGCAGCCGGTACATGTCGAGCGCGTTGCCGATCGTGCGGATCTCCAAGCGTTGCGCTGCAATGCGCGCGTCGTCGTCGTAGCCGATCACGTTGGGGACGATGACCGCAACCAGGATGCCGATGATCACCACGACCATCATGATCTCGATCAGCGTCATGCCGGTTTGCCGGTGCATAGGTGAAGGCCTCCTCTTCCGCATCACACCCTCCCGCTTAGTCTGGTCAAAC
>JAGWBM010000165.1:2500-2868 GCA_021295895.1 Pseudomonadales bacterium
GTCACCAGGCGCGTCAGTTCCTGCTGCTGGTAGTCCGCCACCTTGGCGAGCATCGCGTCGAGTTCGCCGCTCGCCTCGCCGCTGGCAACCATGTGCAGGAACATCGGCGGGAAGTACCCGACGGCATCCAGGGCCGCGCGCAGACTGCTGCCCTCGCTCACGCTCTGGACCGCGCGTCCGAGGCCACGTTTCAGCCACGTGTTGGACACGACCTCGGTGGCGATCCTCATGGCGTCCACCAGTGGCACGCCACTCGATGTCAGGATCGCGAGCGTGCTTGCATAGCGACTGGCGTTGCTGCCCCGCGCAATCCGACGGACAAGCGGCATGGACAGCTTGCGCCGATCCCACCACAACCGGTAGCTCGC
>JAGWBM010000165.1:3039-3371 GCA_021295895.1 Pseudomonadales bacterium
GACACCACGAACAGGAGCACCGGATAGAACAGCGCCATCTGCACGTTGCGTACGGACTCGAACCGTTGCTCCGTGTGATCGGCCAGATTGTCGAGAACGGCATCGAGGTAGCCGGACTGTTCACCGGCGGCTACGGTCGAGGTGTACATCGCCGAGAACGCGCTCGGATAGTCGCGGAGCGCCGCCGCCAGCGAGTGGCCCTCGAGCACCCGGCCGCGCACGTCCATCACCAACGCCGACAGGCGGCGCTTGTCGCTCTGGCGGGCGATGGTGTGCAACGACTCCTCGACCGGCAGGCCTGCGGCGATCAGGGTCGCCAACTGCCGAGTCAG
>JAGWBM010000093.1 GCA_021295895.1 Pseudomonadales bacterium
GGCCATGCGGTCGCCGCCGACCTGGCCGTACTTGACCAGGATCCTGTCCGACGGACAGGTCTTGATGCGGCGCATCGCGGCGATCGATGCGACCACGGCCAGCACCACGAGCAGAACGACGACAAAGACGGTTGGATTGAATATGGACACTAGATTCTCCTTGCTTGGATCTACTTGTGGTGGTGCGCCCCGGTCAACGGACCCGGGGACTGTCACTACATCGTTGCGACCACCAACTGGCTACCGGACACGTCCACGACGGTGACCGGAGAATTGCGCGTGAGCTCACGGCCATCCGTCACCGCGTGGTACTCCTTCAGGCGTCCCTGCAAAGACAGGCTGACCTTGCCGACCCCGGTACGTCCTTCCGGCACTGCCAGCGTCACTCGCGCATCCTGGCCGATGGCGTTCTCGAGGTGCACGTTGCCTTCATGCTTGACCATGGCCATCAAGGCCAAGAGACCCATGTTGACGCCGACGAAGAGCGACCCCACGAGGATGCCGATCAGCGTCGTGAAGAAGGCATGGGTGAGGCCCCAGCTGTAGGCCATCAGGCCGCCCCAGGAAAGGCCCATCAGGAATGAGACGCCGTTGCGGATCGTGAAGATGTCCCCGAAGGGGGTGCCTTCGCCGCCGGACTCGCCGAGTTCCATGTCATCGAGTTCACCGATCCCCAACAGCGTGAAGATCACCTGAATCGAGAATACCGCCGTCGAAATGACGGCAATCCCGAACAACGTCTGCTGAAGCCCGGAAAGTTCGCCGAACCATTCAGCCATGTCGCTCTCCCAACCGTCTACCCATTGTCAGTATCGAAGTCCATGCCCGTTCGGGCAACTTGAGGCCGGTGGACATTTCCTCAACGCACGGTGAACGAACCTACAGCAAACCTACGACATATTATGTCACCCCGTCAACCGTCGGGACGATAACGCGCTGACTTCGCACAAGACGCTCCCGTAGCGGACGGGCTTGTCCCGTCCCGGAATCGATGAAGAGCCTTGCGGCTGCGGGCGGGGGCGCGCCCTTCGGGCGCGATAGCCCCGCCCCTACGGTCGCCCATGCCGCCCTTAGGCTAACGAGAAGCCCTCCTCGCTGATGGGCAGCGTTCTGATCCGATGTCCACAGGCCGCGAAGATCGCGTTGCAGACCGCCGGTGCCAGCGGTGGCAGCGCCGGTTCGCCGAGTCCGGTCGGCGGGTAGTCGCTATCGACAAAGTGCACGGCGACTTCCGGCGTCGAGGGCATCCGCAACATCGGATACTGGTCGAAGTTGCTCTGCTCGACGCGTCCGTCCTCGAACGTCACCGATAGGCCCGTCATGGTCGACAGGCCGTCCACCACCGAACCCTGCATCTGATTCTCGGCACCACTCAGGTTGACGATCGGACCCACATCGGCCGCGACGGTAACCTTGTGCACCTTGACCTGCTTCTGGTCGTCGACACTCACCTCGGCGACTTCCGCGATGTGCCCGGCGTGGCTGTAGTAGAACGCGATTCCCAACCCGTGGCCGTCCGGCAGTTCGCGTCCCCAGCCGGCTTCCTTCGCGGCCAGTTTCACGACGCCTGCGGCACGTCCCGTGTGCATGCCGCGCCGACCACCCATCTGGCGGGGCTCGCCGAGAACCTCGAGGAGTACCTCGAGTGGATCCCGTCCCGCCAGGTGGGCCAACTCGTCGAGAAACCCCTGAACCACGAACCCGAACACGTTGGAACCCGGCGCACGCCAAGCGGCACAGCGGTTCTTCCAGGGAAGTGCGGTCTGCTCCACCCGCACACTGTCGACCAAACCAGCCGGGAACACTCCCGGGCTTAGCCCACCGCCGCTCACCGGCCGTCGGCCATCGTTGGTGAACGTGATAAAGCGGTCGCGCCAGCCCGTGATCTTGCCGTTCTCGTCCACGGAACCGTCCATTTGGTGGAAGCCGCCAGCCCGGTAGAGGTCGTAGGCCATGTCGTCTTCACGGGTCCATTGCAGCTTGATCGGCACGCCCGCGCGTTTCGCGATCGCCGCCGCCTCGGTGGTGAAGTCGTTGTAGAGGCGGCGCCCGAAACCGCCCCCGCACCGGAGCTGGTGCAGCGTGACCTTGCTCGGCGAGATGCCGACCACCTTGGCCGCGCTGCCGATGCCCTGCCCCGGCGTCTGGGTCGGTGCCCACAGTTCGAGCGCCCCGTCCTTGAACCAAGCCGTGCAGTTCTGCGGTTCCAGTGTGGCGTGGCTGACGAAGTGGTAGGTGTAGAAACCGCTCGCCTGCTTGGCACCCGAAGCAAAAGCCGCGTCCACGTCGCCGGTGTTCACCACCGGCGGGCCGGATTCGCTGCGCAGCCGTTCCGCTTCGGCCTTGGCGTGGCTCCAACTGTCCTTGGACGCGTCGGACTCATCCCATTCCACCTTGAGCGCCCGCTTCGCCTGCAGCGCCGACCAGGTGTTGGCGGCGATGATGGCGACGCCCGGAAGAAGCTCCATGGCATTGCCGTTGCCATCGAGAACGAAGGCATCGCTAACGCCGGGCATGCCCTTGATCTCGTCGAGATTGGCCGATTTGACCTTGCCGCCGATGGCGGGGCATTTCTGGTATACGGCGTATTGCATGCCGGGCAGCGTCTGGTCGATACCGAACAGGGGGTCGCCCCGGACGAGTGCGCGGTTGTCCACGCCGGTGATGCGTTGGCCCAGCAGGCGGAACTGATCGCGCTTCTTGAGCGTCAGCGATTGCGGATCGGGCACCGGCACGGCCGCGGCTTCCCCCGCCAACTCGGTGTATTTGAGCTTCCGGCCACTCCCCGCGTGGATCACGTAACTGTCTTGCGTCGAGAGCGAGGCCGCTTCGACACCCCAACGCTTGGCGGCCGCCTCGACGAGCATCGCCCGGGCAGCAGCCCCGGACCGGCGTAGCGCATCCCAGTTCATGGGTATCGACATGGACCCGCCGGCGAACTGGACTCCATAGAGGTTTTGGTCGATGGTCGACTGGACGACCTCGACGTCCCCCCAAGCCGCGTCGAGTTCCTCCGCGACGATCATGGGCAGCGAGGTCTTCACGCCCTGACCAATCTCGGGATTCTTCGCGTAGAGGACGATGCCGGTCGCGTCGATCTTGATGTAGCCGTTCGGCCGCAGCGCGGCCGCGTTGGCCAGCGCCCGTGGCGTCGTGAACGAGAGCATCAAGCCCCCGCCCACCAAGCCGGTAAGCTTCAGGAACTGGCGACGATCGAGCTTGCCGATGCGGAGGTCCGAAGCACCCTCGCCGGCGACGGTGCGTTCGCCGGTAACGGTTGGTACGACGTCGCCGATGTCGGCGTAATTCAATGTGCTCATTTGTGCCTCCCTATTCCGCTGCGTCCGCGGCTTCCGCCGTATGCCGCACCGCGGCCGCCATCTTCACCGCTTCGCGGATGCGGATGTAGGTTCCACACCGACATAGATTCGATGCCATCGCCTGGTCGATGTCGTCGTCGCCGGGGTTCGAATTGGTGCGCAGCAACGCCTCCGCCGCCATGATCTGTCCGGCTTGGCAATAGCCGCACTGGGCCACGTCGAGGTCGACCCAGGCCTGCTGGACGGCATTGAGTTCACCGTCGCCGTTGGCCAGTCCCTCGATCGTCGTGACCTGCCCCTCGCCCACCGCCGAAACCGGGTAGGAACAGGATTTGACGGCTTGGCCGTCGACCAGAACCGTGCAGGCTCCGCATTGGCTGATCCCGCAACCAAACTTGGCGCCGACCAGACCCAGTTCGTCCCGCAACGCCCACAACAAGGGTGTCAGCGGATCGATCTCGCCGAGATTCCGCACCTCCCCGTTCACCTTGAGATTCATCGTCGTGGCTCCCTCTCCACTCGACTCAACTGAACCTTTTAACCCAAATCGGGGAGTTTTGACACCTTGTTCGCCCGCGGAGTAAGTTCGCTCCCTTTGATCGCGGAGGGAACACCCATGGCAGAGCCGGCCATGATCACGACGCTGGATGAATTCGAAGCGGAATACCGCAAGGGTGTCGGCTATCGAACGCCGCCCCGGGGCAGCCGTGAAGCCAGTCTCGACAACATCCGCCGTTTCGGCGATGGCGTCGGCGACTACAACCCGCTCTACCGCGACGAGGCCCACGCTGCCGCGAGCCGGTTCGGCATGATCACCGCGCCACCGATATTCATCTACGGCGCCAGCATCGGCGTCGGCATGGCGATCAACGGCAATATCGACGGGCGGCGGTTGTCGTCGAGCTTCTTCCCGATGAACTACGCAGGTGGGGCAATCAACTTCTACAGGACCATTTGGCTCGGCGACCGCATCACGGCAACCGAGGAGATCGTCGACATCCACCGCAAGCACAGCGACCGCATCGGCGATTTCGTACTGTGCGAAGCGCGGGTCAGTTACCACAACCAGCGCAAGGAACTGGTCGCCACCAAGCAAACGCTGATGGCCCGCTACCAGAATCTCGGTGGCGGCAGGACCATCAGATACGACCGCGAGAAGAAAACCCAGGTCATCGAGGAATCCCCCGATCCCCTGGTCTTCGAACGCCAGCGCCAAGGCGCGGCGACACGCCATTTCGAAGACGTGGTCGTGGGCGAAGAGATACCCCCGCTCCACAAGGGCACCTACACGGTGACCGAACTCTTCCTGTTCACCCACGGTGTGGTGGGTACCGGGCGTAGCCCTCGAGCCGCGCTCGAAGCCGAGGAGTCCACGGATCTCGGCGGGGGTGGTCGCTACGATGCCGAACATGCCCGCAACCGCCGCAACATGCCCGGCCAGTTCGACTGGGGTCCGCAGCGGGTCTGCTGGCTGTCGCAGATGGCAACCGACTGGATGGGCGACGACGGCACGCTCAAGCGGATGGTGACGCGTGTTCGACATCCCAACGTCGTGGGCGATACCAACACCGTATTCGGGAAGGTGGCGCGCAAATACACCGAGAACGGGGAGAACCTCGTCGACCTCGAGGTCTACAACGAGAACCAGGCGGGACTCGCCACCACGGAGTCGACCATCACGGTGGCGTTACCGGCCCGCAGCGGGTAGGGACCCGCGCTGACGATGGGAGGTGGATACCTCCATGAGAGCATTGCGCCGTCGCAGTTTCGGACCGGCGAAACTGCCAACGCGACCGTAAGGTCGCGCCCTAGGCTGTGACGGACGCGCCAACCAATTCGGGTTCGTCGAAGCCGGCCACCTCAACGACATCCACCACCGAAGAGGCGTTACTCGGAGCCGCCCTGTCCGGCGACGATGCCGTTGCCGAGGCGATCATGTCGAGATCGCCGGATTGGACCGGCTCACTCCCGTGCAGGATGGCGGTGGCCGACCCCGGCGCGGCGAGTGACCTGGATGCCGAAGCTGTAAACGCCGAGGCCGGGCCCCATGCCTGGCCGCCATTGCTGTACCTGTGCAACTCGCGATACCGCGCGGGCGACGACGACACCGATGGCGAACGGATTCATCTTGCGGAAGCGCTGATCGGCCTTGGCGCGAATCCCAATGCCGGCACCCCCGAATCGGAGACCATCCGGGGCTATCGAACGGCGTTGGGCGCCGCGATCGGCCGTGCCCGCAATCCGGCTCTCGCGAAGGCACTGCTCGAGCCCCACGCTCTACGAAGGCTCGGCGATATGGGAGGCCGTGCGGCATCGCGATCTGGCGAGCCTCGAAATCCTCCTCGACGCGAACCCGCCCCTTTGGCATGCCTGCCATGCCTTGCCCCATTGTCTGGCATTCAACGATCTCGAGTTCGTTCGGCTCCTGCTCGATCACGACGCGGACCCGAACTGGACCATGGGCACCTGGGGCTTCAAAGGCAATTGCCTGCACGAGGCGGTGATCCTCGACAACGACACCGACATCGTCGGGGCACTGCTGGACAAGGGCGCCGACGTAAACGCTCGCGACCGCGGGGGGCGCACGCCCCTCGCGCTCGCAACGTGCCTGAATCGGGACGCGCACGGCGCGATGCTGCGTCGACACGGCGCCAAGGAAGACGAGATTCGCACCGTCGACCGCTGGGCCTCGGCGTGCTTCGCCGGGGACGAACAACGCGCGGCCCGAATCAGGGATGCATGCCGTTTGACGCCCATCGACCACGTTTGGTTGTGCAGGGCCATCCGGATCGGCAATGACACCGCCGTCCGCCTGCTTCTCGAAGGCGGTGCCGACCCGGATGTCATGGATGACGATGGAAATCGCGCCCTGCATCTGGCCGCTGCATCCGGCAACGCCGTCGCGGTCGGGCATCTCATCGCCCAAGGCGCTGATCCCCGAGCCGTGAACTACGCCGGCGAGTCGCCGTTCGACGCGGCGCGGCGCAGCGGATCCCCGTCGCGCGCTACCACGCTGTCGTTGCTGGCACCACACCGCCCTACCTCGCCATCCGTACTCTTCGACGACCCGGACTTCATCGTCCTCTTCGAACGTGCCGTCGACGCGGTGGTCGACGGCGACGTCGCCACGCTCGACGGCCTGCTGCGGTCCAACCCGGTCCTGGCCACGGCCAGATCCGCCCGGCCGCACCGTTGCACCCTGCTGCACTACCTCGGCGCCAACGGCGTCGAGGGCTATCGTCAACGGACACCCCCGAATGCCGTTGAGGTCATCGAGGTCTTGCTCGCCGCAGGCGCCGATCCGAACGCTTCCTGTTACACCTACCGTGGCGGACCGGACGAGACCACGACCGGCCTGTTGACCAGCAGCGGACATCCAAGAGAGGCGGGATTGACGGTGTCGATGGTCGCCGCACTCGCGGCGGGCGGCGCGCAGGTGTCCGACGTCTACCGGCTGCTTGCCGAACTCATCCGACGAGCGCCCCGGCGGGTCGACGGATTCGACGCCGACTCCGACGTCGCCCGCGAAGCCCTGGTGGAATGCGCGACGCTACGCGAACGCGAATTGCTCTTCGCGCTCCTCGATGCGGGCGTGGACATCAACGCGCGGCGGGGAGACGGTGTCACCGCCCTGCACCAAGCTGCCATGGAGGGGGATCGTGGATTGGTCGACGCCTTGCTCGAACGCGGTGCCGACCTGACGCTCCGCGACCACGTCTACGATGGTACGGCGGCGGGATGGGCTCACGCCGGAGGCCACGAAGAACTTGGCAAAGCTCTTCTGGAAAGGTTGTCGCGCGACCAACCGTGAACAGCAACCGGTGATTCGAAGCGCCGCTCTTCTCGGCGACCTGTTCGTCTAGAGAAGTGTGGGCTGGGGCAGGAAGGCGAGTAAGCGAGGCGTTGCGGCTTAAGAGGCTACTGCGGAGACGGCGCCGCTTCGATCGGGGTGAATGTTGATGATCTTGTCGAAACCACTGATTTGAAACACCTCCCGAATCGGATCCGAGAGCGAACACAGGACCAACTTGACGGCCCGCCGGTTGAGATCCTTGGCGATACGCAGGATCGCGCGAAGGCCCGCGCTGCTGATGTAGGACAGTTCTTCGCAGTCGAGGACGACCGCTCCCTCGCTGCCGCCGATCGCCGCCTGCATCGCAGTCTCGAACTCGGCTGCGTTGGTACCGTCTATGCGGCCCCCCGCTCTGGCAATGAGCGTGCCGTTGTCGTTCTCAGTCGTGACGTCCATACCCCTCAACCCAGCCGTAGCCCGTGCAGGTTGGCAACCTTACCACAGCGTCACCCGGCCTGAACTATAGCTCCCACGACACCCCGCCGTGGGAGGTGCACCCACTCCTCAAAATCGACGCAGTTGGAGGCTGGAGTCGGAATCGAACCGGCGTAAACGGAGTTGCAGTCCGCTGCATGACCACTCTGCCATCCAGCCCACGCACACCATCCGCTTGACGCGTCGACTGCTTGGTAGGCGCACCCAAGCGGCTAATCTTAGCATAGGCGCTCAGCAGGGGGCCTAGCCCGGATTTCTCACCAGTGGCCGCGATGATGCGCGCCCTTGCGGGCGCGATCGAGGATTTTGGTTCCGTGCGCGTGCTCGCGACCGAGAGCCTTCAGCCGGGGAGCGCGAGGGGCTTGCCCCTCGCATGCAAAGAGCATAGCGGGGACTACGGTTGAGGTCGCATGTGCGCGCACGCGCTTTAGCGCGCGCACGGGGCCAAAAGACCGGTGCGAGGGTGCCGCGCAAGCGCGGCATACGCGCGGCCAGCGCAGTCTGTGATCGCTCAAACCATGGAGAGTCCTCGCAACCATCCAATATGTAAAGAGTTTTGTCATGGCATCAAGCGGCTGGTGAGAAATGCGGGCTAGGTATTCCCCTCGCCCAAACCGTCCTTGAGGGTCGGCCACGCCGCGCGACCGTAGTTGATCATCGACCAGATCGTGAGCAGCACGGCACCGTAGAGCAGCACGAGGCCGAGGACCGCCCAAGGCCGCATAACGGGCGGGTTGGCGAGCAATACGATGATGGCGACCATCTGGACGGTCGTCTTGAGGCGTCCGACCCAGGACACCGAAACGAGACCCCGACGGTTCATTTCGGCCATCCACTCGCGCAGCGCCGAGATCACGATCTCCCGACCGACGATGATGACTCCAGGCAGGGTCATCCATAGGTTGGCGTGGTTGCCGATCAACAGCACAAGTGCCGTAACCACGATCAGCTTGTCCGCCACCGGATCGAGAAACGCCCCGAACGGCGTTGCCTGCTCCAACTTTCTGGCCAGGTAGCCGTCGAGCCAGTCCGTGAAAGCCGCCGCCGAGAACAGGAGCGCCGCAACCCAATGGTAGTCGTCGGTAACGAGATACACGACGGCAAAGACGGGCACGAGGGCGATCCGGCTGATCGTCACGATGTTTGGCAGGCTCAACACGGGAAAACTATCGGCCATGTAGCGATCCATGTATTTCCATCGCGAGTCTACGGCTTATGCCGGGCACCTTGGAGATTTCTTCCGGGCTTGCGCCCGATATGGACGCCACCGACCCGAAATGTGCAAGCAACTCGCGCTTGCGACGCGGACCGATGCCGGGAATGTCATCCAGGGCCGACCGACGCTTCTGTTTCTGACGCCGTCCCCGGTGTCCGGCAATGGCAAACCGATGGGCCTCGTCCCTGACCTGCTGGAGGAGGTGCATGGCGGGTCCGTTCGGCGGCAGCGCCAACTCCCCGCCTCCCACCCGGACGATGGTTTCCAAGCCGGGTTTGCGCGTGGGCCCCTTGGCGATGCCGAGCAGCGCGATGTCTTCCAAGTGCAAGGTCTTCAGCACCTCGGCCGCGCGGTTCACCTGCCCCGCACCCCCGTCGATGACGACTACGTCCGGCAGCACGCCCTCGCCTTGGGCCAAGCGCGAGTAGCGGCGTCGTATCGTCTGCTCGATGGCACCGTAATCGTCGCCGCGGGTTACCCCTTCGATATTGAAGCGTCGATAATCCGACTTCACGGGCCCCTCGCTATCGAATACCACGCACGATGCAACGGTCGACTCGCCGCCGGCATGGCTGATGTCGAAGCATTCGAGCCGTTTCGGCAGATCCTCCCATTCGAGGGCAGACTGCAGTTCCACGAATCTCGACAGGGTGTTCTTGCGGTCCGCGACCAGGGCATTCAGGGAAATCTCTGCGTTGTCGGCGGCCATCTTCGCCCAACGGGCACGTTGGCCGCGTACCCGGTTGGCAACCTCGACCTTGCGCCCGACCCGCGCGGAAAGAGCACTGGACAATAGGTCCGCGTCCTCCAGGGGTGCCGATGCGATCACCGTCTTGGGAATTTCCCGTTCGCCGCCACCAAGGTAGTACTGCGAGAGAAACGCAAACAGCATGTCGCCGCCGGTCATCGCGAGTTCGTTCTTGGGGAACCACGTGCGATGGCCCAGCAGGCGTCCGTCGCGCACGAAGAGTCCCTGGATGCAAACCTGGGATACGGCTGTACCGCCTGATCGGACGGTGGCGGCTGTCGACTCGAGGTCTGCCGCCCCATCGGAGGCTCCAGCGGCCCGACTAGCGGTGTCCGGAGGCGCGATGCCGAAAATGTCGACGTCGCCGCCCGCGCCGTGAACGTACTGATTCTCCTGTACCCGACGCAGGTGATCGATCTGATCCCGGAATCTTGCCGCACGTTCGAACTCCAGCGACGCCGCGGCCGCCTCCATCTTCGCCTTGAACTCGGCTAGCACGTCCTGGCTCTTTCCCTCGAGGAACATCACTGCCAAGCGTACGTCGTCAGCGTAGCGCTCGCGCTCGATCAAGCCGACACAGGGTGCGCTGCAGCGATCGATCTGGTGCTGCAGACAGGGGCGTGACCGGTTCTTGAAGAATCCGTCCTCGCAGGGCCTGATGCCGAACAGTTTCTGCAGGATGTTGAGGCTGTCGCGAACGGCCGCAGCGCTGGGGAACGGTCCGAAGTACCTGCCCCCCTTTCGCGCACCGCGGTGAAACGCCAACCGCGGATACGGATGCTCCGTCAGATGAATGTACGGATACGACTTGTCGTCCCGGAGCACCACGTTGTACGGCGGCCGCTCCGTCTTGATCAGGCTCTGCTCGAGCAGGAGGGCTTCGGTCTCGCTGCTGGTGACAGTGACCTGGATGTCGCGCACCTTGGCGACGAGGGCCATTGTCTTGGCGGTCAGTCCCGACGCACGGAAATACGCAGTGACGCGCGCCTTCAGATTGCGCGCCTTGCCCACGTAGAGCACCGTCCCGTCGTCGTCGACCATGCGGTAGACCCCGGGTCTCGTCGTCAGACCGGCCAGGAACGGTTCCGCGTCGAATGCCGACATGAGCCTTAGCCCGGATCCTCAAGCATGCTCATCTTACATTTCCGACGACGTCCCGCACCTACCGCGATTCGCCGGCATTCCGCCGACGACCGGTCAAATCCGATTAGGTCCGGGCGCGAAACGGAATAACGTTGTCGTCGCGCTTGACGTAGATCTCGCGCTGGCGGCCCGGGCCGTCAATCCCGATCCTACCCACGCCGAACAAGCGCAGTTCGTACTGGGCGGCACGGCCCCCCGCGGGTTCGAGGCTGAGCATTATGCCCGTCAGTCGCCATGTGCCCCGGTAGATCGTGTCGCCGTCGCGAGCCACGTACGGCCCCGCCAGCGGCCCACCCGACAGTGTCAGCGACCGCGCCTCGCCGGTCGAGCCCTCCGCCGACGGGTCGAGATCCCATTGTCCGACGAGATCCAGGGATCGAACCCAGTTCAGCCGGGCACGTCGCGCCGAACGGAACCAAAGGAAGGCGACAACCACAGCCGCCGCCACGATCAGGTACATGCTCACGTGGCGATCACCTCGCGGTCCACGTCAACCAACGTGGCATCCACCGATTGCGACACCCAGCGTTCGACTTCCGTCAGTGACTGTTCAACCACCCGCGCATCCCCGGCGACGGCAACGACGGACCAACGCGCGCGTCTGTGCGAATCCTGAAACGCACTCTCGCAAACCGCAAGGTTGGTGACGCGGCCGAACTTGCCACGTAGGCGCGCCAGCCGGCGGCGCTTCTCCTTCAATGAACGGCAACCAGCGAGGTGGAAGTCGAGGTCGAGAAGACCAATGTGCATCGGCTAGATGGTGTCGAGTTCTCGGGTAGAGTGTTCGCCAAGGCCGCTCATTCCGCAATCCCCACCGCCCGGTCAGACGTCAAATCGGACGCTCGGAACTCGTCCGCCGTCATGGCGTAGTAGACCGTGTCCAGCCCGTGGCGCTCCCGACGCTTCTCGAAGAACAGGCCGAGCCGTTGGAGCACCCGAACAGAACGCTGATTCGGCGTGTCCGTGGTGGCGACGACCCGCCGAAGGCCGCATTGCTCGAATCCGTGGCGCAGGACCTCCCGACTTGCCTCCGTGGCGTAGCCCCGTCCCCAATGCGCCGGTTCGACCGCGAACAACATTTCGACAACGCCCACCTCGTCGAACGGTCGAAAGCCGGAGAATCCCATAATCTCGTTCGGTGACTGCCGACGCCGCAGCGAGAAGAAGCCATAGCCAAGTTCCTCGAACCCCGCGACGCTGTTCTCCACCATCTCCACCACCCGTTCCCTCGCCGGCACCTCGCCATCGAACAGGTACCGGCGAACTTCCCGGTCCGCCCAGAGCGTATGCAGGGCATCCACGTCATCCAAGCAAAACGGACGCAGCACCAAGCGTTCGGTAGACAGTTCGATCATGGTCAGCAACGGCGGTCGAGCAAGGGAGTTTGCCATACTTCCCCACGCGTGTCGGCGTCCGGCCCTCGAAGGAGCCCGTCGACGGTTCGATGTCCGCCGGCGACCTCCGCGACCTCGGCTGCATCCCGCGCAGCCCCCCGCGACACTACGTTCTGGTCTCGACGCCTTGCCCGCCATCGCGTTCCGGCAAATCGAGGCGATAGCCCCGGCCAGGCAC
>JAGWBM010000094.1:0-3266 GCA_021295895.1 Pseudomonadales bacterium
CGGCGCAGATGATCGACAACGCCCGCGCGGATGCGGAGTCGGAGCGCGAGCGGATCCTGAAGGCGGCGCAGGCGGACGTGGCCCAGGAGGTCAACCGCGCCAAGGAGACCTTGCGAGCGGAAGTTGCAGACCTTGCCGTCATCGGCGCGGAACGCATTCTCGAGGCGTCCATCGACCGGGAGCGCCACGACGCCCTGCTCGACCGGGTCGCGGCGGAGCTTTAGGGGAACCATCGAAGTGGCCGAGATCGCCACCCTCGCACGTCCCTACGCGAACGCGGTATTCGACCTCGCCCGCTCGGCCGGCCGGTTGACGGAATGGGCGCCGATGCTGGGATTGCTCGCCCGGGCCGTGGAGACGGACCAGGTAAAGGAGTTGATCGCCGCACCGTCGTTCGCGCCCGCGGTGAAGGCACACCGGTTGATCGATGTCGTTCGGGAAGACATAGACGACCGATGCCGGCGCTTCGTTCAGGTCCTCGCTGACAACCACCGCCTGGATCTGCTCCCGGAAATCGCCGCCCAGTACGAGGCGTTGAAGGCCGAAGCGGAGCAGACCCTGGACGTGGACATCACGTCGGCGGTCCCACTGACCGAAGCACAGGTCGTTAGCTACACAGAAGCGCTGCGTCGGCGCTTCGATCAGGAGGTGAACGTCAACGTCGAGGTCGACCGGGGATTGGTCGGCGGCGCCGTTGTCCGCGCCGGCGACACGGTGATCGACGGATCCGTGCGGGGCCGGCTCACCCGTCTGGTCGAGTCGCTCCAGCGCAACTAAGAGAACTCAAGAGGTTTTTAAGCCATGCAGCAACTGAACCCGGCCGAGATCAGCGACATCATTCGCGGCCGCATCGAGAATCTCGACGTCTCCGCCCAGGCGGCGAACGAGGGCACCATCGTCAGCGTTTCCGACGGTATCGTCCGCGTACACGGTCTCGCCGAAGCCCAATACGGCGAGATGATCGAATTCACCGGCGGCCTATTCGGCATGGCGCTCAACCTCGAGCGCGACTCCGTCGGCTGCGTCGTGCTCGGCGACTACGAGAGTCTGTCGGAAGGCATGACCGCGCGCTGCACCAAGCGCATTCTCGAAGTGCCCACGGGTCCGGAACTGCTTGGCCGTGTCGTGGACGCGCTAGGCAACCCCATCGACGGCAAAGGGCCGATCAACGCGTCCTCGTCCGCTCCGGTGGAGAAGGTCGCCCCGGGGGTCATCGCAAGGCAGACCGTGGACCAACCCGTGCAACTCGGCATCAAGTGCATCGATGCCATGGTCCCCATCGGCCGGGGCCAGCGGGAACTCATCATCGGCGACCGTCAGATCGGCAAGACCGCGATCGCCGTGGACGCCGTCATCAACCAGAAAGACAGCGGGATCAAGTGCGTGTACGTCGCCATCGGCCAGAAGATGTCGACCATCGCCAACATCGTGCGAACGTTCGAGGAGAACGGCGCCATGGACCACACCATCGTGGTCGCCGCGAGCGCGTCGGATCCCTCGCCGATGCTCTACATTTCGCCCTATGCCGGCTGCGCCATGGGCGAGTACTTCCGGGACCGGGGCGAGGACGCGTTGATCATCTACGACGACCTGACCAAGCAGGCCTGGGCATATCGGGAGATCTCGCTCCTGCTGCGACGCCCGCCTGGCCGCGAGGCCTATCCCGGCGATGTGTTCTACCTCCACTCGCGTCTCCTGGAGCGTGCCGCCCGAGTCAACGCCGACTACGTCGAGGAATTCACCAACGGCGAAGTCAAGGGCCAGACCGGCTCGCTAACCGCGCTGCCAATCATCGAGACCCAGGCCGGCGAGGTCTCATCGTTCGTGCCCGCCAACGTGATCTCCATTACCGACGGCCAGATCTACCTCGAACTCGACCGCTTCAACTCCGGCATCCGTCCCGCCATGAGCCCCGGCATTTCCGTTTCCCGTGTCGGCGGCGCGGCGCAGGTACCGTTCATCAAGAAGATCTCGGGAGGAATCAAGTTAGCGCTTGCCCAATATCGGGAACTCGCGGCCTTCTCGCAGTTCGCTTCCGATCTCGACGAAGTCACGCGACGGCAACTCGACCACGGTGCCCGCGTCGAGGAACTGATGAAGCAGCGACAGTACGCGCCGATGACGGTGGCGGAAATGGGCGTCGTGCTGTTCGCCGCCAGCGAGGGCTACCTGGTGGACGTGCCGGTGAACCGCGTGCTCGACTTCGAACGCGACCTGCTCGCCTACATGAACGCCGAGCACGCCGAATGGATGACCGAGGTTACCGCCACCGGCGATCACAACGACGAGATCGTCGACTACATGAAGACGGCGCTCGACAAGTTCCAGGCCAGCCACAGCTACTCGTAGGCAATGGCAATCGTCCGCGAGATCGAAAACGCCCGTAAGGGCGACCCTATCGCGCCCGCCAGGGCGCGCAGTCGCCCGCGTGCGTTCATGAAATACCTTGGTCTTGAGGTGACCGATGGCTGCCGGTAAAGAGATCAAGAAAAAAATATTGAGTGTTCAAACGACGCAGAAGAGCACACGCGCCATGCAGATGGTGGCCGCCAGTCGCATGCGCCGTACCCAGGACCGCATGCAGGAAGGCCGGCCCTACAGCCAACGCATCGAGCAGGTGATCGGCCACCTGGCGAACGCCGCGCCGGAATACCGCCACGTCTACATGACGACCCGCGAGGTCAGCCGTGTCGGCTACATCGTGGTTTCCACCGACCGGGGACTGTGCGGCGGGTTGAACGTAAACCTTTTCCGGGAACTCATCCGCAACCTGTCGTCCCGGCAGGAGGACGGCATGGAGTCGGAGTTGGCGCTGATCGGCAACAAATCCGCGCAGTTCTTCCGCTCGGTGGGCGGCAACGTCGTCGCGACGATGGGCAACATCGGCGAGACCCCGGAGATCGGCGACCTGATCGGTGGCGTCAAGGTCATGCTCGACGCCTTCGAGGAGGGCCGCATCCAGCAGTTGGACATCATCTCCAACAAGTTCGTGAACACCATGACCCACCGACCCGTGTTGCGCCAGCTTCTGCCCCTGCCACCGATGGAGGCGTCGGAGTTCCGGCACCGCTGGGACTACATCTACGAACCCGACGCCCGGGAACTGATCGAGGGGCTGGTTCAGCGCTACATCGAATCGTTGGTCTACCAGGCGGTAATCGAGAACACGGCGTGCGAGCAGGCGGCCCGGATGATCGCCATGAAGAACGCCACCGACAACGCGGAGGAGATCGTCAAGGAACTGACCCTCCTCTACAACAACGCCC
>JAGWBM010000094.1:3326-4226 GCA_021295895.1 Pseudomonadales bacterium
GAGGTTCACACACAGGTTGCAAATGGAAATGCGCATCGAACCGCTCTTGAACGGCTCCGGTACTCCGGAGACGCGCTAGTTATAGAAAAAAGGTTGAGGAAATAGAAGCATGGCAAACGGACGCATCGTCCAGATCATCGGCGCGGTCATCGACGTCGAGTTCGACCGGGAGGAAGTTCCCGGTGTCTACGACGCACTGATCGTCTCCGACACGGGCTTGACGCTGGAGGTCCAGCAACAGTTGGGCGACGGCATCGTCCGCTGCATCGCCATGGGCTCGTCGGAAGGCTTGTCCCGCGGGCTCTCGGTCTCCAACACGGGCGAACCGATCTCCATTCCCGTCGGCGAGGAAACCCTGGGACGGATCATGGACGTACTCGGTCATCCGGTCGACGAGAAAGGCCCGATCAACTCCCGGGAGAACCTGCCCATCCACCGCAAGCCGCCGACCTACGAGGATCAGAAGGGCGGCAACGAACTCCTGGAAACCGGCGTCAAGGTCATCGATCTGATGTGCCCCTTCGCCCGCGGCGGCAAGGTCGGCCTTTTCGGCGGCGCCGGGGTCGGGAAGACGGTGACCATGCTGGAACTGATCCGGAACATCGCCGTCGAGCACGCCGGCCTCTCGGTGTTCGCCGGCGTCGGCGAGCGTACCCGGGAGGGCAACGACTTCTACTACGAGATGCAGGACGCGGGCGTCCTCGACAAGATCTCGCTGGTGTTCGGGCAGATGAACGAACCCCCAGGCAACCGCCTGCGGGTCGGCCTCTCGGGCCTCACCCTCGCGGAGCAATTCCGCGACGAGGGTCGTGACGTGCTACTTTTCATCGACAACATCTACAGGTATACCCTCGCAGGTACCGAATGCTCGGCCCTCTTGGGTCGAATGCCCTCGGCGGT
>JAGWBM010000094.1:4274-4671 GCA_021295895.1 Pseudomonadales bacterium
TCGATCACCTCCGTGCAGGCCATCTTCGTGCCCGCCGACGACTACACCGACCCGTCGCCGGCCACGACGTTCGCCCACCTCGATTCGTCGGTCAACCTGAACCGCGCCATCACCGACCTCGGCATCTACCCGGCCGTGGATCCGCTGGCATCGTCCAGCCGCCAGCTTGACCCGAACATCGTCGGCCAGGAGCACTACGACGTCGCTCGCGGCGCCCAGGAAGTGCTGCAGCGCTACCAGGAACTCAAGGACATCATCGCCATCCTCGGCATGGACGAACTCTCCGAAGAAGACAAGGCGCTGGTCTACCGGGCGCGCAAGATGCAGCAGTTCTTCTCCCAGGCGATGTTCGTCGCCGAGCAGTTCACCGGCCAGCCGGGCGACTACGTGACCCGGG
>JAGWBM010000094.1:4813-5165 GCA_021295895.1 Pseudomonadales bacterium
AGTGCGACATCGTCAGCGCGGAGGAGGAGATCTTCTCCGGCCGCATCGCCTCGCTGTCGGTGACCGGCACCATCGGCGAACTCGGCATCCTGCCCGGCCACGCACCGCTCCTGACCGGCATTCGTCCGGGACCCGTCAAGCTCCGCGACGAGGACGGCGAGGAGCAGGTGTTCTTCGCCTCGGGCGGCTTCCTCGAGATCCAGCCCGGTATCGTCACGGTGCTCGCGGACACCGCCCTGCGTGCGGACGACATCGACGAAGCCGCCGCCCTCGAGTCGCAACAGCAGGCGGAACGGGCGCTATCGGAAGCGGCGGCCGAGATGGACTACGGCATGGCCCAGGCCGCCTTGGC
>JAGWBM010000094.1:5294-11970 GCA_021295895.1 Pseudomonadales bacterium
CATCCGACAACCGTTCCGTACCCCGGCCTGGTCGACCGCAAGGGTCGCCCCTACAGATCGACGCGGATGCCGAGCCGGATTCGGTAGACAGACTGCGATGCCGTGGGATAGGCCGAGGCGACGCTGCGGAAGCTGTTGAACCGGTAGAGGCAGTCGCTCTGTCGTTGGCAGGTTGTCCGCGGTGCATCGCCGGTAAGTGCCGGCGCGCTGTCCACGCCGAGTGAAGCCACATCGCCGGCGTTGACGAGATCCGCGCGGACGATGGCCGCCTGTGCGAAACGCGGCCCCGCCTCGTACGTGCCCCACTCGTCGTTCAGCAGGTTGAGGGCGTTCTCGATGTCCAGCACGAGGCTCACGTGGTTCTCGCCCACCCACCGGTCGAGGATACCCATGCTCGGCAATTCGAGGCGCAGGCGGACGTCCCAGACCTGATTCATTCCGGGATCTTCCGAATAGGGCGCGTGAATGCCCGCATCGATGTCGTTTTCCGACAGGTACCCGAAGAAAGCGTCCTGGTCGAACGAGGAGGCGTACACGACCGCCGGATCGTCCCGGCCCCTCGGGACGTAGAGAGGGTTGTTGTCGTAAGGGCTTTCGCCGGCCCCGGCCCGGCCGAAGAGCGCGTTGCCGCGGTCGATGTCGAACGTGTAGGTGAAGCGGTCGCCGGACCAGGCGCGGGCGAAGAGGTCCGCGCGGGCGCGGAAACCGGGACCGAAGGCGCGCTCGTAGCCCAGGTTCAGCTTCACGGAGTGGGTGACCTGGTGTTGCGAAGTGCGGGGTGACGGACGGTTGCGGTCGGCATCCTGGATATTCCGCCAGTTGGAGATGCCCCGCGAGGAGATGCCTTCGGTGACGGCCTCGACATCCTGCCATGCATAGCTGACCTGGAAGTCGAGTCCCATGTCGTAGCGCTTGCCCAGCGCCGCCGTGAGGATCCTGCTGTTGCCCTCGCCGTGGTTGCCAAGGGCGACGAGGTTGAGAATACCGAGGTCGTCGAGGTCCGCATAGATGGTGCGGCCGTCCGGTGCGACCCCGGTGGGTTGTGCCGCGGCGAGTTGGGTCTGCGCGTAGTTCGTCCACAGGAAGCCATCGCCCGTCCACGTCGTCAGGGCCTGTGCGGTGAGCGTATATCCCGTGCCGAGGTTCAGGCGCCCCACGACGAGGTCTAGATCCCGTTCGACTCTGAGCGACGCCTTCCAATCCGAGGGCACGTCGAAACCCGGCGCGATGGCGTCGATGGCCACCGGATTCCCCGCCGCCACGGCTGCGCGTAGTTCGGCGGGCACCGACGTCGGCGAGACACTGCTCGTGGTGACGCGCGAGAAGACCGTTGGCACCTGGAAGGTGTTGGACGTCCAGACCTTGGGATCGCCGCCCGAGAACCGCCCGATCCCGCCGCTCACCACGGTGCGGTCGAGGCCCGTCCAGCGGAAGCTCACCCGCGGCATGAAGAGGGCCAGACCGTCGAGACCGGTGTCCGTGCGCACCCCGTAGGTGTCCGCGATCGGCTGGCTGAACGCGGGCCGATCGTCCTGAGCATAGCGCTCGTAGCGCAGCCCAGCCGTCAGTTCGAAATGCGGCCGAGCCTGCCAGGTGTCCTGCACGAAGAACGTCGTCCTGCCGTAGCCCCACGCGGCGGCGCCGTCCTCCGCGTTGTTCGACGGTGCGTTGACGTAGTCGACCCGCGCCGTGCGGTCGACGATGGCCGCGAAGTCGCGGAATACAAACCGGCCGTTCGAACTCGGCACGAACAGGTTGAACAGGTCGAAGGTCTCGCGTTCGATGCCGATGCGCACGATGTGGTCGCCCGCGAGGTAGTCGAAGGACCCGTACAACTGCGTCCGTTCGTCGTCGTAGGCGTTGGCGTGCCGGAAGCGATCGCACCCGGCGACGAGATCGACGCTGCCGGTGAGGAGCCCCTCGAGCGGCGTGCCCGCGACGCCGGTCGCGTCGAGGTTGTCGAACTCCAGGGCACCCACGCCCTGTGCCCGACAGTTCTGGCCGCGCATGAACTGCTTCTGGTTCACGCGCAGCGTCGTCGAGGCGCGGTCGCCCCAGTCGGAGAATAGCTGGACGGTGACGGCGGTGAGATCCACGGGGATGTCGATCCACGCGGAAGCCAGGCGGTCGGCACCGGCCGATGTACCGGTCTCCTGGCTGCTCTGGTAGGTAAACGACGCACGGTGCGCGTCGCTGGCGTTCCAATCCAGCTTGATGAGCGTGCGCTCGGATCCTTCCGGCAGGGAGGCGGACGCCGGCCGTCCGCCGGGATCGTAGCCGTACACGTCCATGACGACTCCGCGCAGCGCCTCGAAGAACCCGGGCTGAATGCCGTTGTTCGCATCGAAACCGCCGAAGTTCACCGGTTCGACGGCCTCGAACTCGTCGTAGGAGAAGAACACGAAGAGCTTGTCGGTAAGGAGCGGCCCGCCGAGGGAGAGCCCGTACTCCTTCTCCTCGAACGCGGCGGGCATGAACGACCGATCGCCGTCGTAGGTGTCGCCGACCTGATCGTTGCCGTGGAAGTAGTAGAACGCCGCGCCGTCCCACTCGTTGGTGCCCGACTTCGTGGTGATGTTCACGAGACCGCCCGTGAAGCCCGAGGCAGTGACCGAGTAGTCGGACGCGACGAGCGTGGCGGACTCCACGGCATCGAGATTGATGGGGGAGCGGCCAGTGGCGTACGTGCTGGTGCCGAGCCCGAAGTCGTCCTGCTGCAGCGAGCCGTCGATGGCGAGGCCGTTGAAGCGCGGGTTGACCCCCCCGACGGAGAGATTGCCCTCGCCCCTGGACTGGGCGAGAGGGTCGCGCAGCAGCGTCCGGATGACGTCGCGGGTCACGCTTGGCTGATTGGCTATGTCGTCGGCGGTAAACGCGGATCCCACCCCGTTGTTGAGGTCGCGCTCCGAGACCAGGGCGCTTGCGGTCACGACGACCTCCTCGACGTCTAGGGGGATCAGCGTCACCGCGAGAGGTGCCTGCGCGCCCGGCTTCAGCGTCACGGCGGTCAACTTGCGGTCGCGGTAGGTACTGGCAGAGATACGGATCTCGTAGGGACCGCCGACCCGCAGACCGGACTGGTAGAACGCGCCGTTGTCCGCAGCCATGGCCGTGGCCGAGGTGCCCGACGGTTTGTGGACGATGTCGACGCGGGCTGCGGCGATGGGTTCACCGTCACCGGTGCGGACGTAGCCGCTGACGGTGGCGGATGTCGTCGCGGCGAATGGCGCCGCGCCGGCGAAGATCAATACGCCGCACAGGAAGCTCACTAAGGCGTTGGTGATGCGTACGTTCATTGCGGGTCACCTCGGGTTGGTGCGTCACGGACCGTAGCAGACGAGCGAGCGCATTTTGAAGAAAAACGACAGGCCGGGCGAGCGTTGTTCTTCTCGATGGCGTGTCGAACGGCGTCGCTCGAACCCTTCGAACGGGTAAGTTTGGGCTGCGGCGGGTACACGCTAGTGGAGCGATCGCCATCCGCAGGTCTTCCTTGGTGGCGCGGGAATCGATCTTCGCGGCCAAGTTCCGTTCGGTCTGGTCCAAGTCCCCCCTGGAGACCAGGTTCTCGGTGATTGCGCCGTTGATCTGATCGACGACGGCCTCCGCCTGCACATCGTCGAAACCGGCTTCGCGTAGCGCTTTAACGGCTTTGTGGGTGTCGAATGCGGGCGTGTCTGTAGGAAATCGCCCATTCGTCGGTCCGTGGCGTTGTTGTCAAGGTTCTATACTTCGACGCTTTGCCCTGGGTACCCGACGGCTGTGAAGATGCGGACTACACTCGTTGTCGCGGCAATGGCGTTGCACGCCGCGCCGGCAGCCGCGGTCGACGCCGAGGTGGATTTCCTCTCCAACACCCGGCAACTCACCTTCGAAGGCCGCCGCGCCGGCGAAGGCTACTTCGCACCGGACGCCAAGTCGCTGGTGTTTCAGAGCGAGCGAGAACCCGGCAATCCGTTCTTCCAGATATACCACTTGGATCTTGCGACCGGGGACACCCACCGGGTCTCCCCGGGCATCGGCAAGACGACCTGCGCGTTTTTCCGCCCCGGAACGGGCCGCGTGCTTTTCTCGTCGACGCATCTCGACCCCGAAGCCGAGTCGCGCCAGCGCGAGGAGATCGAGTTCCGCGCATCCGGCGAGGAGCGCCGCTACGACTGGGACTACGACGTGCACATGGATGTCTTTTCGGCCGACCGGGACGGATCCGGCCTCAAGCGATTGACCCATGCCGCTGGCTACGACGCCGAGGCCTCCTATTCGCCCGACGGCGAGAGGATCGTGTTCACATCGCTGCGCAGCGCCTATCCGCCGGAGGATCTCACGGAGGAAGACCGCAAGCGGCTCGAAACCGATCCCGCGTACTTCGGCGAGATCTACATCATGGATGCCGACGGCGGCAATCAAACCCGGCTGACCGAAACGCCGGGCTACGACGGCGGTCCGTTCTTTTCGGCCGACGGGGAACGGATCATCTGGCGCCGCTTCGACGAGGACGGCATGAATGCGGACATCTACACCATGCGGCCGGATGGCTCGGACTTACGCCGCCTGACCGACTTCGACTCGATGTCCTGGGCGCCGTACTTCCACCCCTCCGGCGAGTACGCGATCTTCGCCTCCAACAAGCACGGATTCTCGAACTTCGAACTGTTCCTGGTCGATGCGGCGGGCGCGCGCGAACCTGTCCGGATCACCCACACCGACGGGTTCGACGGTTTGCCGGTCTTTTCGCCGGACGGCGAATCGCTTAGCTGGACGTCGAACCGCACGGGCAGCGGCGAATCACAGTTGTTCCTCGGCGCTTGGGACCACGCGGCGGCATTGGCCGCGATGGCGTCTTCGCCGATCCGCGGTGGGATAAACCCGTTGTCCGACGATGCGGAACCCAGACTCAGGGCCTCGGTCGCGTACCTGGCTTCGGACGACCTCGAAGGTCGCATGACCGGCTCGGAGGGCGCCCGAAAGGCCGCCGAATACCTCGCGGACGCGTTGCGGACGTTTGGCCTCGAACCGTTCGGCGACGACGGAACCTTTTTCCGGGCCTTCGAGTTCACCGCCGACCGCCGCGTCCTCCCGGAGGCAAACGCGCTTCGCATCCAGGCAGGCAACGGATCCCAGACCTATCAGGTCGACACGGACTTTCGACCGCTCTCCTTCACCGCGAACGCCGACGTCCAAGGGGAAGTCGTGTTCGCCGGTTACGGACTCACGGTGCCGGGCACCAACGGCTACGACTCATACGCCGGCCTGGACGTGACCGACAAGATCGTACTCGTGCTGCGCTACGTACCCGAAGGTGTCGATGCCGAGCGGCGCGCGGAACTCAATCGCTACGCGGGCCTACGCTACAAGGCGATGATCGCCCGGGACCGCGGCGCGAAAGCCATGCTCGTGGTGGCGGGCCCGAACTCGCCGAACGCCGGCCAGCTGATCCCGATGACGTTCGACAATAGCCTCGCCGGCTCCGGCGTCGTAGCGGCTTCCGTCAACGACGCCGTGGCCGACGCGTTGTTACGGGGCGCGGGCAAGAGTCTCGAGGAAGTCCAGTCGCAACTCGACATCGAGAATCCCCATTTCCTCGGACAATTCCCCCTCGAAGGGGTCGAGGTCGCAATTCGCACGGGCGTCGAGCGGATCAAGGAAACGGATCGCAACGTGCTCGCCTGGTTGCCCGCCGCCGGCCAGCCTACGCCCGAGACCGTCGTCGTCGGTGCGCACTACGACCACATCGGGCATGGCGACGCGAGTTCACTGGCAAACAAGGACGAGGAAGGCGAGATCCACAACGGGGCGGACGACAACGCCTCCGGCGTCGCCGTGGCACTGGAGTTGGCGCGTAAGTTGGCGCGACGCGAGGAGCGCCGGCGAAACGTGCTGTTCGCGTTCTGGTCCGGTGAGGAACTGGGATTGATCGGTTCTTCGCATTTCGTCGAGCAACCGCCGCTGCCGCTCGAGAACCTCGTCGCGTACTTCAACTTCGACATGGTCGGTCGCCTGCGCGACAACAGGCTGAGCCTGCAAGGCGTTGGCTCGTCGAGCGTCTGGCGTGGAGTCATCGAACGACGCAACATACCCGCGGGTTTCGACCTGTCGCTGCTCGACGATCCCTACCTGCCCACCGACAGCACGGCTTTCTACCCCAAGGGCATTCCCATCCTGAGTTTCTTCACCGGCAGCCACGAGGACTACAACCGCCCGACCGACGACCCCGACACGCTCGACTACCAGGGCATGACGCGGATTGCGGAGTTTGGCACCGCCATCGTCAACGATGTCGTATCGAACGACGAGCGACCGGACTACGTCGAGGTGCAGGTCTCCGCTCCTGCCGGCGGCGGAGACCGGGACAGCCTGCGCGCCTATCTCGGCACGATCCCGGACTACACCACGGACATCGCCGGCGTTGCGATCTCCGGCGTCCGGGGCGACGGACCGGCCGACAAGGCGGGCATGCGAGGTGGCGACGTGATCGTGGAATTCGCCGGCCAACGCATCGCGAACATCTACGAATACACCTTCGCACTGGACGCGGTGAAGATCGGCGAGCCCATGGAGGTCGTGGTATTGCGCGACGGGGATCGGGTCACCCTACGGATCGTCCCGGAAGCACGACCGTAGGGGCGGGCTTATCCCGTCCCGTTGCCAGGCAGAGCGGGTATGTCCGGTGCGGGCGACC
>JAGWBM010000095.1:0-6439 GCA_021295895.1 Pseudomonadales bacterium
CGTAGGTGCGCACGCGCTCCTGGTAGTCGAAATCGGTACACACCACGACGGGCCATTCGAGTCCCTTGGCGCGGTGATAGGTGAGCACGTGTACCGCGTCGCCGGTGGTTACCACGGGCTGCAGGTCGAGTTCCGGCGAGTTCGGGTGTTCCAACCAGAACAGGAACCCCGTGAGCGTGCCGGGTTCGTGATGGTAGTCCGCGTGCTTTTCGTACTCGACGGCGAGACCCAGGAAGGCGTCGAGGTTGCGCTGGCGCTGGGCGGCGCGGATCTCGTCGGGTCCCCAGGCGGCGACGATGCGGCGTATATCGACGTCGTTCAGGACCCGGGCCACGATCTCCACCGGCGAACGCAGGGCGCTCTCGTCGCGCATTTCGAACAGACGGCGGATGATCGGATGATCCGCTTCGCCCCATGCCATGGCGTGCCCGTCGCCATCGAGCCACCGCAGCCGGTCGGTGAGCCATGCTTCGGGCTCGGCACAATCCGCCAAGGCCATGATCTCCGCCGTTGCCAGGGTGTCCGCCCGATCCGCCAAGCGCCGCAAGCAGCTTTTGGCCAACGACACCTCGGGAGTTTCGAGCAGCCCCGTCAACGACATCTTCATGGGCACCTGCCGCTGCCGCAGTGACTGGGCGATACGCTCGACGGCAAGGTTGGTGCGGGCGAGGACGGCCACATCGCCGTAGGAGATCGGTCGCATGCTGTCGGATTCCGGATCGAAAACCGGGTCCGCCCGGGCGATCAGGCGCGCAACGCCTTCAGCAACCGCCAGCGCGCGTTCCTCGGCATTGCCCTCCACGCGCCACGCCGTGACGACCGGGCCGTCGATCTCGTCTCGCTCGTGGTCGAGTACGACCAAGTCGCGGGGAATATCGTGCTGGAAGGCCGATGCGAACAGTTCGTTGACGTAGCCGACGAGCGCCGGTCGCGACCGCCAACTGGACTTCAGGGTATGCCTCTGGGCGTCACCGGCGGTCAGGGCGGCCAAGGTGTCGAATACGAGCGTGGGATCGCAACCGCGGAACTCGTAGATGGCTTGCTTGACGTCGCCGACGAAGATCGCCTTGTCGGCGAGCGCGGCGAACTTCAGAAACAGCGCGAGTTGCATGGGATTGGTGTCCTGGAACTCGTCGACGAGGAGTAGCTGGATCTCTCCGTGCAATCGCGTGTGGACGGCATCCTCGTCCAACGCCCTCAGCACAAGCTGCTCCATGTCGTTAAAGTCGATCAGGCCGCGTTCCCGCTTGGCGTTCTGGAATCGTTCCAAGGTGTCCGCCGCGATGTCGAACAGGCTCTCGGTGTAGCCGCGCAGATCCCGGTGGAACGCCGGGTGGCGCTCGTATTCGGCGGCGGCAGATTGGATTCGGGCCACTTCGGTGGCGATGGACCTGAGAG
Organism: Pseudomonadales bacterium; assembly: GCA_021295895.1. Taxonomy (GTDB): domain Bacteria; phylum Pseudomonadota; class Gammaproteobacteria; order Pseudomonadales; family Azotimanducaceae; genus VXYL01. Next base: position 1,399 of record JAGWBM010000095.1, read on the forward strand.
ACGATCTGCCGGCGAGTCTCATCCAGACGGACCAGGGGCAGCCGTCGCCCTGCAGCGCAGCTCTTTGGTCCGCAAGCAACGCGCGGTAATCGTCGATGCCCTGGAAACGGCCCTGGGGCAACTCGCGAATCGTCGTCGCCACAAGATCAACGAGTGCTTGCGTGGGGTCCTCAGTGCTCGCGGCCGGGAAGAAGGCCAGCAGGTCGGCGGCGTTGGCCTTGCCCATGGCCCGGAGTTCGTGGTCGCCAAGGTTGTTTTCGCGCGCCTTGTCGGTGATGTCCTTGACCACGGACTGCCAGTTTGGCTGGCCACGGACGACCATCTCGAGGCACCGGGAGTAGGCGTTCATTTCCCGAACGCGACCGATGGGCAGGACGTGGTCGAGGGCTTGGTTGAAGAACCGCGCGCCGTCCTCGATGCTCATGACGTTCAACTGCGGCGACAGGCCGAGTTCGAAGGCGAAACGCTTGAGCAGGCGCTCGCAGACGCTGTGTACCGTACCGATCAGCGATTCCGCCGTGCGTTCGGCGAGGTCCAGGCGGCCGCGCGCCAGCAGGCGGTCCCTGACCCGCTCCCGCAGTTCGGTCGCAGCCTTGACCGTGAACGTGGTGGCGAGGATTCCGCCCGGTGGAACGCCATCCTCGATGATGGCCTTTTCGAGTTCGTCGATCAGCCGGTAGGTCTTGCCGCTGCCGGCACCGGCGCTGATGAACGTGACGTGATCGAAACGCCCGGGTTCGTTCGACACGGTCATCGAAACGGCGCCACGCCCGTGAGCCAGCGGAATTCGTCGAAGCGATCGGCACCGACACGGGTTTCCAGGCCGCCGTCCGGGGGTTCGGAGGCGTCGTCCGGCTCGGCGTCCGCGTTGACCTCGATTTCACCTCGGGCGAATTGTTCGAGGCGCCAATCCCGGGTCACGAGACTCTTCCGCCAGATCGACTGCACCTCCTCGCCTTCGGTGACGATGGCGCGGGGGAAGAAGTGCGCGTCCGGCGCGACCACGTTTCCGGTGGTGACGATGTAGTAGCCGGTGGACGGCCAGGTCTCTTCACCGAGCGCGTAGCCGTACACGGCAAGCTGCAAGTGCCGACCGGCCGCGATCTCGTCCTGGCGGTACTTCTCGCTGCCCCACTTGGCGTCGAGCACGGCTTCGTTGTCGTCGGAATCGATCACGACGAGATCGGCTTCGCCGTGCAAGACGCTGCCGGGGAAAGGCCGTTGCACGTTTTGCTCGGATTTGGCGCCTCGAACATTCGCCGTGCGCAGATGGTCGAGAAGGCGGACGAGGCCGTGTTCCAGCGTGGTGATGACTTGCTGGCGGTCGACACCACGTCCGTTCTCGAGCAGCACCGCACCTTCCTTCTCGATGAGATCGCGGATGGTTCGGTCGAGCCAACGATGGATCTCGTCATCGTCGAGCGAGGGCCAGTCGCCGTGATCGGTGAAGAACCGTTCGAATAGTCGATGCGCCAGGCTGCCCTTCAGGAGGGGTCCATCGGCGACCCCGTTGATGCCACCGCTGCGTAACTTCGCGGCGTAAGTGAGTACCCACTGATGAGGGTAGTAGCAAGTGCGGTTTAGACTCGTATACGACTCGGTTTCGCGGACGGGCAATGGTTGATCGATACGCCACCATCGCCGGGGTGTTGGCAGAGGCTTGCGTTCGAGGGGCGGGGTGGGAATCGCGATCTTGTCGAGGATGGTTTCCTCGCCACGCAGGAGCGATTCATCCAGCGGAACGTCGATCCAGCCGTGCCTGATCTGCTCCTGGATTCGCCCCCAGAGTGGATGCCGGCCCTCGTCTTCCTCGTGGACGACGAGGACAAGCCGTCTTTGGCAATTGAGCACCGGGCGAAGCCATGCCCGCGTGTCGTCGGCCAGTTGGTCTTCGGCGGTTGGCAGGTCGATGCCGGCGGAAGCGAGGGAGTCGCGCTCGTCGTTCGACCACGGAGACGCCAAGTCCCGACGCGTGGGTGCCAGATCCCACCAAAATACCTGGTCGGTGGGATCGGTGACGTTGCCCGGGTGACCCGTGACGGGCACGTGCCCCGCTTCGGCAATGAGGGAAGTGTCCGGGAGCGGTCGGGTCGCGTCGTCGATGAGGGAGTCGAGTTCGATCTTGCCGATGCGTTGACGACCGCCGTCGGCCAACCGGTCCAGCGTTGACGAAAGCGCCGCCGCCTGGGAATAGGCGGCACCGTAGACGGCGGTCTCCTCGCCTTCGCGGGCCACGGCGCGTCGGGTTGCCAACCATGCCACCAGTCGTCCGGTGCGCGAAGTCAGCGCCGACACGGGCGCACCTTGGCTTGCGTCGTGGCGCGCGGGCGTCGTCCAGTATTCGACGTCCTCGACCTTGTCCTCGATTGCCGCTATTGCCTGCTGCCACGCTGGCCCCCCGATACCCGGTTGCGAGGCCACCGCCGCCGCGAGACGACCACGAACGCGCCACGGCAACGGGCTGACCGGGTGAATGAGGAATTGCAGAAGGCGATGCGGGTCCAAGGGTTGCCAGATCAGCGCGAAGGCTAGCTTCAGCACCTGGCTCGCGGCTCGAAACGGCGAAAAGTGCTGAAATCCGGCGCGGGGAAGTCCCACCCGCTCGAGCGCGTTGTCGAGGATGATCCCGTCCTGGCTCGCGACGACAACGGCGTCTGAGGGATCGTCAAGTCGACGGATCATCTCTGCTGTGGCCTGCGCGGTCACGTCACGGGAAAACGCGCGGATGACGACCAGTGACCCGTCGCCGGTGAGCGGCTGTACGTGATCACGGGTGAGCAAGGCCTGCAGCTTGCCGAGATCCGAATTCCACGGCGCTCGCCCCGCACTCGACGAGGTTGTCGTGCAGGCGAAGTGATCGAGGACGCGACGCCACGCCCTCGGCAGATCATCCGGTGCGTCGAGGAGTTCGACCTCGCGAACCTGCGTGCGTCGCCGATCCAACAAGGCATGCACGGTGCGCAGTCGTTGCCCGACCCCGGGGGGAACCCGCTCGGCGGCCAGTGACTCGACGACTGCCAGGTCGCCAAGCCGACCCCCGACCCCCTCCGGAATGTGCCCGTCCCAGCCGTGCAGGTACCACTGCTGTCGCCATTCGTTCAGGGTACGCGCGACACCCACCGGATCGACGTCGAAGGATCGGTGGTAGAAACGTACCCAGTCGTCGCAGTCGGCTAGGCACTCCCGGTAGGCGGCAATGGCCTCCGAGGGATGCGCCGCGACCGGCGGGATGCCGAGGTCGCTCTCGAGAAGACCGAGGAGACCCAGCGGCCCGAGGTTGATCTCGCCGACGACGGTGCGAGGCGGGGTCGGCTCCAGGGCATCCCGGTGCAGGCCAAATCGAACGCGCATGGGAGCATGGTAGCGGAGTCGAGGGGGCGAGGGCGGTTCACACCGTCAGCTTATCCAGCCAGATCCGCCGATCGATAGCCACTCGGTACCGACCTTCTCGAAGATGCCGCTGCCGCCATGCCATCCGGCACTCCAGATCGCGAATGCCAGGTTGCCATCGCGGTCGATCATGATGGGTTCGATGCGCGTGGGGAAGAAATGCGCGGGTAAGAAAAGTGCCGAATTTCACTACCGAGGCGGCGTGTTCTTCCGATGAGAGCACGATGGGCGATGATCGGGTCCGACGCCCGGAAAGTGTGCCAGGCTGGCGAGAGCCCTGCCGCGGTCGCAGGGATCATCGCGAACGTGGCGACGTGGCAGAAAAACTGCCCGCAAAAAACGGGCTTGGGGCAACGAGTCTCGCGAGGATCATTCCGAGTGCAGCGTCTTGTCCAGCAGCTTTCCCCAGTCCGCGTCGAAGGGATGTACCGAGGAAACCGGCTCCGCTCCGCGATAGACCGGTCGGCCCTCGTTCGCCCACTTGAACAGCGACCCTTCGAGGTTGAAGACACTCTCGACGCCACGTGCCCGCAACTGCTTGGCGAGACGCGAGGAGCGGTAGCCGACCGAGCAGTAGACTACGACAGTGGGCTTCTCGCCGTGCTGGCTGAGCACTTGGCGCGCCGCTCGAACGTTGTTTGCCTGGACGGCGCCCTGGAGATGGCTGGTCGCGTACTCTCTCGTTGATCGCGCGTCGAGAAGCACGACTTCCACGTCCTCTTCGAGCAGTTCGGCGAGCCGCTCGGTGGATAGCTGAGGAACGTCGGGAAAGGTCTCCCGGACAAAACGCAGGGTCTCTTCCCAGCGTTCCTCGACGAGCGTCGGTTCTGCGGGGGCGGGCGCCGTCCAAGCCGCTTCAACGAGCAGCAGGGATGCCAAGGCGAGTGTGAGCGACGCCGCTCTATATGTACGGATCATTCGCCGGACCCTAGGCGGCTGCCAACCCGCCTGCAAGCCGAGAACGTGGAAATCGGGCCATCGGCCGTGCGCTGGTAATCGCCGTGGCATATCCTCTCCGCCATGATCGTCGATCTTCTCTACGGCAGGACCGGCCTGCCGGTCCGGTTCGACGACGACATGGACGTGACGGTGATTGCCAAGCCGCCCATGCCGCTCATCCCGGATCCAGATACCGCAGTTCGGCAAGCCTTGGCGGCGCCGGTGGGCTGTGCGCCGATTGCCGATCTCGCAAGAGATGGGAATTCGGCCTGCATCCTGATTTGCGACGTGACCCGTCCGGTGCCGAACAACCTGCTCCTGCGACCCCTCATCGAGACGCTTCTCGACGCCGGCGTCGACGCGGGCAACATCACGGTGCTCGTCGCCACCGGCTTGCACCGGCCCAACCTGGGCGCCGAGTTGGCCGAACTCGTGGGCGATTCCTGGGTGCTCGACCGCGTTGCCGTGGAGAACCATGACGCCCGGGACGACGCAGCGCACGTGGACTTCGGCGAAACGCCGACGCTCGGCACGCCGGTCAAACTCGACCGGCGGTTCGTCGAGGCGGACCTGCGCATCGCCACGGGACTCGTCGAACCGCACTTCATGGCGGGCTATTCGGGGGGCCGCAAGGTCGTCGCCCCCGGGATCGCACACGCCGATACGATTCGCACCTTCCACAGCGCGAGGTTCCTCGAAAACCCGTGCGCGG
>JAGWBM010000095.1:6488-11829 GCA_021295895.1 Pseudomonadales bacterium
TACGCGGTCAACACGGTGATCGACGACGAGCGGCGCCTGTCGTTCGTGAATTTCGGCGAGATCGTCGCCAGCCATGCCGAAGCCGTGGCCTATGCGGATCGTTATCTGACGGTCCCCGTGCCGCGCCGATTCCGCACGGTGGTGACGTCCGCTGCGGGGTATCCCCTGGACCAGACCTACTACCAGACGGTCAAGGGCATGGTCACGCCCATGGACATCCTGGACGACGATGCGACCTTGATTGTCGCCTCGGACTGCTCGGAGGGCCTCGGCTCGGACGCCTTCCGGACTTCGCAGCGACGGCTGATCGATGAGGGTGCGGACGCGTTTCTCGCTTCGCTGCTCGAAAAACGCTTTGCCGACATCGACGAGTGGGAGAGCGAGATGCAGACCAAGGCACAACGGGCGGCGCGAATCCGGATGTTGAGTCGTCTAGGCGAGCGCGACCGTGGGCTCACGGGCGTCGAACTGATCGACTCGGTCGAGGATGCCGTGCGCGAAAGCGTCGACCGGTCCGCGGACAACGCAGTGGCGGTGATCCCGGAGGGACCGTACGTTGTTCCTCTATATCAAGTAGGTGCCGTCCCTAGTGTGCTGTATCAGAAGTACGTTGAACTTTCCGGGGGGGCTTGATCTGGGAAAAGCGTCGGAAAAGCGAGGATGTGCCGCCCACATGAACCCCTTAAGGCAGGTTACAGGCACGAAATCGGCCTCCCCGAACATCAACCTATTTGTGACGCGGCACACTAGCAGGATCCGAGATGCCGGAATCAGGTAGGATTAGACCAGAATTCGGACTGCATTGAGGTCTGCCATGTCCAAACCTGTCGTAAGTCTGAGCGAGTTCAAGGCCAAGGCATCGCAATTGCTAGCCGAAATGAAAACCGGCCATCAAACCATCGTTGTCACCCAGAATGGTGCTGCCACTGCGGTCGTTCAGGACTACGAATCGCATCAGCGGATTCAGGAAGCACTGCTGATGCTGAAACTCGTCGTGCAAGGCGAGGCGGATGTCTCGGCCGGTCGGATGGTGTCCCAACGCCAGGTGTTCGCCGACATCAAGGCCGAATTGACAGCCTCGGATGGATGAACGCGAAGTCCTGTGGACGGAAACGGCGCGCCGAGACCTCGAACACATCATTGCCTTCATTGCCGAGGACAGTCCGGCGCACGCGTTGGCGGTCTCAGAACGAATCGAGGGTCGCTGCGGTGAATTGGACCGACTGCCGGCACGTGGTCGGGTGGTTCCCGAACTCCGCGTCATCGATGTCGTTGCCTATCGCGAGCTTGTCGAAGGTCCGTGGCGGATTGTCTATCGCTACGACGACAGGGCGGTCTACGTCGTGGCAGTACTCGATGCTCGCCGGGATCTGACGAGCCTGCTGTTGGCACGGCTGGTTCGGTAAGCGAGTAATTTGGCAACACACATCGATATCCAGACCGGCAATCGCCTCGAGACCCTCGCCTGCCGGCTTGCGGAAGTCATCCGGCGAGATCCCTTGGACCCCTTCGAACCGGAGCGGATCGTGGTCCCGCACCCCACCCTCGGTCGGTGGCTGGTGCTCGCGTTGGCGAAGGAGCTCGGCATCGCCGCGAACATCTCCATCGAGCTGCCGGCGCAGTTCGCCTGGTCGATGATGCGAGATGCCCTCGGCAACCTGCCAACCGACACACCGTTCGCCCCGGATCGCCTGCGGTGGCGGATATACGAGCAGGTGGCGAGCCTCGAGGGTCCGGGAACCGCTCCGGTCCGGGAGTACCTCGAGGACGGCGATTCCCGCAAGCGGTTCGAACTGGCGGATCGCCTGTCGCACGTCTACGACCGCTGCCTCCTCTACCGTCCCGATTGGATCCGGGCCTGGGAACGGGGCGAAGCGCCGCACTGGCAGGCCAAGCTGTGGCAACGGGTGACCGAAGGGATTACCGAACCCAGCCACTGGGTTGCGGCGATCGACGCATTCCGTGCGGCGGCGGCGACCGGTTCGTTCGGCGAGACGGGAAGCTGGCCGACCCGGGTGAGCTTCTTCGGCGTCGCCGCGCTGTCTCCCTCGTATCTGGACCTGCTTCGTCAAGCCGGCGAGCACATCGACGTGCACCTCTACATGCTGAGCCCGTGCGAGGAGTATTGGAGCGACATCGCCCCGCGCCGGGTCATCCAACGCCGTGCCGATCCGCAGGATCCCGCCCAGGAATACCGTACGGAAGGCAACGAACTCCTGAGTGCATGGGGAAAGCTGGGTCGGGACATGCAGAACCTGCTCCTCGATGACGAGCTTTCGACGGGCTCGCCGGTGGAGCACTACGACGCGCCACGCCAGAAAACGTCGCTGGGCGCCGTTCAGCGGGACATCCTCGATCTCCGTCTCGCATCGGAAGCCAAGGCGGTCCAACCGGCGGATGTGGACGACTCCATCCAGATCCACATCTGCCACTCGGCGATGCGCGAAGCCGAGGCGCTGCACGACCGGTTGCTCGGCATATTCGATGACAATCCAGACATCCAGCCTGCCGACGTATTGGTGCTGACGCCGAACATCGTCGACTACGCGCCCGCCATCGAAGCCGTGTTCGCCGCCGCCGATGTCATCCCGTTCAACATTGCCCGTCCCCGCGCCGCGGCGACGCGGGCCGTTCAGGCGTTTCTCGATCTCCTGGCGTTGCCCGATTCGCGCTACGGGGCCGAAGCGGTGATGGCGCCGCTGGAGTCGAAGGCCGTACGCGACCGGTTCCGCATCGCCGAGCGGCATCTGTCGACGTTGCGCGGGTGGGTGGACGAAGCGGGCATCCGCTGGGGCATCGATGCCGACCACCGCGAAGACGAGGGACTGCCCCGATTCGACGGCCATGCCTGGCGGCCGGGCATCGATCGGCTGCTGCTCGGCTACGCCATGGACGGCGAGACCGCGATGTTCGGCGACGTGGCGCCCTATTCCACGGATTCGGCGGGATTCTCCGGCGACTACGAGCTTCTCGGCCGGTTCGTCCACTACTGCGAGGGCGTGATCGAACTGCGTGCGCATAGGGAACAGGAGCAGCCGGCATCTGAATGGGCCGAGACCCTACACACCCTGGTGAAGCGGTTCTACGCGACCAATTGGGAGAACGCCGGGGAGACCGCCACGGTCACCCGACTCATCGAGGACGTCGCGGCGGAGTGCGAGGTCGACACCCCGATTCCCTTCGGCGTGGTGCGCGACGTGCTTGACCGGGCCGCGACCGGTTTGTCGAGGCCGGCGGCGCGTCTGGCCGACGGCGTCACCGTCGTCTCACTCGGCATTGGCCAGGCCTTCCCGGCCAAGGTCGTCTGCGCGTTGGGGATGAACGACCGCCTGTTCCCCCGCCGCCCGTCGCCGTCGTCCTTCGACTTGGTGGATGCGGACGATGAACGAACCGGCGATCGCAACAGCCGCGACGAGGATCGGTTCGCGTTCCTGGAAGCGCTGCTCGCGGCGCGGCGTTGTTTCCTGGTTAGCTACACCGGACGCAACGTCCGCGACGACAAACCGATGCCGCCGTCCGTGGTCGTTGACGAGTTGCGCGACTACCTGCAGCGACGCTTCGGCGGCGGCTTCGACACGAACCATCCGCTGCAGCCGTTCAGTCGTCGCTACTACGAGGCGGGCAGCGGCCTGTGGAGCTACTCCGCCTCGATGCTCGATGCCGCCCGCACGCTCGCGGGCCACGCCGACAAGGAGACCGACTTCGAAGCACGCGGGCGCTTTTCGGTGCCTTTCGAGCCGGTGCGCGAGGAGCGGGAGAAGCGGGTCGAACTCGCCCGCCTGATCGCGTTCTTCGGCAACCCGACCCGGGCGTTCCTGCGCGACCACCTCGGCATCCGCCTCGAGGTCGACGAGATCGCGTTGTTGGAGGACGAACCGTTCAAGCTCGACGGCTTGGCGCAATGGGCCTTGAAGTCGGAGATGTATGGGCTCGATGCCGCCGAGGAAATCAAGCGGGTGGTGACGGCCCGCGGTCGCCTGCCGGCGGGCGGCCCGGGTGAAGTCGTCTACGAGGACATGCAGGCGGAAATTCGCGAGTTCCAACGAGCGCTCAAGCGCTACGAGGAGGCGCTCTCGTCAGACCCGAGGGACATCGATGTGGATGTCGACGGCTATCGTCTGACCGGCGCGGTGGACAACGTTTCCGTCGTCGACGGGGGCGAACGGCACGAACTGCTGCGCTGGCGGATCGGCAGGATCCGTCCTCAGGACCGCTTCGGGGCTTGGCTCGAACTGCTGGCGTGGGTCGCCCACGAGGAGGTCGAAGCAGAAGCGAATCTCGTCTGTCTTGCACCAGGTGGCGTCGATCAGAAGGTGTTCGACGCACCCAGCCCCGAGGAAGCGCGCGAACAGCTCGGTCTTTGGCTGAATGCCTGGTGGCGAGGCTCCCGGTCACTGCTGGCGTTCGCCCCTGGGGCGTCGATGAAATACGCCGAGCGCTTCGTGAAGTCGCAGGACCGTGACAGCGCGTGGAACGCCGCCTGCGGAGAATGGAACGGCGAGAGGGCCTTCGACGGTCTGCTGAACGCCTATGTCTCGCTGGCCTACGACGGCGAAGATCCCTTCGACGAAGAACAGTTCGCCGGTCTCGCCGAGACGCTGCTGCTGCCGCTCCTCGATGCGGAACACAATCCAGACAGATGAACGCGACTGACAGGACCCCGTTGAACGTCGGTCTGGGAGACGCGCCGGAACTATTGATCGAGGCCAGCGCGGGCACGGGCAAAACCTATGCCCTGACCACCTTGGCAGCCCGGTTGCTGGTCGAGAAACGCGTCGAGATCGGGGAGTTGCTGGTGGTCACGTTCACCATCGCGGCGACGGGCGAACTGCGCGACCGCATACGTGCGACGTTACGGGCCGCATTGGGCCGGGCAAAGGGCGAGGTCGCCGACTCGGACCGGCAGGCCGTTGATTTGCTCGAACGGTGGCAGGGTCTCGGCATCGACCGAGCCGACATCGCGCGACTCTTGGACTTGGCGTTGCTCGATCTCGATCGCGCCAACGTCATGACCATTCACGGCTTCTGCCAGCGCGTGCTCGGTGACTTCGCGTTCGATGGAGGCCTGCCGTTCGCCTTCGAGGTGGCCGGCGACGGGGCCGATACGTTGCACGCCGCAGTCACCGACGAGTGGCGCCGGTGGGCCTATCCCGCATCCTCCCTGCTGGTTCGCTACGCCATGAAAAAGGGCTTCGCGGCGGACGAACTCGCCGGCTGGGTGTCCGGCTACGTGGCCAGGCTCGATCTTGAAATCGTCGGGGCGGACACTTCAACCGAGGCAGCGTCGAGCGGCTTGGACGGGCTGGAAGACGCTTGGCGCGCCGCGGTTCGCAAGGCCAGG
>JAGWBM010000095.1:12099-13066 GCA_021295895.1 Pseudomonadales bacterium
GACTCGGCTTCGACGATCTGCTCACCGGTGTGCACCGGGCACTCGACGGCGGGACGCTCGCGCGGCGCATCCGTGACCGCTATCCCTGGGCGCTCATCGACGAGTACCAGGACACCGACCAGGTGCAGGCGGAGATATTCCGCCGGATATACCGCGATGCACGACTCGCCGACGACATCGGCGCGCTGATCATCGTCGGCGATCCCAAGCAGTCGATCTACCGGTTCCGCAGCGCCGACATCTTCGCGTACCTGAACACCAGCGACGCCGTGGCCGCTGACGCGAAGCTGAACCTGGCGCGCAACTACCGCTCGGTACCCGCACTGACCGAGGCGGTGAACACGGTCTTCGACCATCCCTGCCCGTTCGCGCTGCCCGGCATCGGTTTCGCCCCCGTGCAATCGGCGGTCGAGAAACCCAGCCTCGTTGTCGACGGCGAAACCGTCGCTGGGGCCGGCAATGCCCCGTTTCAGATTCGGTATTTTCAATGGGTTCCCAAGCTGTTGTGGACGAAGCCCAACATGGGCGACCTGGCGGCGCGTTTGGCTGCCGACGAGATTGCCGCCCTTCTCGAGCTCGCCGACCAGGGCAGGGCGAAACTTGGGTGCGAACCGGTGCGCGGCTCGGACGTCGCGGTTCTGGTCCGTACCGCCGAACAGGGCCGGCGGGTCGCCCGGGCACTCCACGAACGCCATATCGCCAGCGTCGAGATCGGCATCGAGAACGTCATCGCGAGCCGCGAAGCCGAACAACTCGAGCGCTTGCTGTGGGCCATCGCCAAACCGCAGTCGCCGCATCGTACCCGCGGTGCCCTGACGGCGGATGTCCTCGGTCTCGACGCCGCTTCGCTGGGTGCCCTTCAGGACGACGACAATGCTTGGAACGTCTGGACCGAACGATTCGCCAACTGGCTGGAGGAATGGGAACGAGCGGACATCGCCACGTTGATCCGGCGCATCCTGGAATC
>JAGWBM010000095.1:13207-13546 GCA_021295895.1 Pseudomonadales bacterium
CCGCGACGAGGTGGCGCTGCTGCGCCTCGACAGCGACGAGCAGCTGGTCAAGATCGTCACCATGCACGCGGCCAAGGGCCTCGAATTCCCCATCGTGTTCTGTCCGTTCCTGTGGGACGCGAACCAGCGGCGCGACAAGGGCTGGGCCAACTACCATAGCGCCGAGTCTGGCCACCGCGAGATTCTGCATCTCGGTCCTGAGAAGGCCGAACTCGACGTCGACTGGCAGGAGGGGTTCTCCGACGAAACACGTCTCCTCTACGTGGCGCTCACCCGCGCCCGGGAACGCTGCGTAGTGACGTGGACGAAGATCCGGTCGACGGAGAACGCGCCTTTGGC
>JAGWBM010000096.1 GCA_021295895.1 Pseudomonadales bacterium
CATCGGCCAGATCCGGATTCACGGCGGTGCGATCCTCGGTTCGTTCGAAGCCTGGCTGCTGCAGCGGGGCATGCGCACCCTGTTCCTGCGTGTTCACAGGGCTTGTGAGTCGGCGTTGGCGATCGCGCGCCACTTCGAAGGCCACCCCGCGTTGAAGGCGGTCCTGTATCCGGGCTTGTCGAGCCACCCGGGACACGATATCGCCAAGAGACAGATGGACGGTGGGTTCGGCGGCATGTTGTCGTTGCGGGTCAAAGGTGATGCCGAAGACGCGTTGGAAGTCGTCAAACGCTGTCGGGTGTTCACTCGGGCGACGTCACTGGGCGGCGTGGAGAGCCTGATCGAACACCGCTATTCCATCGAGGGAGAACGCAGCCCGATCCCTGCGGACCTATTGCGTCTGTCCATCGGCATCGAGTCCGTGGATGACCTGATCGCGGATCTTGAGCACGCCCTCGCGTGAGCCGGAATCCCCGCTACGACAACGAGGTGGAATCCATGCACAACATCCTCTTCCTGATGACCGATCAGCAGCGTTGGGACGCAATGGGTTGCAGCGGCGGCTGGGTGAACACGCCGAACTTGGATCGTATCGCCGCCGAGGGCGTGCGCTTCAGCGATTGCGCGATGCGGGTGGCGCTGGCGACCGGCGCATACCCCCACAACAACGGCGTCTGGGGCCACATTCCCCACACTGTCCCCGCAGACGCCGATCACTGGATACGCGAGATCAGGAACCTCGGTTACCGAACAAGCCTCGTCGGCAAGACGCATCTACACCCGCATGGTGACTCCGACCTCCGAGACAAGGAGGATCTGCTGCACGCCTTGGGTCTTGATGATGTGGACGAGATCGGTGGCCCTCGTGCCTCCACGAGCGGGATGAGCCACATGACGGCGCTTTGGGAGGACAAGGGTCTGCTCGATGCGTACCGCGACGACTTCAAGGAGCGGTCGGCCAACAAGCCATGGATCGTTCGCCCTTCCGCCCTACCGTTGGAGGACTACTACGACGTCTATGTAGGTCAACAGGCCAAACGCTACCTGTCATCCTACGATCGAGACGAGCCCTGGTTCTGCTGGGTCAGTTGGGGTGGCCCGCACCAGCCCTGGGACACCCCGGAACCCTATGCCAGCATGTACGACCCCGAGTCGATGCCGCCGCCCGCGGTGAACGACACCGACGCGCCGAGGCCGAGGGGACAGATCGATCGAAGGTTCGAGGGCATGAAACGCTATCCGGCCTTCGAGCCAGGCGAAGTGGGCGCGATGCGCGCCGACTATGCCGGCAGCGTCTCCCTGATCGACGACCAGATCGGCGAGATTCTCGCCGTGATCGAGGAACGGGGGGAGATGGATGCGACGGTAATCGCTTTCACCTCGGATCACGGGGAGATGAATGGCGATCACGGTCTTGTCTCAAAGAGCAACTTCTATGACGGCGCGGTCCGGGTGCCGATGATCGTCAGGACGCCGGGTGCCGAAGACTCGGGGATCGTGAACGACTCTCCGGCGGAAACCGTCGATCTCGGACCGACACTGGTGGAACTCGCCGGCGGCCAACTCGAATATCGCCAGTTCGGCAAATCCCTGGCAGGTGCTCTCGGTGGCAGTCGGCATCGCGACGATGCCCTTTCGGAGATCATGGGCGAGTTCATGCTGATGAACGACGAGTGGAAGATCGGGCTCAACAAGGAGGGTGAGACCTATATGCTGTTCAACCGCAAGAACGACCCGAACGAGGAACACAATCTTGCGGGCTTTAGCGAGTACCGGAGCGATGCGGACGCATTGCGTCTCAGGATTCTCGAACGGGTTGCCCGGAGTCAGCTACACGACTATTAACGTCACCCATCGACAACGGATGGTTTGCTGGCTTGGCGTGCCGCTTGCCGCGTCCAGCGAGTAGGAAACAGGGGCTTACGCCGCCTCGTCGAACCGCCAGGGGACAGTCATGGGTTTCTACAGTGATCGAATCCTGCCCCATTGCATCGACAAGGGGTGCGCCGCCAAACCCATCAGCAGGCAGCGCCAAAAGGTGGTCCCGCAGGCGGAAGGTCGGATTCTCGAGGTGGGCATGGGTTCCGGCCTCAACATTCCCTTCTATACGGTGGAAAAGGTCGAGTTGGTCTGGGGTCTGGAGCCCTCGGCAGGCATGCGGGAGAAAGCACGGGCCCGGGTCGACGCCGCGCCGTTCGAGTTGCGCTGGCTGGACCTGCCCGGCGAGGAGATCCCGCTCGATGACGACAGTGCGGATACGGTCGTCCTCACCTATACGCTGTGTACGATCCCGGGTTGGAAGGTGGCCTTGGAGCAGATGCGCCGCGTCCTCAAGCCTGGCGGCAAGCTGCTGTTCAGCGAACATGGCCAAGCGCCGGACGACGATGTCCGACGCTGGCAGGATCGCATCGATCCGCTCTGGACGAGGGTCGCCGGCGGTTGCCACTTGAACCGCGACATCCCCGGCCTGCTTGCACAAGGCGGCTTCAACATCGGCCAGCTCGAGACGATGTACCTGCCTTCGACGCCCAGGATCGCCGGATTCACGTACTGGGGATACGCCGCCTGACGTAAGGCCGGGCTACTGGGACCGAACGCGGCGAACGGTCGTGGGTCAACGCCCGGGTGGCAGGGTCATGCCCTCGCCCGACTCGAGTTGGTATCGCCCGTTGGTGCACCCTTCGGCCTCGAGGAACTTGCCTACCGCTGCGGCGCTCAAGCGAATATCGCCGTCTGGCGCCCAGTTGACGTAGAGCCGGTCGCCGAGGGCTTCCGCGGCAATCGATTCGGTGCCCAACTGTTCCTTTGGCGCGCCGACCACGGCCCCACCGATGGCTCTTGCCGCCGCCGGGTCGGCCCCCGAGCAGACGATGGTGATCGACGTTGGCAGGTCGAGGGGCTTGTCCTCGAACGGCAGGACATCGGGCGTGACCACGACCTGCGTGGTGAGCTTCAGTGGTTTGGGTGCGCCCACGTCGTAGGTGAGTTCGAGAAACCACGCGCTCCAGCCGCGTTCGGGTGCCGGAACACGAGCCGTGTGAATACCCCGTGCACCGGCCTCGACCGGGGTGCTGGTGAACGCGGGCCCCAAAATTGCGACGCGGAAATCCCGTGCTTCGAGGTTGGTGGCCTGCCAGAGCAGTACGCCTTGAGGCTGGTCCAACGCCATTACGTGCAACGACCCATCGGCGCCATGTGTCCACGAGAACCGCGGCGGCCGCTTGCCGTTGACCACGAGCCAATGAAAAGCGGCGACGGTATCGAGTGCATCGGTGCCGCCCATGCCGTGATCGCTGTTCGGTACGTACCGCAGATAGCTCTCGCCGCGTAGTCCATCCCAGTAGAAACGCGACGAGTCGGGCAGAAAGAACTGATCGCCGGTGGCGTTCAGAATCAGCTTGGGCATCGTGATGCGGTGCCGATAGGAGTAGGGGTCGACACTGCTCATGAGTTTTCTCACCGCGGGTTCGCCAAGTCGGGGAAGGATGTGGTGGCGGACGTAGTCCCCGACGGAAGGCGAGAAGAAGCCGTAGGCGGCGAAGTGGTGGCGCATCGACGCTTGGGTATTCAGCGCATCGAAGACGATCGGCACGATGGCCACAACGCGTGGATCCACGGCACCGGTGAGCCACGTGGTCCAACCGCGCTTCGACCCGCCGGCGACAACGAACCGTTCGATGCGGCGTTCGCCGCCCGCCTCGGTTGCCGCCACCGCGGACACCGTGTCCATCGCGCGCACGGCACTCTTGGTCATTGCGTCAAGGACGAGTCGGGGCGGTCCATCGCCGGTCAAGGATCGCGACCAGTTGTAGGCAATCAGGTCGTCCTCGGCCCGGGGCTCCCCGTCGCCGTCGAAGACCAGCGGCTGGTTGGGGACCATGCCAAGTTCCGCGACCACCGAACCGGTGGCGTTGGCGATCGCGACCATCCCTTGATCCGCCTCGACGGGAGGGTCGCCACCGTTCCGACCCCCGGTGATGTAGAGAAAGGCGACATCGGTAGTGACCGCAGGCGGAATTGAAAGGCGAAGCCAGTGGCGCCATTCCGTGCGGTCGACCTCGTCCCCGGTGAGCCAGTGCTGGGATACCATGTCCACCACGACGATGCGGGTACCTTCGACCTCGCTGGTCGCGGCGGTCTGCCATGTGTGACTCTCGTCGACCTTGTCGATGTAGTCATCGAGCGCTGTGCGCGGGGCGAGCTCAGCGGCAGTCGTCGACAACGACATGCCCGCGATCAGCATCGCGAAAGTAGTGCGCATCCGATTCCCGTTCGATCCGTTGGACGCGTCAGCATACTTCACAAACATGGGGGCGACCGGGCGTGGGGCCTCGGCGGATCGAAGGAACGCGGGCCTCGCCCCCACGAGCAACGCGGGAGATGTAGGACTCTTGTGGTCGCCCGCCCCTTGGAGACGATCGCTGGCGCGTTCCGGGCGTCGGCATCTTCCGTTCTGTATCGTTTGCCCCTTGCAACCGACAGTGGAGCAATCAGCAATGCCCTATCCCGAGAACGCCCCGTTGGAGGAGTGGCTGGCCCGGGAAACACCGGAGGACGTGCTGGAACCGGACCTGCCGATCGTCGACCCCCACCACCACTTGTGGGATATGCGTGGGGAACAAGCGCCGTGGGAGCAGAAGGTCTATCTCTGCGAAGAGATGGCCGAGGAAATCCGGACCTCCGGCCACAACGTCGTGCAGACGGTCTTCGCCCAATGCGGCGCGTTCTACCGGGCCGACGGTCCGGAGGAGATGCGTTGCGTCGGGGAGACGGAGTTCGTACACGGCATCGCCGCAATGAGCCGGTCCGGGAAGTTCGGCAGCCCGCGTCTATGCACGGGCATCTTCAGCACCGCGGATCTCCGGCTGGGCGCGGACACCGAGTCGGTGCTTCAGGCGCATCTCGCCGCCTCGCCCAACTTCCGCGGCATCCGCAGCCCCTTTCCGTCGGACCTCAACGCGCAATTCCAGGAGGGCTACGCGCTTCTCGGCAATCACAACCTGAGCTTCGACAACTACTCGCCCGACTACGAACGCCTGCCCACGCTTGCCAGGCTGGCGAATGCCCATCCCGAAGTGCCGATCATCGTCAACCACCTCGGCGGAAAGATCGATCCGGACGCGGGTCCGGAGGCGGGTGCCCGGTGGCGGGAGTGCATTGACGCCATCGCCGGCTGTCCCAATGCCGTCATGAAATGCGGCGGTGCCCAGCAGCGTGTCGGCTGGGATTGGGAGCCGCCGTTTCACATGCATCAACGAGAGGAAGGCCCGCTGGGATCCGAGGAGCTATGTAAGCTGCTCTACCCGTTCTATCACTACGCGATCGAAGCCTTCGGACCGGATCGCTGCATGTTCGAAAGCAACTTCCCCGTGGACAAGGAGTGCGTCTCCTATCGCACGCTCTGGAACCTGATGAAGCGCATCGCCCGGAAGATGGGGTTGAGCGAAACCGAGAAGGCATCGATGTTCAGCGGTACCGCGGCCCGGGTTTACCGCCTAACGCTCGCTACGTCCGACGACTAGTGTGCCGTTTCCGAAATAACATGACGTCGTTCGTAACGAACAGGAACCTGGATGACTTGGCCAAGTGCTTGTTTTCAGAGCGGCACATCCTCGCTTTGCGTTGCGCCGTGCAAGGTGCGACGCCGTGCGTATTGTCACGACAACTCGGAATCAGACCACTAGGACGCGCAAGTCTCACGTGACGTCGCGGCAAAGTCGCACATCGCCATTGGCGATGTGCCTACGGCGGCGAGCCCACCCGGAATCGATACTGACCGCTGCGGCTAGGTCAGGGCGAACCTGGCGCTTGACGAAAGGTGTATCGTAGGACCACTTCGAAGCGCCTTTGCGTTGGCCGCATAAGACTGATTCGGGCGAGCCGCCGGGAATCAGATGGTCGACCAACGGAGTAGTAGTCGTGGGACTTGAAGCAGTCGTACTCAGCCTTACCCAGATCACCGCCGTCGTGGCAATGGGGTTCTTTCTTTGGCACGTATTCAGCAAGAGATTCGATCTGATCGATGGTCAAATCAAGGGTGTGGAAGGGCGTTTCGAGCAGGTAGACGCGCGGTTCGCGCAGGTAGACGCCCGTTTCGCGCAGGTAGACGCCCGGTTCGCGCAGGTAGACGCCCGGTTCGAGAAGATCGACGATCGCTTCGTCGCCATCGAGTCCAAGATTGCCGAATTGGCGAAGGACCACCAGAACCTGGCCCGCGAGCTTTCGGAATTCCGCGGCGAAGTGCGCGGTCGGTTGGATGCCCTCGCGCCAAGGCTGGCGGCGGACGCCTGACCTGCGACGCGAGCCCCGGCCGCTGCCCAGGACTGCGGGGGCATCCATGACCGAGAACACGTTCTACACCGACCATTGGCGGCAAATCGACGACGAGCGCGTTGGGCGCTACGAGCGCATGTTCGTTTGGCGGGAGGGGCACGCGGCACTGCTCGCCCCGCTAGAACTCCGTCCGGGGTCCCGGGTGTTGGACTATGGCTGCGGCCCGGGCTTCATGACCGAAGGAATGGCGCGGATCGTCGGGCCCGCCGGCCGCGCCTACGGCGTGGATCTCAATGCGGGCTTCGTCGCCAACGCGTCACATCGGAATTCCGAGTCGGACAACATCTCCTTCCACCTCGTCGACGGAGATTGCATCCCGCTCGACGACACCACCGTGGATCGCCTGCTCTGCAAGAACGTCCTCGAGTACGTTCCGGATGTCCAGACCACGCTCGCCGAGTTCCGGCGCGTTCTCGAACCGGGCGGTCGTCTGCTCCTGATCGACAGCGACTGGGGCTTCGTGGCCGTCGAGCCCTGGGGCATGGAGCGCACGAAACGCTTTTTCGACGCCGCGGCGCCGGCGTTCAAGGAGCCGGAGATCGGTCGGAAGCTGCGCTCCCACCTACTCGATGCTGGATTCGACCACGTCGATGTCCGCGTGCAGGCGGGGGTCGACATCGAGGGCGGCAGCCTGCTCGTGCTTCGCAACATGGCGAATCGATGCCCGCCGCCGAGATCGACGCGATGCTTGACGAAGCGGCAGCGGCCGTTGACGACAACCGCTATCTGTTCTGCCTACCGCAATTCCTGGCGACGGGCGTCAGGCCTTAGGGCGGACGTCGGAGACGAGCCCCGGCCGGTCTACCCGAGGCTGAGAGTTCCGTGGCAAGACCGACCGCGTGTTATACAAAGCTTGTGAAGCCCGCAGCGGCAGAGTAAATCGCCTCGTCGAACACGTTCGTCGTGCGGTCGTCGTCGGGATTGCGAAGCATGTCCGACGTCGTGACCTCGAAGCCCGCCGCTTTCGATGATCGGCCAAGCCGTATCGACGTTTCAGCCGGTGCAGGGCGTTGTTGTCCTTGTCGGCATCGCACACTCGACTTCCGGATTGCCCGGATGCGTTCAGTCCGTCGCCACCTGGAACCTCACCGAGGTCGGACCCGGCGACGGCGGCTTCGTCTGCGTTCCCGGCAGCCACAAGTCGAACTTCCTCCAGCACATGCCGCGAGACGTCGCGCGGTTCGAGCGCGGGGAGGACTGGGTCGTGCAGCCTAGTATGGCCGCCGGCGACGTGCTGATCTTCACCGAGGCGCTGATCCACGGCACCGCCGCGTGGACCGCCGATCACGAACGCCGCACGCTCCTCTACAAATACAGCCCGCCTCACTCGACCTGGGCCAGGCGGCCCTACGATCCCGCGGACTTCCCCGAAGCAACGGATCGACAGCGACGACTCATGGCACCGCCGTCGGTGGAAGCCCATCCGCGGGTGATGGACGGCTGAGCGGTTGACCGGAGAAACCTTGGGACTCCCGTCAAGACTGCGCCCACGCTACGTCGCATGTCGTATGATCAGGCGTTCAACCAACCATTTGGGACGGTAATGGAGCCTTGGGCATGGGTGCTCGTCGGCGTCGCGATCGGTGTGCTGGCGGCACTCGCGGTGACCAAACCGAAGGCTCTGCTGGCCTTGCCCGAGGCATTGGTCGGGGCACTGGTCGCGTTGCCCGTGGCGTTGCCGATGCAGGTGATCATGCTGGTCGTGATGGTGCCGATCGGATTGCTGCTGGCCATCGTTCTGATCCCCGTCATGGGTCTGGTCGTCGCGATCACGGTCGTCGCGATGGTCGTAGCGCCGCTGGCGATGCCGATTCTCGCAGTCGTCAAACGCGTTTCGAGGCGACGCGCCCGAAGTTGACCGGCACGGCAGGGAAAACTCCATGGAACATCGCAATTTCGGCAATACGGACCTCAGATGTTCGGTCGTCGGTTTCGGAACTTGGGAAATGGGCGGCACGCAATACGGCGACATCGATCTCAAGGCGGCCGTCCGCGCCGTCGAGATGGCCGTCGACCACGGCATCACCCTGTTCGATACCGCTGAGGTGTACGGCCCGTTCACGTCCGAGGAGTTGCTTGCACAGGGTTTGGGCACGCGGCGCAAGGATGTCGTCGTGGTCACCAAGGTCGGGTTTGCCTATCGGGACGACGACACCCGCGGCCGTGCCGCCGTTACGGGTCGCGACGCCTCGCCCGCCAACATCACGGTCCACGCCGAGGATTGCCTGCGTCGGTTGGACACCGACTACATCGACCTGCTGCTGATCCACTGGCCGGATCACAAGACGCCCCACGATGACACGATCGGCGCACTCGAGGCGCTTAGGGACGCCGGGAAGATCCGCCACTACGGCGTCTCCAACTACGACGTGCCGATGATGCGCGAGTGCGAACAGCACGGGCATCTGACCGCCAACCAGGTCGGCTACCACCTGTTCGACCGCCGCATGGAGGCCCACGTCCTGCCGTTCTGTGGCGAGACCGGGATCGGCTTCATGTCCTACGGCAGCCTCGGCTTCGGGCTCTTGACGGGTGCGATGACACCCGACACCACCTTCGTGGACTGGGATTGGCGCAGCGCGGGCAAGGCATTCGGACTGCCGCTCTTCGAGGGCGAGCATTTTCGCGCCGAGCTTCGTGTCGTCGACAAGCTCAAGGCGTTTGCGGCCGACCACGGCAAATCCGTCGCCCAACTGGCCATTGCCTGGGCACTGGGCAACCCGGCCCTGACAGTCGCCCTGGTCGGCATGCGAAACGAACGCGAACTCGAAGAGAACACCGCGGCGGCGGACTGGCAGCTAAGCGAAGACGATCGACGCGCCATCGACCGGATCTTCGAGGAGGAAGGCGTCCCGACCTACGTGGATGAACCCCAGGCGAGATGATGGACGACGGACGGGGTGAGATACGGATGACACCTACGTACAAGTTCGAAGTTCGCGACCAATGTGAACGGCTTGTCTATGAGTTCCTGCGGGTACTTGAAGGTGAGCAAGCCAAAACCAAGCATTCAAGCATGTAGGACGCGAAAAGATCCGCGAACACTTCGCCGGCATCGAGGCGGTCGATGACAACCTGAACGTGAACCTCAGCAGCAATCTGTTGATTGATGTCGATGACGAAGATCATGCTCGGGCCACGAACTACGTCACGCACTACGTTGCGGATCGTGAAGCTGACTTGACCGACCCCGAAGGCGCCCGGGTCGGTGGGGAACTCGAGACCGCGAGGTCAATAACCCGGTGGTCTTGGGAGTTCAGGCGCGTCGAGGGCGAGTGGTTGATCTCGAAGCTGCAATATCCGGAACCGGTGCTCCTTCGAAAGGACGTGATCGACGACCTCTAGCGTCGCCGCCATCCC
>JAGWBM010000010.1:0-28583 GCA_021295895.1 Pseudomonadales bacterium
CGGCCACGCTTCGTCACGCCCGCCGGCTTCGAGCCACGGGCCGTCATCGCGGAACAGGCGGAGCAGGCGGTCGGCCCGGAGGGCTCGGTGGGCCTAGTCGCGCCGATGCAGGGAACCATCGTCGGGATCGGCGTAACGGTCGGGGACGAAGTCCGCATCGGCCAGGCCGTCGCCGTGGTCGAGGCCATGAAACTGCAGCACGACATCCGCGCGGACCGCAACGGCGTCGTATGCGCGGTCTCGATGTCACAAGGCGATGTCGTGCGCGAGGGCTACCCGATCGTGTTCATCCACGAGACGGACGTCCAAGGGGACGCCATCGCCGGGGACGCCGGGATAGACCTCGACCATATCCGCGGGGATCTCGAGGAGGTCAACGACTGGATCCACAAAGCACTCGACGCATCGCGAGCCGAAGCCGTGGAAGCGCTCCATGAGCAAGGACGACGCACGCCCCGGGAAAACCTCGACGACCTCCTCGACGAAGGGTCGTTCCGGGAGTTCGGCCAGCCAGCCGCGGGATCCGCAGGCGGCGGCACGATCATGGGATTCGGCAGCGTCAACGCCGACCTCGTCGGGGAGGAACGCTCCCGGGTCGCCGTCGTGCACAGCAACTACCCCGTGGCCTCCTACACCCACGGCCACTACCGGCACGAACAGGTGCATGAACTGGTCCATGACTGGCGGGTACCCCTGGTGCTGTTCTCGGAGGGCGAGGGGCAACCCTACGGCAACGTCGGCGGCGTCGGCATGGACGCGAGCGTCTTCACCGACTTCGCCAAACTCTCGGGGTTGGTGCCGCTGGTGGGTGTCAATACCGGCGACTGCTTCGCCGGGAACGCCACGCTGCTCGCCTGCTGCGATGTGATTGTCGCCACCGAGAACTCGACCATCGGCATGAACGGACCGGCCGTCGTCGAAGCAAGTGGCATGGGAACCCACACCGCCCGTGATCTCGGCTCGATGTCGTTCCAGGTGGAGAACGGCAACGTCGACATCCTGGTCAAGGACGATGCCGCCGCGGTCGAGACAGCCAAGCGATACCTGTCCTACTTCCAGGGAGGGGTTTCCGATTGGGAGGCGCCGGATCAACGCCGGATGCGGCACATCATCCCGGAGAACCGCGTCCGCGCGTACGAAA
This sequence comes from Pseudomonadales bacterium, assembly GCA_021295895.1. GTDB lineage: Bacteria > Pseudomonadota > Gammaproteobacteria > Pseudomonadales > Azotimanducaceae > VXYL01. The sequence goes on from JAGWBM010000010.1 coordinate 1,142, forward strand.
TGCGCGATATCATCGAAACCCTTGCCGACGAGGGTTCGGTCCTCGAGATCCGCAAGGAATTCGGCATCGGCGTCATCACCGCCTTCATCCGCGTCGAGGGCCAGCCAATGGGCGTCGTCGCCAACAATCCCGCCCACCTGGCGGGAGCGGTAGACAGCCCCGGCGCGGACAATGGTGCACGGTTCTTCCAACTGTGCGATGCCTTCGACATTCCCGTGGTGGTGTTCATGGACTGTCCGGGAATCATGGTGGGACCGGACCACGAGCGCACGGCGCTGGTACGGCACTCGGTCCGGCTCTTCAACATCGGCGCGAACTGCACCGCGCCGATGTTCGGGATCATGGTGCGCAAGGCCTACGGTCTCGGTGTGCAGGCGATGATCGGCGGCGCGTCGTCGGTGCCCTTCCTGACCGTTGCCTGGCCGACCGCCGAGTTCGCCGGCATGAACATCGACGGTGCCGTGAAACTCTCCGCTCGCCGGGAACTGGCAGCGATCGAGGATCCGGAGGAGCGCAAGGCTGCCTACGAGCGACGGGTCGCCCAGGGCTACGAGTCGGCGCGGGCCATCAACTCCGGCGCGCGATACGTCATCGACCCGGCGGATACCCGGTCATTCATCGCAAGGGGGTTGAAGAGCCTACCGCCGACGCCGCCCCGCACCGGCAAGAAGCGCCCGTACGTCGATACCTGGTAGCGGGCGTGGACCAAACCTCCACGTTGTTCTTCACGCGGAAACGATGGCGTTTCTTGGCGCTCGCAGGGCGACCCTAACGCGGCCGACAGAGCGCGCGGCCGCCCGCCGGAAATCCCGTCCCGGGGTTGGAACTTCCATGAAACAAACGCCAAAGGGAGCCCCGCGACCACTTCCATGAAACAAACACGCCGTTGTTGCCTGGCAGTCAGCGGCGCTCGATGCCGGGAGAATTCGCGTAGCGAATTCTGGTCGCGTCTCGCATCGAACAACGCCGTAGGGGCGAACCTTGTGGTCGCCCGTGTCGGATGTCCGCCTGGCTCGACACGGGACGGGACAAGCCCGTCCCCTACTGGCCGCCGCGGATGTAGCCCTCCAGTTGGCCGATCGTCTCGGACTGCTCGTCGATGATCTCGTTGAAGAGGTCGCGCAACGACAGCATGCCGGTGACGACCCCCTCCTCCACGACGACGAGATGCCGAATATGATGGTTGGTCATCAAATCGACGCATCCCGACACCCTATCCCGGGGCGTCACGGTGATGACATCCCTCGTCATGATCTCCGAAACGCGGGTCTGCTTCGACGACTTGTCCTTCAGGATGACCTTGCGCGCGTAGTCGCGCTCGGAAACGATGCCCACCAGCTTGTCGTCGATCATGACCGGCAACGCGCCGACGTGGCGGTCGGCCATCATCTCGATGGCCTCGTAGACACTCGCGATCGGCGCGATGGAAAATACGTCGCCATCGCCCCCACTGCGCAGTTTGTGCTGCATCACGTCGTGTACCGTCTTCATGGGTAATCCCCGTCGGCCCCGTAGGCCCGAGTTTGTCGGAATTGCTTGGCACGCGGCAAGCCCCACGTCACGCCCACGTCGGGCAGGGGTGCAGCAGGAATTGCCGGCAGTGGCATGGCGCTGATAGCCTCCGCACCCGAAACTGATCTTCCAAGGGCGGACGATGTATCCAGGTCATTGGGCAACGGTATTCCCGGACAAGGCGTCGGCGATCGACACGGGCACGGGGGCGGCACGTACGTACGGCGAGTTGAACGACCGCTCGAACCAGCTGGCGCAGCTTCTGTGGGACAAGGGGCTGAGGCGTGGCGACCATGTCAGCATCTTCATGGAGAACCACCTCGCGTATTTTGACGTGGTCTGGGCGGCACTTCGCTCCGGCCTCTACTTGACGACCGTGAATCGCTACCTCACCGCCGAAGAAGCCGGCTACATCGTCGACAACTCCGAGTCGTCGGTCCTGATCGCCTCCAGGGCCGTGGCCGAAATCGCGAGCGAAGCGGTCGCCCACGCGCCCAACTGCAAGACCCAGCTCATGGTCGACGGCACAGTGGACGGCTTCGAGGACTTCGAGGACGCCATCGCCGCCTTCCCCGCCGAGCCGCTGGCCGAGGAACCCGCCGGCGGATTCATGCTCTACAGTTCCGGCACGACGGGCCGCCCCAAGGGCATCCTGCGCCCGTTGCCCGAGACGTCCGTCGCCGAACCCGCCCAGACGGTTGGACTGCTCAACATGGTGTGGGGAGTCGATCAGGACGCCGTCTACCTCTCCCCCGCCCCGCTCTACCATGCCGCCCCGCTGGGCTTTTGCCAGGCCGTACAGACCCTTGGCGGTACCGCGGTCGTGATGCCGCGGTACGATCCCGTATTGGCGTTGCAGGCGATCCAGGACTACAAGATCACCCACAGCCAGTGGGTGCCCACGATGTTCACCCGCATGTTGAAACTACCCGAGGCGGACCGTAGCGGCTTCGACCTTTCCTCCCACAAGGTGGCCATCCACGCCGCGGCACCGATTTCCGAGGAAGTGAAGCGCCAGATGTTCGACTGGTGGGGACCGATCCTCTACGAGTACTACGGCGGCACGGAACTCAACGGCTTCACGCACTGCACGCCGGACGAGTGGCTCGCCCATCCCGGCACGGTCGGCCGGTCACTGATGGGGGTGATCCACATCTGCGACGAGACGGGTAAGGAACTGCCCGTCGGGGAGCCGGGCATCATCTACTTCGAGCTTCCGGAGATGCCCTTCGAGTACTTGAAGGATCCCGAGAAGACCCGGGAGGCGCAGCATCCCGAGCATGCCAATTGGTCGAAACTCGGCGATGTCGGCTACGTCGACGACGAGGGCTTTCTCTATCTCACCGATCGCGCCACGTTCATGATCATCTCCGGGGGTGTGAACATCTACCCGCAGGAGATCGAAGACGCCCTGATCGTGCACCCGAAGGTCATGGATGTCGCCGTCATCGGGGTCCCCAACCCGGAGATGGGCGAGGAGGTGAAAGCCGTCGTCCAGCCCGTGGAGGGAGTGGCGACCGGTGCCGATCTCGAAGCCGAACTGATCGGCTACGCGCGCGAACACATAGCGCACTACAAATGCCCGAAAAGCGTCGACTTCCGCGACGAACTGCCACGTATGCCGACCGGGAAGCTCTACAAGCGACTGTTGAAGGACGAGTACTGGGGCAAGACGGGCAGCCGCATCGTGTAGGGGCGGCTCGAGGTCGCCCGCACCGACAACGGGACGGGACAAGCCCGTCCCCTACGGCACGCGCTTGAAGTCGAGGGCGAACCCCGTTTTGCGCCACATGAGCCAGGTGACGAACGGGTAGAAGGACAGAGCCGTCGCGGCATGCCACTCGGTGAGGCTCTCGAGCCAGGCGTCGTTCTCGATGAAGTACGTGAACGCCTCGAGCGCGAGCCCCTCCGCCAGCATGAACACGCAGAGAACCACTTTGGTTCTGACGAGTACGGTCTTGCCAAACAACGCTTGCGCCCGGTAGACCAGGATCAACTGGGCGACGTAGGTGAAACCGAAGAACACGATGGTGCCGTAGCGGCGTAGCGCACGGTACAGGTCGCCTTCGTGGCCGAGGAACGTCGCGTAGAGTACGAAGGAAGCCGAACCGACAACGCCCACCACGAGCAACGCACGGCACCAACCGATGTGCGTATCCCCGCAGGCACGGAGCCAGCGTTCGCAGAACATCCAGTAGACGGCGAAGAACACCCCCGCGGGAATCATCAATGCCTTGAAGATGAAGTATCCCCAGCCGTAGCGACCGCTGGCGCTGATGCTCGCGCAACCTGACAGGTGCGGAACGCAGGCTTCCAGGTGGCCACCCGCCGCCGAGGCCCCGTAGGCCAGGAACATGCCCAGCCAACTAAAGACCCAGACGAAGACGGCGACGTTGCGCAGATCCATGCCGTACATTATCCGCGCCACGCGAACGGCCTCAACGGTGCCCGACGACCCTATAATCACTGCTCGCTAGTCGGTGGGAGTGGCCGTGACATCCTGGGTATTGAGGAACGCCGTCGTCGTCAACGAGGGCAACTCCCTCGAGGCCGACGTGGTGATCCACGACGGTCGGATTGAACGCATTGGCGGCGATACCGCGAAACCCGGCGCTCGTGAAGTGGATCTCGGTGGCGCTTGGCTATTGCCGGGAATGATCGACGACCAGGTGCATTTCCGCGAGCCGGGGTTCGAACACAAAGGCAATATCGCGACAGAGTCCCGTGCCGCTGTCTCGGGCGGCACCACCAGCTATCTCGAGATGCCGAACTGCATACCGCAGACCGTGACGCCCGAGGCCCTGCTCGACAAGCACACCCGGGCCGCGCCGCGCTCGGTTGCCAACTACGGCTTCTACTTCGGCGCCACCAACGACAACCTGGAAGCCATCAAGGGGGTCGACGTCACGAAGGCCTGCGGGGTGAAGGTCTTCATGGGTGCCTCAACCGGCAACATGCTGGTCGATGATCCGGATACGCTGGAAGGCATCTTCGCTTCCTGCCCCCTCGTCATTGCCACGCACTGCGAGGACACCCCGACCATTCTTGCCAACGAAGCGAAGGCTCGCGCCGAGTACGGTGGCGCGGTTCCCATCGAGAAACATCCCGAGATCCGATCGGAGGAGGCCTGCTACAAGTCGTCATCCTTCGCCGTGTCGCTCGCCAAGCGCCACGGCAGCCGGTTGCACGTCCTGCACCTCACGACGGCGCGGGAAATGGATCTCTTCGAGCCGGGTCCCATCTCGGGGAAACGGATCACGGCGGAAGCGTGTGTCCACCACCTGTTCTTCAACGACAGTTGGTACGCACCCCTGGGCAACGACCTCAAGTGCAACCCGTCGGTCAAGACCCGGGCCGACCAACTCGCGCTTCGCCACGCCGTCGTCGAGGATCGAATCGACGTCATCGCCACCGACCACGCGCCGCATACCCGCGAGGAAAAGTCCGCGCCGTACGTCGACGCTCCCGCCGGACTACCCTTGGTGCAGCACGCCCTGTTGAGCCTCGTCGAGCACGTCAAAGCCGGCGAGATGACCATCGAGCAGGTTGTGCAGAAGACCGCCCACGCGCCCGCCACGCTTTTCGAGATCGCCGAGCGGGGCTACATCCGCGAGGGCTACCGGGCGGATCTAACCGTGGTCGATCCGGATTCCTACACCGTCGTGGACGAGGAACCCGTCCACGCCAAGTGTGGCTGGACACCGTTCCGCGGATTCACCTTTCGGTCCCGGATCACGCACACGTTCGTGAACGGCAACCTCGCGTTCGCCGAAGGGCGATTGCAGGACGTGCCGATGGGTATGGCACTGGAGTACGCGCGGTAGGACGCTGCGCCGCGCAAACGCGTCGGGCCCGGCTTGTCCCGTCCTGGCGCGCTCACGGAAGCGATCGAGAATGCTACCGCATTCTCGGACGATGACCGCTGGCATGTAAAACCCCACGGGCGACCGCAAGGGTCGCCCCAGGGTCGCCCCTACGAGCACCTACCGCAAATCCGGCAACACGTAGCCCTTCTCGGCGAGGTCGGCCCGCACCACCTTCTTGTCCATCTTCCCCGTGGACGTCAGGGGAATGCTGTCCACGAAGAGGATGTCGTCGGGCAACTGCCACTTGGCGAAGCGGCTGGTGCAATGCTCGAGGATCGCATCAGGTGACACCTCGGCCCCGTCGGCGAGGATGATGAGGGCCACGGGACGTTCGTCCCACTTCGGATGGGGTTGCGCGACGACGCATGCCTGGGCGACGCCGTCGAGCGCAACGATGTGGTTCTCGAGGTCCACGGACGAGATCCACTCGCCGCCGCTCTTGACGAGATCCTTCGAGCGGTCGGCGATGATGAGGTATTCCTCGGGATCGACCGTGCCGACGTCCCCCGTGATCAGCCAGTCGCCGTGGAAGCGCTCGGGTCGCGGATCCTGGTAGTAGGCCGAGCAGATCCACGGGCCGCGAATGAGAATCTCGCCGACGGTCTCGCCGTCGTGAGGCAAGCGGTTGAAGTCCTCGTCGAAAATGCCGACCTCGAGACCGGGCATAAGCTGGCCCGCCTTGCCGACGTTCTCCAATTGCTCGTCCAACGACATCGACGAGTGCTTGTGTTTCATGAGCCGGCGGGACAACGTCGCCAGCGGACTGGTCTCCGTGAGACCCCAGCCTTGGATCATCTCCACGCCGAGGGTATCGTGGAACCAGCGGATCAGGGACTTGGGCGGCGCGGAACCACCGCAGGTGAGCCGGGACAGTGACGACAGATCATAGGCGTCCGGGTTCGCCTCGATAACCGCCTTGACGCCCTGCCAGATCGTGGGCACGCCCGCCGACAGCGTCACCTTTTCCCCGGCCATGAGTTCCACCAGTCGCTCGGGATCCATGAACCGGTGGGGCAGCACCTGCTTGCAACCGAGCATCAGCGCGGACCACGGGATGCCCCAGCCCATGGCGTGGAACATCGGCACGACCCCGCACACCGTGTCCGTCGCCGAGAGACCCATGGAGTCGGTCATGCACTGCGCCATGGTGTGCAGGTATTGAGAGCGGTGTTCGTACTCGACGCCCTTGGGATTGCCGGTCGTGCCACTGGTGTAGCAGAGCCCGAGGGGTGCGTTCTCGCTAAGGTCCGGCCATTCGTAGCGCGTGGGTTGGCCCGCGATGAACTCCTCGTAGTCGAAGGCGGGCGCCACGTCGGTCGCCCAGTCCTCGAACCCTTCCTCCACCGCGACCACGATGCGTTCCACGGACGGAATTCGGCCCTTGAGCGATTCCAGGATCGGCAGCGTGTCCGCGTCCGCAATGATCACCCGGTCCTGGGCATGGCCGATGATGTAGGCGAGATCCGCCGGCGACAGACGAATGTTGATGGTATGCAGGACCGCACCCATGCCCGCGGCGGCGTGGTAGGCCTCCAGGTGGCGCGAACCATTCCACATGAAGGTGCCGATGCGGTCGCCTGGCCGGATGCCGTAGTCGTGGAGTGCGTGGGCCAACTGGTGTGCCCTGTCCCGGGTGCTGCCGAGAGACTGGCGACGCGGGCCGCCCTCCGACGCCGTGACAACCTCGACGTCCGGTGCCACCGTGGCGCCGCGGTCGACGAGCCGCGACATCAACAGCGGCGTGTGCTGCATGGCCATGGAAAAACTCCTCGCTGGTGGTTCATTGGGCGTGGCGGCGGAGTCTAACGAATATCAACTCCACCAGAACGGCGAAATTCGCCAGCCCAGTTGGCCAAAACGACCAAATTCGCCGACGCTTCGATTGAACTTTCGCCATCGATATCTTTCAAATCAAGTGGTTGCAGGCAGACTGTGAGAAAACAAATCTTGGCACGTCTCTTGAAAACCGATAGAGAACCCACATTGATGAGAACATCGTGACCAGAATCTCGCGCATCAGTACTCCGAGGGCGACGCTTGCCGCATTCGCTCTGATCGTCTTCGTCATGGCGGGTTTCGGCATGTTCGCCGATGGCGGAGAGAATCCGGCGAGGAGCAACGGGCATGTGGCAAAGCAGTCCGTCGAGCAGCCCGCGAACGAAACATCCCATCATTGCTGGACACCGACAAGCGTCCCGCTCGTCGCCATAGATCGTCGGTTAGAGAACGATCACGATGTCCAGCTTTGATCGAATCCGAAGCCGCTTGGCGCGGGACACGCGCACCGGCTGGTTTGGGGGCGTCTGCGCGGGACTCGGACGAACACTCAATATCGACCCGAAATTTCTGCGCGCCGGCGTCGTCATTCTCGCCGTCCTGTCCCCGAAGATCGTAATCGCGGCGTACCTCGTGGCCTGGATCCTGCTCCCCGCCCAGAACGAGATCGACTACTCGTCATAAGGCAGACGGGCGACAGCAAGGGTCGCCCTACGAGATCAGGAACCCAGCGATCCACCGGGCCAAGACAGCTTCGTCCGTCGGCTCGTCTAACGACTTCATGGCCGGCCCAAAGGCATCGCCCAACTGCTCGCGCCGCTTGCACATCAGGAACCTGGCGTAGTCCGTACTGAACTCGGGATGTCCCTGCAGGGCGAACATATGACCCTCGATCCCAAAGGCGGCGTTCGGGCAGAAGTCGCTCGCCGCAAGTAGCCGGGCACCCCGGGGCAGGGTCTGAACCTGATCCTGGTGGCTCGCCAGGAGGCGAACGTCGCGCAGCCGGGGGCGCATCCAGGGCTGGTCGTCGACGACTTCCCAGGTATGCACGCCGACACCCCAGCCCACTTCCGCCCGGTCTACCACGCCGCCCAGGGCCGCCGCGACCAACTGGTGTCCAAAGCAGATGCCCACCGTCTTGGCCCGGGCGTCGTTCAGCTCGCGAACGAAGTCCTTCAGGCGCACTATCCATGCCTCGTCGTCGTACACACTGGCCCGACTGCCGGTGATCAGGTAGGCGTCGCAGTCGCCAATGCGGTCGGGGTAGCAGCCACGGCGCACATCGAAGAACTCGAACGAAGCACAGGGAAGTGCGTCGCCCAAGGCAAGTGCGAACATCTGTGCATAGTCGCCGAAACGGGCGCGATACTCGGGGTCTACGTGATCGGCCTGGAGAATTCCTAGCCGCACCGCAACGTCTCGACGGGGTGCGAGGCAGCGGCTAGCCCGTTTCTCACTAGACAAGCCGGCTCCTCACTTGAGGCGCCGGGAGACATCGGCCTCAGATGATCTCGAAGTAACGGGCAAGCTGCCAGTCGTTGACATGCCGTTCGTACTCCCGGGACTCCCAAAGTCTTGTGTTCACATAGTGATCGACGAACAGCTCGCCGAATAGTTCCCTTGCGGCGCGGGACTGGCCAAGTCGTTTGGCGGCATCCCGGAGTGTCGGGGTGAACCGCCACTCGGCCGGAAGGCTGTCTTCCACGTCGTAGGCGTTGCCCGAGACGCCGTCGGGCGGTTCGATCCGTTGTTCGATACCCAGGATCGCCGCCCCGATGCTTGCCGCCGAGACCAGGTACGGGTTGCCGTCGGCACCCCCCACCCGACACTCGATGTGCTGGCTCTTGTCGTCTCCGGGAATGAACCGGAACGCCGCCGTCCGGTTGTCAACACCCCAGGTCGCCGCAGTCGGCGCCCACGCGCCCTTGACGAGGCGGGTGAAACTGTTGACGGTCGGTGCCAGCATCGGCAGGAACTCCGGCACGTATCGAACCAAGCCGCCAAGGGCCCAACGGGCGTGGTCCGGAACGTCCGCGGCGCGCCCCGCGTTCGCGAACACGTTGGCGCCATCCTCGTCGAGCAACGAGAAGTGGTAGTGCCCGCTTTGCCCCGGATAGTCCATGGACCACTTGGCCATGAATGTCGCCATCGCGCCTCGCTTCGCGAAGAAGGCCTTCGAGAAGGTCTTGAACAGCGTTGCGCGGTCGGCCGCCTCCATGCCCGAGGACACCGCCAACGCGGCCTCCCAAACACCCGGTCCCGTTTCGCAGTGCAGTCCCTCCAACGGCATGCGGAAGTCGGCGCAGTAGTCCATGAGAGCCTGGAACATCTCCGAGTTGCTCGCCGTGCGCAGCACCGAGTAACCGAAGTTGCCCGGTGTCAGCGGCTGAAGATCGCGGAATCCCTTGTCGCGCACACTGTCGGGATCCTCGTCGAAGACGAACAGCTCGTACTCGAAACCGGCCTTCGCGACGAGTCCGGCATCGTTCGCGCGGCTCAAGACCCGGCGCAACAGCGTACGCGGACACACCGCGTGGTCGCCGTCATCGTCCGCCGCGAACTCGCCGATGAAATAGGGTGCGCCGGACTCGGGCAACGCTCGTTCGCTCGCGACGAGCAAACGATAGCGGGCATCGGGAAAGCCGCTGTGCCAACCCGTCACGGCACCGCCGTCGTAGAGCTGATCGTCGACGTCCCAGCCGAATACGCAGTCGCAGAAACCCCCGCCCTTCACAAACAAGCTCTTGAGCTTGTCGAAGCCCACGAACTTGCCGCGCAGCACCCCGTCGATGTCCGCCAGACCGAGCATGGCCTGACGCGCGCCACGGGATTCGTACTCAGCGATCTTGGTGTCGATTTGAGGGTCCACTATTCGCACTCACCCTGTGGATAACTTTTGGGATAACTTCTCCCATGCGGTGCCGCCAGCGCCGTCGGGAATCGCCAAGACCCGACCGTTTCTGCCAAGCTACGTTAAATAATCCTTTATTTTCAACGATTTAAATATCTATTCCTCATCGGCGCCAAACGAGGTCGAAGTAATGAGGTCATGACATTGCCCTTCGTCCGCATGTGCATAACGACTCGACCACTAGGTTAGTGAGCGCTAACAACGCAGCCCAATTATTTCGGTTCAATGAAGGAAATTGAACATCCGGCGACGGTACCGTTTGGCGACATCGGAACCCTTCCCCATGAGCGTCATGATGCGGATCATCGTCAGGCGTCCGACGTCCTCGCGGTAGGTCCGGTCCCGTCTTAGGATCACCATCGCCTCCTCCAGCGCTTCCTCGTAGCGACGTTCCGAAGTAAGCAGCACGGCCGTCCGGTAACGGGCGTCGAGGTCCTCGCCATTGGCCTCGGTTTCCGCTAGCGCATCACGAAGACTGCCCATGCCAGCCGCCTCCTCGAGGATCTCCAATCGGGTTGCCGGCCGTTCGCGTTCTTCGGTGTCTTCCGGAATGGTCCCGAGCACGGTGCGACCGCCATCGACGTCGCCTTTGAGCAGCAGGACGTCGGCCCATTCCACCTTGAATCCCGTGTTGTTCGGCTCGGCGGCGATCGCTTCCTTCAAGATCGCAAGGGCCCCGTTGTAATCCTCCATTTCGAGATGCTGGTTCAATTGGACCCTGATTGCTTCCGCAGGCGATTGCGTCAAGCGGTCGATGAGTTGACGCAGGACGTTTTCACCCTGGGGACCTTCCATCTGCTCGGCAAGCTGACCGTCCTTGACCACCCGAATGCTGGGAATGCCCTGCACCCGCAACTGCTGGGCCAGGGTCTGATCCTTCGCGATGTCCGACAACGCTAATGCGAATTTGCCCTGGTACTGGCGTGCCAGGCGTTCAAGTGCGGCCTTGGTTTCCGCCGCGGGCGCCACCTGCTCCGTCCAGAACAACAGCACGACGGGAATCTGTCGGGATCGTTCGACGACATCGGCCTGAAACGACGGGAGTTCGACTTCGAAGATCGACGGGTTGTCCATGAAAGACCTGGCGGGTAGACGCGTCGACCGATTCTAGCAGCCCACCCGACTTTGCGGCGTCAGCCGCCAAGTCGCACGGGGTGATAGGGTGGCTTGGGTTGGGGCAAAACGGCGTGCCGCGAGGCCACGGCCGTTGTAGAACGCGTAGCGGACGGGCTTGTCCCGTCCCGCGCTCATTGTCGCGAAGGCTTAGAAACCCGTGCGGTCATCGCCCCCGGACGCACTTCGCGTACAAGTCGCCGAGGGCCGCCTTGGGATCGTAGCGTTGTTTGAGCGCCCGGTAGGCCTCGCCACCGTAGATGCGGTGGAACTCGGCTTCCTCGTAGAACGACGACGAATACAGCGACTTGATGCCTCCTAAGTCGTTGACGGCTCGCTCAACGATGCGGTTGAAATGGCCCTGCGGATAGCCGATGCGAAAGCGCAGCGTGTCCCAGAACCCGAAGTTCACGTAACGGTCGGCCGGTGCGGGGAACAACGGCGACGAGTTACCCGAGCGGTTCCGAACCGGACAAATCCAAACCGGCAGGATGCCGATCTCGCGCATGAACAGATCGAGGAAATCCGGTGCCGTCGCCAGGGGCAGGTCGACGTCCTGGATGATCGATTCCCGGCGATAGCCACCGAGCCGTTCCGCGGTCTCCAAGAGCCGCCAACGACTGTTCCAGCGCATGACGCGCTGGTAGAACCGGGATCCCAAGCGTTCGCGCCCGAGCAGGCGGCGTATCCAGGGCTGCTGGGCACCCAGGTTCTTGGAGCACCAGAACCAGTCGGTGTCCCAGCGCCAAATGTAGTCGCGGGCCGTGAGGAAGTCCTTGTCACGCACCCGCAGCGATTGGTAGTAGATCTCCTCGAACGTGTAGTCGCTCACTTCCCGTACGTTATCGACAAACCGTCCGCTAGTGAGTACGAGATCGTCGGCGGCGAACGCGACGCCATCGAGGAAGTCGATGTCGGCGTCGTCGTAGGCCGCATCGAGGGCGGCGAAGAACTCGTTGCGGTCGTTGAAGCGTCGGTGGCGAATCTCCACGTAGTCCTTCACCGGCAGGGTCTCGATGCGCAATCGCGTCGCATAGCCCAAGGTGGCGTAGCTGTTCGGCATGCCGGCGAAAAGGTCCGCATGGTCGTTGTCCGGCGTAGCGGTGACGATCCGCCCGTCGGGAAGCGCCACGTCCATTTCGACTACGGTTTCGTGGACCAGTCCGTGGCGGAACGACGTCGCCTCGATGCCGATCCCCGCCACGGCACCACCCACGGTGATGGACTTGAGTTGCGGAACCACCCGGGGCATGACGCCGTGGGGCAAAGTCGCGTCCACGAGAGCGTCGTAGGGAATCATGCCTTCGACATCGACCCAACCGGCGTCGACGTCGATGTCGAGTACGTGAACCAGTTCGCCGGCCGGTAGCCCGCGGTCCTTGACGGCCCGGTCGCGGAACAGGTTGGACATTGGTTTGTCCAGCGTCCTTTCCGTCCCATCCTGCGTGCAGGCCCGGGCCACGGCATCCGCGAATGCCCGGGCTCGGCGATTGTGATCTGCGGCGGCGAACGATTCCTCGGTGGCCGCCTGCATCATCCCGCCGCCCGGGGCGCCGAAGGCTCTTCAGCCGAGGGGCGCGATTCCTCGTAGAGGTGTTCCAGCGTCATCGGATACGATTCGGTATCGACGTTGCCTTTGCTGAACAGCACCTGGAAGAGATTGGTTTGGGTCTTGCTCGACCGGAACATCTCCGCGCAGCCGATCAGGTAGGTACGCCAGATGCGCAGGAACCGGTCATCGAAGCGGTCGGGATCCATGGCGCGGATCGCTTCCCAGTTGGCGTCGAACTTCTCGGTCCAGGCATCCAGCGTCAGCGCGTAGTGCCGGCGCAGGTTCTCGACATCGAGAATCTCGAGTCCCTCGGCTTCCATGGCGTCCAGCGCCTTCGAGAGGCTCGGAATCCATGCTCCGGGGAAAATGTACTTGCGGATGAAGAAGTCGGTTTCGCGGTCTCCGACATGGCCGATGAAGTGAATGAGTCCCAGTCCGCCGGGTTTCAGCGCCTTGGCGTGAGCGCGGATGACCTCGCGCAGTTGATGTCGGCCCGCATGTTCGAGGACGCCGATGGAGACCACCTTGTCGTACACGCCGAATCCTTCGCGCACGTCCGCCTCGTGAATGGTGAGTTGGTCGTTAAGACCCTTGGCCGCGATCTTCGCCTTCACCCAGTCCGCCTGCTCGGTCGTCGTGTTGACACCCGTGACCTGAGCGCCGTGCTGCTCGGCAGCGTAGAACATGAAGCCACCGAAACCGCAGCCCATGTCGATGACGCGCTCGCCGGCGGTAAGCTGAACCTTGCGGGCGACGTGCTCCATCTTCGCGATCTGCGCCTCGACGATGCTCTTATCCCGGTCCTGGTAGTAGGCGCAGGTGTACATGAGGTAGGGATCGTCCAGCATCTTCGAGTAGAACTCGGCGCCGAGCCCGTAGTGGAAGCGGGCGTTTTCCTTGGGTCTGGCGTTGGGGCGGTTGTTGAACCTAAGCCCGTGCCAGCGATTGCGTATGGCCACGAGGAGCCCCGCCGATCGATCGAAGCCCGATGAGAACCCGATCGCAATGACCTTGCGAAGATCGCCCTCGATGTCGATCTGGCCATCGAAATAGGACTCGAGGAAGCCGAGATGGCCAAAAAGCACGGTCTGCAGGGCGGCACGCGTGGACTTGATACGAAAGGTCACTTCCGGTTCGCCACGTCCGCCGGTGATTTCCATGCCGTTGGGAAATACCGCCCGGAACGGCAACGGCGTGGCGGCGCCGATGCGTTCCACCACGTCGCGCACCAAGCGGCTCGCGAATGCCTTGATCATTTCTGTTCCACGCCCTGCGTCTTGTTCGTAGAGTTTGTCGGATTCGTCGCGCGCGTCAAGGCGGGCCCTGCGGGCGCATTGAAAGTTTCGCTCACGCGGAACTCTTGCGGCGTCGGGTGCAACGTCATTGAAGGCGACGCGGCATCTGTACCGTCGTTTCGTCTTCCTCGGCAACCGGAGCGCTCGGCAGGTTCTCGAAGGCGATCCGGATGTTCTCGGCCCACTCCCGATGCAGGCTGAGCAGGTATTCGTCGTCCTCGTCGAGCAGGTGACGGGTACCGCGGGAAAACGTGTCGGCGCGGTAGACGTGGTACTCCACGGGCGGGCCGACCGTGGCGTTGCTGCGAATCGTCGAGTCCATGGACACCAGCGCGCACTTCAACGCCGCATCCAACGTCGTACGACGGGTAATGATCCGGTCGAGGATCGGCTTGCCGTACTTGACCTCGCCGATCTGCAGGAACGGCGTCGAGATCGATGCGCGGACGAAGTTCCCCTCGGGATAGATATGCTCAATGCCGGGCCGGTCGCCGCGGATCTGGCCACCGAGGATGAACGAGGCTTCCGGGACGAACTCCTCGCTGCCGGCACCCGGCCGAACGCCGCGGTGCTTCTCCTGCACCTCCGTACTGATTCCCCCCACGTACTCCGCGGCGGCCTGGAGGTCCTCCACGTTCAACAGGTTGGTGCGCGCCGACGAGCGGATGTCACGCCGGATTCGAGTCACCACGCCCTGGCTCGTCGCCAGGTTGCCGGACGACAGCAAGGTCAGCGTCCGCTCGCCGTCCCCGCCGAAGCGGTGCATCTTGCTGTAGGTGCTGATGTGATCCGCCCCGGCATTGGTGCGCGAGTCCGAGGCGAACACCAAGCCCTCGTCGACACGTATCGCCAGGCAATAGGTCATCTCCGTTCTGTTTACTTCACCCGCCCTCGTGTCGTCAACGTCTTCGCCAGACGGGGCCGCACCCCCACTATGGATGCTGGGCGGAATTCGGTGGGAATCCGTGTGCTATGGTGGCCTCGGATGAGGCGCCTTCCCACGAATCTCCTCGCCGAACTACGCACGGACATCGTTTCCGCGAAGTCATTGCCGGCGTTGACGGCGGGCTTCACCACGGGGTTGGGGCTGCTCGTCGCACAGGTGGCATTCGCCACGTTCATCTTCTCCGGCCCGCTTGCGCCGTATTCCTCCCAAGGTGTTGGGCTGGTGCTGTTCGGCAACTTCGCCGGCTGCCTGGTCGTGGCATTGACGGGCGGTTACCGCGGCGCGGTCGCCGGGTTGTCCCCGGCGCTGGTGATCGTGATGGCGTTGATCGCGTCCACGATGGTCGGCGAAGGTGTTGGGCTGTTCGTCAACACCGCCGTCACCCTGATTCTCGGCGCGGTAATCGCCGGGGCGTGCTGTCTCCTGATCGGCCACTTCGGCCTCGCCAACCTGGTGCGCTTCATTCCGTATCCCGTGGCGGCCGGGTTCGTGGGGGGCATCGGGGCCGTGGTATGCCTCTCGGCCGTTTCCATGATGAGCATCGAACTGACCTGGCGAACGTTGCCGGCCCTTCTGGAACCCAGCGCGCTGTGGAAATGGTGTCCCGGCGTACTGTTCGGCCTCGCGCTCTACGCCGCACTGAAGCGCTGGGGCAGCACGCTCATCCTCCCGGTGAGCGTTGCCCTCGCCGTCGCCGCGTACCACCTCGTCCTGGCGGTTCTCGGCATCGCCGGTGACGAAGCCCGCGCAGCCGGATTGCTGTTCACCAGCACAGCCAACGGGACGTTGTGGCCACCGATACTCCCCAGCGACCTGGTGCACGTGGATTGGAACGCCATCTCCTCACAAACCCTGAATCTGCTGATCCTGGTGCTGGTCGCAATGATCGCCGTCGTCCTGAACGTCGCCGGGCTCGAAGTCGCGGCGAACGAGGAACTGGGCTGGGACCGCGAATTCCAGGCGAGCGGCTTCGCCAGCGTCGTTTCGGGCCTTGGCGGCGGCACCACGACGACGCTGATCGTGCCCGCGTCCGTGCGCAGCAAGCTATTCGGGGCCGCAACGCGATTGACGGGCGTGGTCGCGGCTCTCGTCGTCGGCGGTGCCCTGTTCCTCGGCGACAAGATGCTGGAACTGGTCCCCGTGCCGTTGATCGGGGGAATACTGATCTTCGCCGGACTCGGCATGTTGGAGGAGGTCTTCATACGCAGCCGCAAACGCCTGCCCTGGACGGAATACGCCATCATCGTGGTGATTTCCCTGTCGATCATCTCGTTCGGGTTGTTGGAGGGCGTGGGTGCCGGAATGCTGGCGATGCTCGTGTTCTTCGCCGTTCGCCTAAGCCGTGTGGATCCGATCGCGATGCGCTTCACAGTGCGGGAACGGCAAAGCAGCAGGGCCCGGTCGGCCCCCGAGCGAGCGATCCTGCTCAACGAAGGCGAGCGGGTTCGCGGTTACGCGCTGCGTGGCTACATCTTCTTCGGCAGCGTCGGCGCCCTCATCGATCAACTCCGTCTTGCCCTCGACACCAAGACGCCACCGGCCTGCCTGGTCCTGGACTTCAAGGCCGTGACCGGGTTCGACTTTTCGGCCGTCAATGGCCTGTCGCGGTTTCTGCAAACCACGCAGTCGTCAGGGGTTCAGGTGGTCCTCAGCGCGCCGTCCGATCGCTTGACCACAGGACTGGAACACAATCTTGCACCGGCTCCCTTCGCCAAGCTGGTCATGGAGCCAAACGAGGATCGCGCCCTCGAACACTGCGAGGAAGTCGTCCTGGCGACTTGGCGGGCGGAAGCCGAAGAGTCGGACGAGCGGCGGTCTTCGCTCCTCGAACGTACCGCGGAAGATCTCGAGCGGCACCTGGAGCGGCAGATTCAGTTCGAGGATCTGCTGGAAGACCTCAGACTGTGGATGAATCCCCATAGCTACCTGCCGGGGGAGAGGGTCGCTGGGCCGGCGATCACCGGACAGGGATTGCAGTTCCTGGTCTCCGGGCGCGCAACCGAGCAGGACGACACGGGTACCCGCCTGCTCCAGTACGCACCCGGCGATGCGATCTGGTCCAAGGCGCCGGACGCCGGGACGAACGCCGTGGTCGCGGACAAGGCATGCAAGACCCTGTCGCTTGCGCCCAACGACCGCCGTTGGCTGGAGGAAAACCGACCCGAGCTAGCGCTTCGACTGTACCGGTATCTCCTGGCGGACCGTCTCGAGGCACCAGACGACCGAGCTGCCGGCCCCTAGCCCGCCGCAAGCCACGCGCCGCAAGCTGTAAATAGTGTCTGTCCCGGGCGACTCGTCGCGCCAATCGCCCGATACGTGAAGGTAGACCTCGCACCGGTGTATCGCGTGGCGTAGGAAGCGACTTCTCGGTCCTTACAGCCACCCCAACGCCAAGGTCGCGATGCCGAGCACGAGGAAGAAACCGCACATGTCGGTGACCGTGGTCAGCACCGGGCCGGACGCCACTGCGGGATCGGCACCAAAGCGTTTCAGCAACAACGGCACCATGCCGCCGATGGAGACCGCGACCACCGTGTTGATCGCCAGCGCGGCGGCAACAACCACGCCCAATGCCGGATTGCCCTTCCACACCCATGCTGCCAAACCAAGCAGCACGCCGAGGGCAAGGCCGTTCAACACGCCCACCTTGGCTTCCTGCCACCAGACCCGGAGTGCATCGCGTGGGCTCACCACGCCCAGGGTCAACTCGCGCATGCTGACTGCGACCGCCTGGTTGCCGGAGCAACCGCTCATGTCCGAAACGATGGGCAGGAACACGGCGAGCGCGATTACCGCCGCCAACGTCTCCTCGAAGAACGCGATGACGCTCACCGAGATCATGTTGAGGACGATGTTGATGGACAGCCACGACAGGCGCCGACCCGAGCGCTCGGCCAGCGGCATGCTGCGAAACTCCTCGCCACCGACGATGCCCTGGGACTTCAGGTGATCGTCGGTAGCGCGCTCCACCAGGGCATCGTCCACGTGCTCCCGCTCGACGACGCCTAGCATCCTCCCAACATCGTCGGTCACCGGCAGGGATAGCACCTCCGATTCCTCGAGGCACGCATCGACCGTCGCCAGATCGGCTTCGGCGTGGACTGCGGTCGGACGGCTCATCAACGAGCCGATTGTCGTCGCCGGTTGCGCCGCCACCAGGTCACGGGTCCGCACAACACCGCCAAGCAACCCGTCTGGTTCCACCACGTAGGCGTACTGGAGCAGGTATCTCGAGAGATCGCGAACGCCGGACGTCAGTTGCTCGAGGACCTCCCGGGCCGTCGTGGACGCCCGAAACGCCAGGTATTCGCGCACCATCAAACCGGCGGCGGACTCGGGCGGATAGCTTAGGAGTTCCCGGGCCTGCCGGGCCGACTCGGGAGTCATCGCGCCGAGGATGCGGTACATGTCCTCGTCTTCGACCTCGGCCAATACATCGGCCTGTTCGTGGCTCGGCAATGCCGTGACGATGGACGCCGCGTCTGCCACCGGCAGGGCTTCGATCAGGTCCGCCGCGACCTCCTCGGGCACGTCCTCGATGAACTCCGCCGCCGTTTCCGGCTCCACGGCCAGCAGGATGGCGTGGCGTTCCTCCGACTCGAGACGAAACATGGCCCGTACCACGTCCGCGCCGGACAGCGTCGCCAGGTAGCGGTCGATGGCGTCCGGCTCCTTGGCAACCAAGGTCTTGAGCCGCTCCGCAGGCTCGAGTTCCGCGATATCCACTTGGGTAGTCCCTTGCTGGTAGGCCAAGGCGATTATCGCGGTTTCGGCTTGCGAATCCGTGAACTTGGCGCCCAATGAGGATGTTCCATGTAAGTTGCCAACCTGGGGGCATCCACAGAGCAACGGATCGTAGGGGACGGGCTTGTCCCGTCCCGCTGCCGGATACACCGCCCGTCCCCGGTGCGGGCGCCGCAAGGGTCGCCCCAGGGTCGCCCCTACGATCTCACCAGGCGATTCAAAAGATTGATGATTCACGTCGCTACGCGACGCGGCCAACCCGGCTATGGGGCGCTCACCCCCAAAAACCGACTACCCGTTCGATCATCCAGAAACTCGCCACGGTACCGATTACGTAGCTAGCCGGCACCGCCAGCCGCATCCTGTCGGGTGCGCTCTCGCCGCCCCATCGCCAACGGACCAGGGCACGCAGGAAGGCGTAGCCAGCCACGAGCGCCAGGACGAACAGGATCTGGCCGATTTCGACCCCGACATTGAAGAACAGCAGCGCGATGGGGAGTTCGGACGACGGCAGCCCCACTTCGCGCAGCACGGTTGCGAAGCCGAATCCGTGCAGGAGCCCGAACGCCACCGATACCACCAGGGGCAAGCGATGGGTCAGCGAGCCCGGATTGTCCCGGGCGATCTCCCAGGCCAGGAAGACCACGCTCAAGGCGATCATCGCCTCCACGGGCGGCGTCGGTACGTGCACGAGGTCGAGCGCCGAGAGCGCCAAGGTGACCGAGTGCGCCACCGTGAATCCGGTGATCGTCAGCAACAGCCGGCGCGGCGTGCCCGCGATGAACAGCAAGCAGGCGACGAACAGCAGATGATCGATGCCGATCCAGATGTGCACGACGCCGTGCTGCGTGTATTCGACGGCGACCGCAAATGGATCGGGCGTGGCCGGAATGACCCACTCGCCCTCGTCGGGGCCGAGTATGCGCAGGTGTTCCTCGCCGCTGGCGAATTCGACGGTGTAGATCGTCCGCAGGGACGGATTGATGCCGGGATAGGCGATGCCGACGGCTCGGCCGGCGAGGCCCTGGGTGCATCGATACGTCTGCTGGCCGAGGTACGCACCACCGGTCGAACGCCAGGTCGGCGCCTGCGGGGTCTCACAGTCCGCGGGCAACGTCGGATACGGCAGGGAATCCACCGGCAGGCTCGCGGGAACCTTCCATGCCACGCTGTACGTGCGCTCGACCGTCTCCAGGATGCGCACCGTGTTCGGGCGGGCGTCGTGCGCCTGCACCGCCAATGCGCCAACGACCGCGACCAGGGTTAGGAGGCGAACCATGCTCATCCGCTGGGTAGGCGGTCCACTTCGCGGCGGACTTCATAGGTGTCGATCAGGGCTTGAATGGCCGAATCGCGGCGCTTCTCCGCCGCTTCGCGTTCCGCATCGGCTCGTACGCGTGCCTCGACCTCGGCAAGTTCCGGCGCGCGTTCTTCCGTCCGCCCGGTCACGAGCAGGAGGTGGTGACCGTAGCGGGATTCCAACGGCCCAACCCAACGGGCGGCGTCCGGGGCCAGCGCGAAGACCGCGTCGGCCATCTCTCTACCGAAGTGGCTCGCCACGAGATCCGGCGTGCGCTCGACGTAGTTGACGAGATACAGGAAGCGGTCACCGTGTCCCGGCGCGTCGGTGAACGGAACCCCGTCCCGGTTGAGTTCCGCAAGTTTCTTCTGCGCCAGAACTCGCGTTTCCTCCCGGCCGTGCCGTTCGCTGTTGAAGAACACGTGGGTGAAGGTGACCGTCGGTTCGATCCGGTAGCGCTCCCGGTTGGCGCTGAAATAGGTCTCGAGATCCTCGTCCGAAACCTCCGTCGTACGCAACGCCAGGTCGTCGGTGATGAACTCGATGGACTGCACGAGGCGGTGCTTGATGACGTGGTCGGTCCGGTCCATGCCGAGCGCGAGCGCTTCCCGGTACAGGACCTGCTCGCGTACGTACGCATCGACGAGCCGTTCGAGTTCGCTCTCCGGCATCCCATCGAGATGGGCGGACGCGGCTTCCGGCGAAAAGGCGCGCGCGTGGTATTGAATGTGGGAAAGCAGGGCCGCACGATCGACGACGATGACCCCGTCGTCGCCCGAGGCATCGTCCTTCGACACCCAGGCGAAGACGGCGAACAGACCGAGTCCGAGCACCAGGAAATGGGCGAGCGGGTCTTTCAGTACCTTTCGCATGTTCGTTCCGAAGGCTCGCATGTTCGTTCCGAAGGCTGTGCGGGCTGTCCTAGTGTGCCACTCCCGACGATTCGAATTGATGACCGTAGGGGACGGGCTTGCCCCGTCCCACGACCAGCCTGTCGACCGCTGGGAACGGGCGTGTTCCGTGTCCTCGGCAAGAACCCTCGCGACGATGTTACGACACGGGCGAGGACAAGCCTCGCTCCTACACCCCACGACCCCGCGACCAGACGGCCGCCGGTTTCGCGACCGGATCCGTTCCATGCGCTACAGTAGTGGCAACGCAAAGACGAGCCGCCATGCCGACAAAGACCCCAAGACCGCGCCGGCGCTTCGCACCACCCAATGCCATTGCCAGCGCCCTCGCTGCACTTCTCACCACCACAGCCGGCGCGGCGGAAGGGAGCTATGCATCAACGGTCCCCGACGCCTACCCCGACACCGTGTACTGGGGCGACACCCACGTGCACACCTACCTGTCCGGGGATGCCTTCGGCATGGGCACGCGAGTCACGCCCGAGGATGCCTACCGGTTCGCGAAGGGCGAGGAAGTCGTCTCGACGGGTGGCGAGCGCGTCAGGTTGCGCCGGCGACTGGATTTCCTGATGGTCGCCGACCACGCCGAACTCCTCGGCATCCTTCCACGGCTCGTGGGCGGGGACGAGCGCATGCTCGCCACGGAAGATGGTCGGACGTGGGCCAGGTTCTTCGCCGAAGCCCCCTCGGTTCCGGACGTGTTGAATGCCGAGGACTCCGAGGCCTTCCATAACCTCGGCCAGTCGCTGATGTCCGGGAAAGCCGCATGGACCGGCGACTTCGCGATCGACGACGCCGTCAGGCGCGAGGTTTGGCACGCCGTCACCGAGGCGGCCGAGCGCCACAACGACCCCGGATCGTTCACGGCCTTCGCCGGGTACGAGTACTCGGCCTCGATGCTGCATCGCAACGTACTGTTTGCCGGGGGCCCCGAGCAAACCCGGCAAACGCTGCCGTTCTCCGGGTACGACAGCGACAACCCCGAGGACCTGTGGGCTCACCTCGCCGAGTACCAGACCCGCACGGGCAGCGGCGTCATCGCGATTCCGCACAACAGCAACTTGAGTCGCGGCGGGACGTTCAGCGACCGAACCTTCGGCGGTGCGGCGATCACCGCCGCCTACGCGACCCTGCGTGCGGAACGGGAACCCGTCGTCGAGGCGACGCAGATAAAGGGCGACAGCGAGACCCATCCGCTGGCCTCGCCCGACGACCCATTCGCCGATTTCGAGACCAGGGCCGCTTACAGGCGCGTCCAGGACGACCCCTCCGATGCCTGGGTCCGCGGCTCGTACATCCGTCCGGCACTGAAGCGAGGACTGGATTTCGAGGCCGAGGTCGGGGCCAATCCGTTCAAGTTCGGATTGATCGGCAGCACCGATTCCCACACCGGCCTCGCCACCGCCGACGACGACTACTACTGGGGCATGCTCGCCGCCTACGAACCGAATCCATACCGTGCGCTAGCCCAGCCGGACCATACCGCTTCCGGCTACGCCGCCGTGTGGGCCGAAGCCAATACCCGCCAGGCCCTGTTCGCGGCATTCAAGCGTCGCGAGGTCTATGCGACCACCGGGCCGCGCATCGTGCTGCGCTTCTTCGGCGGCTGGGACTACACCGAAGCGGACGCGGCCCGGCCCGACCTCGCCGCCCTCGGCTATCGCAAGGGTGTGCCCATGGGTGGCGACCTGACCTGTCCCGAAACGCCCCAAGCGCCCCGTTTCCTGATCCGCGCCGTCAAGGATCCCGATGGCGCCAACCTGGACCGCGTGCAGGTGATCAAGGGCTGGCGAGACCAGGAAGGCACGCTGCACGAGCGGATCTACGACGTCGCGTGGTCCGGCAACCGCAACCTGCGCGACGGCGAACTGGAGGACGTCGATTCCACCGTCGACATCGCCACGGCGACATACCTGAACAGCGTGGGTGCCGCCGAGTTGGCCGTCACCTGGACCGATCCCGATTTCAAAGCCGACGAGGTGGCGTTCTACTACGTTCGCGTTCTCGAGATTCCAACGCCCCGTTGGACGGCGTACGACGCGGCCTTCTACGGCATCGGGGGGCTGCCCGAGACGGCACCCATGGTGACTCGCGAGCGGGCCTACTCGTCACCGATCTGGTACACCCCATAGGGGACGCGACCGCGTGGCGGTCGCCCCGAGAATTCGCTGCGCGAATTCTCCCAGTGGCAAACCAGCGCCGGCGCGCCCTGCGGGCGCGTTGCGAGAATGCTGCGCATTCTCGTGACAACTGTCCGACGCCGGGCCTGCCTCAGCACGGGCGACCGCAAGCGTCGCCTCTACCGGGGGCGATGGCGCAACACGGTCGGGGAGTCGGACGCGGATCGGCATTGGACGGTGTACCGATCGGCCAGCCGGTGATGGGACCCGGCCGGGAACACTTCGCCGGTCATCGCGTCCGTGACGCTCGAATTGGGTTAACTGCGCTACCAACCCTCCCCCGTCGGGGCGAACAAGCGCTACAGTGTCCACAGCACAGCCGCGAAGCACCGCCATGCCAGGAGAGAATCGCTCGCCATTCCCCGGGCGCGTCGCGCCGAATCGCACAGGGACGCACGCCATGGTGTTCGCCGGAGCGCTCGCGGTTGCCGCCGTCCCGACCGCCGCAGACGACGCCTATGCTCCCACCGTCCGCGATACCCATCCCGACACCGTGTACTGGGGCGACACCCACGTGCACACCTACCTGTCCGGCGATGCCTTCGGCATGGGCAACCGAACCACGCCCGACACCGCCTACCGATTTGCGAAGGGCGAGGAGGTCGTCTCGGCGGGGGGCAAGCGCGTCAGGCTGCGCCGCCCATTGGATTTCCTGATGGTCTCCGACCATGCCGAGAACCTCGGCATCCTGCCTCGGCTCATGGCGGGCGACGAGCGTTTGCTTACCACCGAAGATGGCCGCACCTGGCGCAAGTTCTTCGCCGAGGCCGCACCGCTCGCCGAGGTTCTGGATGCCGAGAACCGCGACGCCTACAATGTCCTCTCGGCGGATTTGATGGCCGGGAAGCCGGCCTGGAGCGGGGTCTCCGGCGTCGACACGGCTTTCAGGCGCGAGGTCTGGCACGCCGTCATCGATGCTGCCGAGCGCCACAACGATCCCGGCGCGTTCACCACCTTCGCGGGATACGAATACAGCAGCAATCCGCCGATGCTGCACCGCAACGTCTTGTTCGCCGGGGATCCCGAGCAAACGCGGCAAACCCGGCCGTTCTCCAAACTCGACAGTGCGAACCCCGAGGATCTGTGGGACTACCTCGCCGAATACGAAGCCCGCACCGGCAGCGGCGTCATCTCGATCCCGCACAACAGCAACTTGAGCCGCGGCGCGATGTTCGGCGACACGACCCACGGCGGCGCCCCCGTCACCGCTCAATACGCCGCCCTGCGCGCCGACCGGGAACCCGTCGTGGAGATCACGCAGATCAAAGGCGACAGCGAGACCCATCCGCTCGCCTCGCCCGACGACCCCTTCGCGGATTTCGAGACCTGGGGCGGAAGCAACAAGGACAAGAACGATACGTCCGACGCCTGGGTGGCCCGTTCCTACGTCCGCCCGGCGCTCAAGGGGGGCCTGGAATTCGATGCCGAGGTCGGGGTCAATCCATTCAAATTCGGACTGATCGGCAGCAGCGACTCCCACAACGGCCTCGCGACCGCCGACGACGACAACTTCTGGGGCAAGATGGCGAGCAACGAACCGAACCCGTTCCGCGCCTTCACCCAATCCATCTATGCGGCATCCGGCTATGCCGGCGTCTGGGCAGAGGCCAATACCCGGCAGGCGCTGTTCGCGGCATTCAAGCGTCGCGAGGTCTACGCGACCACCGGCCCGCGCATCGTGCTGCGCTTCTTCGGCGGTTGGGACTACATCGAGACGGACGCCACCCGCCCCGACCTCGCCACCGCCGGCTATCGCAACGGCGTGCCCATGGGGGGCGATCTGACCCGTTCCGAAGCCGACGGGGCACCCCGCTTTCTGATCCGCGCCGTGAAGGATCCCGATGGCGCAAACCTGGATCGCGTCCAGGTCGTCAAGGGTTGGCGTGATCGGGAAGGCTCTCTGCACGAGCGAATCTACGACGTGGCGTGGTCCGGCGACCGCACCATCGAAGATGGCGTCCTGGAAGACGTCGAATCCACCGTCGACGTTGCGACGGCGACGTACCTGAACACCGTCGGGGCCGCCGAATTGGCGGTCGTGTGGACCGATCCCGACTTCGTTGCCGACGAGGCAGCGTTCTACTACGTCCGCGCATTGGAGATTCCAACGCCCCGCTGGACCGCGTACGACGCCGCGTTCTACCGGATCGAGGAACTACCCGAGAACGTTCCTCTTGTGACTCGCGAGCGGGCCTACTCGTCGCCGATCTGGTACACGCCGTAGAGAACGGCGGACGCTGGGCCATTCGACGGCCGACCCCAACGGGTCGCCCGAGGGTGGCCCCTACTGCCAGAACCGTTCGGAGCGGAGCCAAGCCCTGATCGGGTACAGCTCGCCGGTGAGCCCGTCGGAGGCCGACGAGGCGAGAAACAGCGCGAGGTCCGCAACGTTCTCCGGACTTGGCGTGAGGTTCAGCCGCGGCACCGCATTGCCATCCTTGTCGACGGCGGGCGGAATGATGCCGAAACCCTTCAGTTCATCCGTCGCGATCAGGCCCGGCAGGATGCAGTTGACGTTGATGTTGTGCCTCGCCCACTTCATGGCCAGGTTGTTGCTCAGGCTGATGACACCCGCCTTCGCGGCCGAGTAGTGCAACTGGCCCGGGTTGCCCTTGGAACCTGCCGTTGAGGAGATGTTGATGATCTTGCCGGACTGCTGCTTGATCATCTGACGACCCGCCGCCAGGCAGGGGATGAACATCCCGGTCAGATTCTGCTCCACGACATCGCGCCATTCCTCGAGCGGGGTGTCTTCCGGCTCGTAACCGCGTCCCCAACGGCCGGCGTTGTTGACCATGACGTCGAGGGAGCCGAAGGCGTCGACCGTCTCGGCGATCAACGCGTCGACGGAATCCGCATCGGTGATGTCGACCGCGATCGCCTTCGCACTCTGCCCCTTGGCCTCGATCTCGTTGGCGACGCGTTCGATGTTGTCCCGGTTCCTGCTAGCGACGACCACGTTGGCCCCCGCCGCCGCGTACGTGTGCACCATCGATCGGCCCAGCCCGCCGGCACCACCGGTGACGATGGCCGTCTTGCCGTCGAGTCTGAAATTGCCCATGTCCCACTCCCAGCGTTTCCAAACCGACATTCTACGTGTGGTGCGTTCGCACCACAGTGGTATGGTTTTGCCTTCGGGGATGGGAAACCGCGATGGCCGAAGCCGCCTTGATGCGCCACAACGAACTGACCGACGAACAGGTCGGCTTCTACCACCAGCACGGCTACCTGCACCTACCGGCGGTGTTCTCGGCAGGCGAGATAGCCCGGATGGCCGACGAACTCGACTGGCAGATCGACACCTGGGCCGCCAAGAGCCCGGGCTGGAGCGGCCCCTGGCGCCGGGTCTACATGCCCGCCGAGGTCGAACGTCGCTCCAAGCTGATCGCCCTGCACGACCTGCACCGCTACTCCAGGGCGTGGTGCGACGCCGTTACCCATCCGCGGCTCACCGGTGCCATCGCCGATCTAATTGGCCCGAACGTCGAATTGCACCACACCACGTTGCACGCCAAGCCGCCGGAAACGGGCCACCCGTTTCCCATGCACCAGGACTGGGCGTTCTACAAGCACGTCGATGGCCGGTACGTCGACTGCCTCGTTCACCTGGACGACACCGACGATACCAACGGCTGCATCCGCTTCCTCGACGCATCCCATCGGGGCGGCGCCCGGGAGCATGTGGTCACCAACCCCGACGGCTCGCCGTGCACCCCGCACCTGCCGACGGACCACTGGGATCTTGAAGACACGGTGCCCGTGCCCGCGAAACGCGGCGACGTGGTGGCGTTCAGCATCCACATGATCCACGGCTCCCGCATCAACCGGACGGATACCGTCAGGCGCGTCGTCCGGGTGGGTTACCGGAATCCGGAAAACGCCCAGACCGCCGGGCAGTCCCACGGCAGGCCGGGGCTCATCGTCCGGGGCCGACGCCCTCGTGGCGAAGGGCAGCCGATGTTCGGAACGAATGTGTAGATTGGGCGATCGAAGCGAGGGAACACTCCATGAAAGTCACCGGTGTCGAGACCATCCTGCTGAACAACAATCCGCCTTTCATAGGCGGCAGGCAGTGGCTCTTCATCAAGCTCCACACCGACGAAGGCATCGTCGGCCTCGGCGAGCGACCCACCGGACACACACCCGATCTCACCTCGCAGATCGCTCTTCTGCACGACCTGGTCGACCGTTTCGTGGTGGGCCACAGCCCGTTCGAGATCGAAAACACCTGGCAGCGGGTCTACGCCTCCAACCACGACTACCGGCATCCCAGCCTGTACGGGACCCCCGCGCTATCCGCCATCGAAATGGCGCTCTGGGACATCGTCGGAAAGGC
>JAGWBM010000010.1:28613-37958 GCA_021295895.1 Pseudomonadales bacterium
GCCTACGCGTACATGCCGACCACCGGCGTCTGGGAGGATCCATCCAAGGCCGGCGTCATCGCCGAGAAACTCGTCAAGGAAGGCAACACGGCCTGCAAGATCGATCCCTTCATGCCCTACTTCCCGTTGCCCCGGGACTTCCCGCTGAAGACGATCAAGCACGCCGCGAAGATCTTCCAGGCGATCCGGGACGCGGTGGGCGACGAACTCGAGATCGGCATCGGCACCCACGGCCAGTTCAGCACCGCCGGCGCGATTCGCGTCGCTAAAGTGTTCGAGGAGTACCACCCGTACTGGTTCGAAGAACCGGTACCGCCCGAGAACGTCGAAGAGATGGCCCGGGTCGCGGCGCATACCAGCATCCCCATCGCCACCGGCGAGCGGTTGGTCACGAAATACGAGTTCGCAAATCTCCTGGAGAAGCAGGCGGCGCAGATCATCCAACTCGATGTCGGCCAGTGCGGCGGCATCCTGGAGTCGAAGAAGATCGCGAGCCTGGCGGAGAGCCACTATGCGATGATCGCGCCGCACATGTACGTCGGTCCCATCGCCGCCGCGGCGGCCGTTCAGCTCGACACCTGCTCCCCCAATTTCCTGATCCAGGAATACAATGGCGCAAGCCTGCACAACGAGATCTTCCTCACACCCGTGAAGTTCGAAAACGGCTTCATCGACCCCCCGACGACACCCGGCCTGGGGCTCGAACTCAACGAGGAGGTCGTCGAGCGGCAACTCGTGGCCCGACGCGGACCGGACGGCTAGACCCGTGCGGCGGTTAGGGGCCCGACAAAATCGGTCGCCAAGGCGGCTGACGGGTTTCACTGCGCACGCGCCAATTCCTCGTAGGGGCGGGGCTTGTCCCCGCCCGTACCGGCGGCACGCCCGCGTGCGTTCCACCATCACGGGCGACCGCAAGGGTCGCCCCTACGCGTGTCTGCTGCGCTACCTTTTCGCCGCGGCGCTGGCAGCCGTGCCAGCGGTCGCCGCCGAATCTCCCGTCATGGAAGCGTTGAAGGCCGAGTTGGCGCGCTCCATGGAGATTCTCGGGGAACAACCCGTTCCGCCGTACTTCCTAAGCTACGAAATCACCGAGCGGGAAACCGCGTCCGCGACCGCGGCATTCGGGGCGCTGACCAGCAGCAGTCGGGGCCGGAGCCGCTACCTCGACATCGATCTCCGTGTCGGCGACTACGGCCTCGACAACACCCGACCGATCCGGGGTGTGCGCAATCAGCGCACGACCGTGCGCATCCCGTTCGACGACGACGTCGACGCCATCCGTAGCGTCGTGTGGAACGCCACGGACGAGCGCTACAAGCAAGCCCTCGAAGCGTTGACGAAAGTCGAAACCGACATACAGGTCAAGGTCGAAGCGGAGGACACGTCGGCCGACTTCTCGCACGAGGCACCGACCAAGGCCGTCGGCGGATCCGCAAGGCTCGACGCCGACCTGGCGGATTGGGAACGCAAGGCCAAGCTCTACTCCGCGCCGTTCGCCGGCCATGATCGGGTCTACGCCGCGTCGGCGACGGTCTCCGGAACCGCCGAGACGCGTTGGTTCGTCAACAGCGAGGGCAGCGAAGTCCAAACCGGGGAGTCGAGCTACCGGGTCTTCGTTTCGGCGCGAACGAAAGCCGACGACGGGATGACGTTGCCCCGTTACGAGTCCTTTTTCTCGTTTACGCCCGGGGGCTTGGCTAGCGACGACACGGTCTTGAGGGCCGCGGACAGGATGGTCGCCGACCTCGCGGCGTTGCGCGAAGCGCCATTGGTCGACCCGTACACCGGGCCCGCGATCCTTTCCGGGCGCGCAAGCGGCGTCTTCTTCCACGAAATCCTCGGTCACCGAATAGAGGGCCATCGGCAGAAGCGCGCCGACGACGGCCAGACTTTCAAGAAGAAGGTCAACGAGCGCATCCTTCCGCAGGGATTTACCGTCTCGTTCGATCCCACCCGTCGGCAAGCCGCGGGCCGGGATCTGGTGGGCGCCTATCGCTATGACAACCAAGGCATTGCCGGCCGCGCCGTGGTGGTGGTCGACGACGGCGTGCTCGTGGACTTCCTCATGTCGCGCACGCCCATCGAAGGCTTTCCTGGATCCAACGGCCACGGGCGCAAGCAGTACGGCTACAGCCCGGTGTCCCGCCAATCCAATCTCATCGTCGAGGTCCGCGATGCCGTGAGCCGCGACGCCTTGAAGGCGCAACTGCTGGCGATGATCCGCGATAGCGGGAGGCCGTTCGGGCTCTTCATCGACGACATCCAGGGGGGAATAACGACCACCGGTCGGTTCATGCCGAACGCGTTCAACGTTCAACCGAACATGGTCTACCGCGTCCACCCGGACGGTCGCGAGGAACTGGTACGCGGTGTCGACCTCATCGGGACGCCGCTTACGACGTTGAGTCGTGTCGTCGCGGCGGACGATCAAGTGGCGGTGTTCAACGGCTTCTGCGGGGCCGAATCCGGAAGCGTGCCGGTCTCGGCCGCAGCGCCCGGGATTCTCATCTCCCAGGTGGAAGTCCAGAAAAAGGGCAAGTCGCAGGAACGACCGCCGATCCTGCCCGCACCCTCGGGAGAAAACGCGGCGGGACGTACGCTTTCAGCAGGTGGGCCGTGGACGCCTTGAGCGGAATCCGCCGACCGCGTCGTGCCAGCATCCGTCGGTTGTGGCGGGCATTGGTGGTGACCGGTCGGCCATTGGGCAGGGCCACCATGTCGGTAGCGCGCTCGGCAGTGACCGCCGGCGTGGCGCTTGCCCTTGGGGTTCCGGCGACCGCAAACGAGGGTGTCAACGACGTCCTGCTGAAGGCAATGCGCGACGAACTCCAACGATCCACGGAGAGCCTGTCGATGGAGGATATGGGAAAGCCCTACTTCCTCGCCTATCGGGTCGACGAAGTGGAAGGCTTCCGCGTCTCGGCGCGTTTCGGCGCCTTGGACCGAAGTTCTCCATCGAGGAGGCGGTCGCTGTCCGTGGAACTGCGCGTCGGCAATCCCGTGTTCGACAACAGCAACTTCCTCGCCGGCTATTCGGGCACGGGTGGCTCCACGACATTGCCCCTCGATGACGATTACGACGAACTCCGCCGGCAGCTGTGGCTCGCCACCGATTCGGCCTATAAGAACGCGCAGAGACGGCTCGCCGGCAAACGCGCTGCGCTCCAGAACCGCACCCGCGACGCCATACCCGACTTCGGCCGGGCCAAGCCGGTGGAGGCATTCGACCTAGTCGACGCGGCGACCTGGGGGATCGAGGACGCCGAGTCCGTGGCGCGGATGCTATCGGCGCTCTTCAAGCAGACACCGGGCGTCCACGAGTCGCGTGTCCACGCCGAGAAGGAAAACCGCAGCAGCTACTACGTGAATAGCGAAGGCACGACCTTCGTCAAAGTCACCCCGTGGGCGCAGGTGCGCGCCTGGGCGAGAACGCAAGCCGCCGACGGCGCCGTTCTGGAGGACTCGGAGGCATTCAGTGCCCGTTCGGAACCCCTGCCCGACCCGGCGACCCTTCGCGCCGGTGTGTTGGCAATGGCCCAGGCTCTGAGCGCGCGACGCGACGCCGAGACCCTCAACCGCTACAGCGGACCGGTGTTGTTCGAGGGCCAAGCCGCAGCGGAACTCTTCGCCTCGGCGTTGGCGTCGCGGCTCGTCGCGGTTCGCGTGCCGGACGGCGACGGATCACGCTTCGAGCGCGCGGCGGTCGCAGCGCGCAATCCGTTCGCGGACAAGATCGGCGCCCGGGTCCTGCCCCGGTTTCTCGATGTTCGAGACGACCCAACCCTGGCCGACCACGGCGAACATCGTTTGCACGGCGGCTACCGGTTCGACGACGAAGGCGTTCCCGCCGGGCCGACGGTCCTCGTGGAACGGGGCAGGTTGCGCACCTTGCTCACGACTCGAACGCCGGTCGAGGGGATGTCCGCCAGCACGGGCAACCGGCGCGGTATAGCGCCGGTGCCGAGCAACCTGATCGTGAGTACGGAGGACGGTCTTTCGGAAGACGAGTTGCGTGCCGAATTCGTCGCGCTGATCGAGGAACGCGGCAACGAGTTCGGTGTCGTGGTGCGCCGCCTTCGCGGTTCTTCAGTGGTCGTCCAGGCCGCGAGAGTCTACCCCGATGGACGCGAGGTGCCGATCCGCAAGGCGGCGCTATCCGGCTTCTCGGTGTCGTCGTTCAAGGACATCATCGCCGTGTCCCAAGCATCCAACGTGCATACGCTGCGCTTCCCGACTTCGCGTACTTCCATCCTGTGGCAGACCGCCGCGGTGTTCGGCTCGCCGCGC
Organism: Pseudomonadales bacterium; assembly: GCA_021295895.1. Taxonomy (GTDB): domain Bacteria; phylum Pseudomonadota; class Gammaproteobacteria; order Pseudomonadales; family Azotimanducaceae; genus VXYL01. Next base: position 32,901 of record JAGWBM010000010.1, read on the forward strand.
TACGATGCCATCGGGTCGATCGTCCTGCCCGATCTGCTGTTCGAGGAAGTGACGCTGCGAAAACCGCTGGGCAACTCACCCCGACCGCCGGTGGTGGCCCATCCGTTCTTCGAGGGAACGCGCTGACGCGGCCGCGACGCGGTCAACCCGAGATCCCGCTCCGCGAACCTCCGGGGAAGAGACGTGCAGGCACATCGAACCGTAGGGGACGGGCTTGTCCCGTCCCGGCGCGCCCTACGGGCGCGATCGAGAATGCTGTCGCATTCTCGTACCACTGAACCAATTCCCTGCCGAATCCCGCGCGGGCGGGCACGATAGGTCGCCCCTACGCGGCGAACTCCCGCAATGTGACGAGCACTTGCTCCGCGAGGTCGCGGGACACCGGTTGGCCGCCATCGTCGCGGACTTCGACAACCACCCCCTCGGCACGGTCGTGCAAGGTTATGGTCACCGGGGTTCCCGCGTTCGCGTCGTTCCGGGAAAGGACTCGGGCAAAAAATCCCGGCGTGCGCTCCGCCAGAACGACGGCTTGAAATGACGAACGATCCCGATCGGTTGCCAAGACGTCCATTTGGGAACGCTGGAGCGCTCCGTCGACGGTGGCCCAGGCACGATCGAAACCGATGTTGAGGACGAGCATCGGATTGCCGCGTTCATCCTCTACGATCCGGGCCTTGCTCACGGACGCAATTTCCCGGGCGATCATCGAAACCGAACCGGCGGCGGGGCCCTGGGCGAAGTACTCGGCGATCTTGGCAATCAGTTCGGCCTCAACCTCGGGGACGGCCGAGGTCTCGACATCCTCCTCGCGTCCGGAGCGGGTCCGGTAGTGGACAACGTGGACTTCTGAAGAGCCGGGGCGGATTGCGCGTTCGATTCGCACCTGGACGCGGTCGAGCCATGAACCTTCCGCCGTCTGCTCTCGGCCTTCCAAGGCAGTTCGGATCGCGTCACGCAGGACATCTCCCGCGCCGGAGTCGACCGCGAACCACGCCGTCTCGACGATACCCGCAGGCGGGTCTTCCCGTTCCACGCCGACCCCGCTGTCCGCCACCAACTGGGTGACCAGCGGCCAGACCTGTTCGGGTGCGTCCGCAAGAACGATCCAGGACCTGGCCCCGAGTTTCTGGATCTTGATCGCGTCCACGTTTGCACTGGCCAGGAACTTCGGACGCGGCACTTCGCCCGCATACGTCTTCGCCGTGGGCTGTTCGACGATCTCCGGAATCGGCCAAGTGTCCCCGACGCTGGATTCCATGCCGTCGGGAACCGCAATCGGGGGGCCAACGGTTGCGGACACGTAGTCGTCCCGGGGATCGACGAACACACCGGGGTCGTCGCCAATCAGCCGACACCCGGTCGACGCCAACATCGTCACCAGAAGGGCAGCCGCAATACAGTCTGCTATAGGCCCGTGTTTCAACAAGTGTTCGTCCCCATCAGGCGGTTCTTCAAATCCCCGCCACTTCTTCGCGGCTAGAGCGCCCCCGTTAACGCCGCTAGGCGTTTGCGCACTTCGACCTGCGCGGGAGCCGTCAGTTCCACTAAGGGCAGACGAATACCGTCGTCGATCCGGCCCATGGCGTTGAGCGCCCACTTCGAGGGGATCGGGCTCGTCTCGACGAACAGGATCTCGTGGATCGGCTGCAGTCTGGCGTCGATCTCACGGGCCTTGGCGTCGTCGCCGCCGAGGAACGCCTCGCAGAACGCCGCCATCATCGCCGGCAGCACGTTCGCCGTCACGGAAATCGCGCCCACCGCACCGTGTCCGACCATGGTGAGGGTCTGGGCGTCCTCGCCCGAAAGGAGCACGAAGTCGTCGGGAACCAAGGCCTTGATCTGAGCGACCCGGTCGGGATCGCCGCAGGCCTCCTTGATCCCCACGATGCTATCGACCTCGGCAAGACGGGCAACGGTTTCCGCCTTCATGTCGCAGGCGGTGCGCGGCGGCACGTTGTAGAGCACCATCGGCAGGTCAACCGCCTCGGTTATGGCGCAATAGTGCCGGTACAGGCCTTCCTGGGTCGGCTTGTTGTAGTACGGGGTCACCGACAGGCAGTAGTCGGCGCCATCCCCCTTGGCCGACTCGGTGAATTCGATAGCCTCCGCCGTGGCGTTGGCACCGGCGCCTGCGACGACCGGCACACGACCGTCCACGCGGCGGATCACGGCCTTGATGACCTGCTTGTGCTCATCGTGGGTGAGGGTTGCGGACTCGCCCGTCGTGCCGACGGGAACAATGCCATGCGTGCCCGACTCCAGATGCCAGTCCACCAGGCCGTCGAGTGCCGCCCAATCGACTGCGCCGCTGCTCTTCATCGGCGTTACCAGGGCAACCAGACTGCCCTGCAAACGCTTGTTATGGCCAGTCATGGCACCCTCGCAGCCGACCAGGCATCAGCGCCCATCGTACTGAACGGTGGTCATCGATCACAAGCACGACTGACCGGCTTTCGCGGTCGGGGCAAGCCCGGGGCAAGCGGGAAGCGAAGCGCCGGGGATGGCCCTGGGGGCGCTCAGGCCGACGAGACCGTAGGGGACGCCCTTGTGGCGTCCCGTGGTGATGGCTCGCCCGTACCCGAGGCCCGTACAACGCCGTAGGGGACGGGCTTGTCCCGTCCCGTCTGGGCCTTCGCCAACGCGGGTGCCCGTGCGCCCTGACGGGGTCGGGCGGGCGACGCCGCCCGATCCGTCAATCCCTATCCGGCGTGGCGCAACACCTTTCCAGCGCGCGCGCCGGTGTGCTCGCCGTCGACCAACGTCACTTCGCCGTTGACGATCGTCGTCTTGTAGCCCAACGACTTCTGGATATAGCGCGGCGCGCCACCGGGGAAGTCGTGGACCAGCACGGGCTGGCGCTCGGCGACCTTGTCCGGGTCGAAGACGTTGACGTCTGCTCGTAGGCCCGGCTTAAGCGCACCGCGGTCGTTGAGGCCGAGCACCCGTGCGGGACCCGAGGTCATGCGCCGAATGCCTTCGCCCAGGCTGTAGATACCCGCTTCCCGAATCCAGTACGAGAGGGTGAAGGTCGACCAGCCCGCGTCCATGATCTGGGAGACGTGCGCACCCGCATCGCCCAAACTCGGGAAGATGTGGTCGCTCTTGAAGAGGTCGCCCAACTCCTTGAGATTCTGGTTGAACATGCGCAGGTTGAAGAGCGCACGACCGTCGGTCTCGTCGGAGAGGCGCACGAAGGTCTCCACCCAGTGCTCGTTGTTGGCCTCGGCCACGGCCTCGAGATTCTGATCCGGTGGCAACGTGTAGTCGGGGGATTCGCCGTCGCCCAGGTAGAACACGTTGGTCATCGGGAAGCGGCGCTTCATGGCGAGACCCTCGTCGACGAGTTTCTCGCGCGTCTCGGGCTCCCGGATCGCGGCGAGACGTTGTTCGAGGTTCTGTTTGCGCAGCTTGTCCCAGGTCTCGCCCTGCACCGGCAGGTTGGATTGCAGGCCGAACATGAACCCGGAACCCCGAACCTGGGTGATGGCCGTGAGGTCACCGTACTTCGAAAGCTGCTCCAGGCCTGCCGCACTCTTGGCGCCCATGCCTTCCTGCGGCCCCGTGCCGTAGCTGAACAGGATGCGGCCCTTGGTGGTCTCCGCCATGGCCCGCAGGACTTCGAAGTTCGCGCCGACGGCCTGCATCAAGCCGTTGCGCGGCCCAACCGCCTTGGCGATTTCGACCAGTTCGCCCACCTCCGCGAAGGTACCGGGAATCGAACGTCCGTCCGGCAGCTTGTGGGGCGGGTAGCGGTTGGTGGAGAACCCCACCGCCCCGCGGTCGATGGAGTGCGCGACGACATCCGCCATCTGCTTGCGTTCATCGTCGGAAGCCTGTTCCTCCACGGCGCGTTCGCCCATGACGTAGAAGCGCACCGCGCAGTGACCGACCATGCCGGCCACGTTGATCGCGGGCTCAAGCCGCTCGATGGCATCGAGATAGCCGCCGTAGTCCTCCCAGTCCCAAGGCAACCCCGTGAGGATGGCGTTCTTCGGAATGTCCTCGACGGTCTCCATCATCCCTGCTAGCAGTTCGACGTCGTCGGGCTTGCAGGGCGCGAAGGTGACGCCGCAGTTGCCGAGCAGCGCGGTGGTCACGCCGTGCCAGCTAACCGGCGTCAGCGACGGATCCCAGCCGATCTGGGCATCCAGGTGGGTGTGCAGGTCCACGAAACCCGGGGTCACCGCAAGGCCCTTGGCGTCGATCTCCTGTTTGCCCTTGCCGTCGACCTTGCCGACGGCGGTGATGGTTCCGTCGTCGATCGCCAGGTCGCCGGATACCGGATCTGCGCCGGTGCCGTCGACGAGTTCGCCGCCACGAATCACGATGTCATGTGCCATTGGGTTTTCCCCCGGTTGCCCCTCGAGCCGCCCCCTCGACGACCCTTTCCAAGGACTGCTGGCGAGTCCTTAACCCTTTCTTTTAGTCGATACCGAGGGTGGCAGTCAAATGAGCTTGAGAGCTTTGGAGTTAGTTCGCCGGGCGTGCTTGACGCAGCAACGCCTCCAATTCCGCGACGCGGCGTAGCGCATGTTCGCGTTCGCGATCCGCAGCCGACAGTTTTCTCTCGGCGTCTTCGAGCAGGCGGACGGCTTCGACGTGATCGGGGATCAGCTTCCCACTGCGAGGATCCCGGCACCGCAACTCGCCGTTCTTGACGAGCAGGTCCAACCCCAAGACACGGCTCCCGAGAACGCCCTCCCCCGACTCGCCGATTTCCCGGTATTCCCGCCCGCTCAACTCGAATCCACCCAGGCGGGAACGAAGCGGGTCGAACAGCCAGAACTCGGCAATGCCCAGCGCCGCATACAGGGGCGGCTCGACGCGAACGTCTTTGCGCCAGGTGCTCCGCGAGACCACCTCGATCACGAGGTCGGGCACCTTGCCCTCTTTCCAGGTCTTGTACGAGTCCCGCGGCTCGTTGCCGACCCCGAGGACGACCATCAAATCCGGCGCCAGGGTCGCCGTTCGGTTGCCTTCCTCGAAGAGCAGCATCAGGTCGTGGGCGATCAGATCCTCGGGACGGTCCCGGAACACGGCGCGCAGCGCGTCGAACGT
>JAGWBM010000097.1:0-3325 GCA_021295895.1 Pseudomonadales bacterium
ACGGTATGCGCGACGGTGTTGAGCGTCAGAATCGCGGCCAGCGGACGATCGATGTTGGACTTGAAGTCCTCGAGGTACGTTCCGGTCAGGGTGCCCTGCTGGGATTGCAGCTTCGCATGGCTAGGGTGGATGCTCAGCAGCACTGCCTCCCACAGTGAGCAGAAGAAGGAGAAAGTTAGCGCCAGCAGGAAGAACGTGGCCAGAAGCCAATACATACGGTCGACGGAAGCGCCCTCGGAGCCTCAGACGTGAGCTTACACAAAATCCAGCCAATGGCGCATGGGCGTCGCCTGGCCGACTCGGATCCCGCAGCCGGACCCCGCGCTCGGCGGCGGCGGAGGTCCGGTGGGAGACGCTCCAGCGCAGCGGGCGCGCGGCGGTGGGGAATGCTGCCTGGTCGGAAAAATGAGTAACGCGCATCGACCGGGAGGGTCACCGTCGCCGCGTGCTACGACGCAACCCACCCGCGGCGAGGTCCTGGAGCGGGCGCCGCTGCAACGGCCCAATGGAGACTTGCTCCTAGCGCGCCCGAGTATCGCTCCATCAATCCTCGGCGCAGCGCATTCGTTTCGCTTTTGGTCGGCAGTGATCTACGGAAGTGGCAGCACGCGTCGACTGGCTTTCCGTAGCCGATCTGGCCGAAGGCAGCTGCCACGGGGCGACCGCACGGCGCCCCGAACGCAGCGATCCTGCGACAGTGCGGCAGGAGGCATCGCCTCCCGCGTTCCGAGCCTGCGAAGTCGAGCCGGGTGGTTCCGGCAACACACCGTTTGGGCCACGAGCCCATTAGCAGCAAGCAGCCGATGCGATCCATTGGAGCTTCCAGGCGTCCGTGCGCAACCGTGACGAACGCGACATGGACCGGATGAGCAGATGCATCCCGCGCGGCTCGACTTCGCTTGCGGCGACCCCGGCGTGTCCTGCAGCAGGCCGGCGGCCCCTTGTTCGGCGCCGATGACGTCTTGGCCACGGAATCTCAATCCGTGTAGCAGGGACTGCCTCCCCTGCTGCCGCGACCGGCGCGATCACCACGACAGCGTCGGACTGCCCGCAGCCGTTGCGCCTCACCGGCCCGCCGATGCGTGCCGAGCAACGAGCTACACATAACATCTTCCTCCACATGAAGATGTCGTCCATGTCTCGACCGGGCCGTGGCGAACTCCCGCAGGCGCACAGTTCTTGAAGCTCGACCGGAAGCCGTGCCCGGTAGCGTTGATCTCCGCCTTTCTCAGCGCGTTCCCCACCGACGCATCACCGGGCGCCGCTTCTCCACAGGTCGTCGCGGGCATAGGCGGCCACCGTCTTCGAGCCTTCGACGTGCGCCAGCGCGAACTCCGACAGCAGCTCGTCCACGCCTTCGTGCCGCGCTACGCCAGACTCGCCGCCAGGGCTGCCTGCACGCGCTGCGGGCGACGCCGTGCCATGCCCGGCGAATCCCGCTGCTCGGACTGCGCGCACACTCCGTCGAAGTCGTGGCCGCGGCTAATCCGCTCCCGGTACATCGAGACCGTCGGCGGCTGCGAGTTCGGGCCGTACCTCGACGAACTCGAAGCCCGCGCCGACGCCGCCATGCGCCGCATCGAACGCCGCCTCGGCGAGTAAGTCGTCTACGCCCGCACCGAACTCGACGGTGCGCCGGATCTCGACGACATCCGCACCCGCCTGTCCTTCGAGATCGGCTGAGGGCGCCGCCGCGCAGCACCGGTCAGTTCACGAGGTACGTCGCCCGCAGATCGCGGAGTTCGTCCCGCACGGCGGCCGCTTCCTCGAACTCCAGGTTCTTGGCGTGGTCGTACATCTTCGACTGGAGTTCATCGAGCAGTTTGCCAAGCGCCTTTGGATCGGCATCCACCACGCGTGGCGCACGTTGCGGCCCAACTTGATCTTTGGCGTCCCGCCGACCACGACCCCGCGCGGCACCCGGGGCCGTTCGGGCACCCTCCATGACATCCGCGACGGCCTTCTCGACGGTCTTCGGCGTGATGCCGTGCTCCTTGTTGAATGCGATCTGCTTGTCGCGGCGGCGGTTGGTCTCGTCGATGGCTCTCTTCATGGACCCGGTCATCTGGTCCGCATAGAGGATGGCGCGACCGTTGAGGTTGCGGGCGGCGCGACCGATCGTCTGGATCAACGACCGCTCGGCGCGCAGGAAACCCTCCTTGTCGGCGTCGAGGATCGCCACCAGCGACACTTCGGGCATATCGAGACCTTCGCGCAGGAGGTTGATGCCGACCAACACGTCGAACTTGCCGAGCCGCAGGTCCCGAACGATCTCCATCCGTTCGACCGTGTCGATGTCCGAGTGCAGGTACCGGACACGAACGCCGTGTTCGTCCAGGTACTCGGTGAGATCTTCGGCCATGCGCTTGGTGAGTGTCGTCACCAAGACCCGCTCGCCGTTGGCGACGGTGTTGCCGATCTCTCCGAATAGGTCGTCTACCTGCGTCGACGCGGGTCGCACGTCGACTTGCGGGTCGACGAGTCCCGTCGGGCGCACGACCTGCTCGACGATGCCACCGGATCGCTCCCCTTCGTAGGGACCCGGTGTGGCGGAAACAAAGATCATCTGCGGAGCCAACCCCTCCCACTCGTCGAATCGCAGCGGCCGGTTGTCGAGAGCCGACGGCAGCCGGAACCCGTATTCGACCAGGGTTTCCTTGCGGGACCGATCACCTTTGTACATGCCGCCGAGCTGAGGGACGGTCACATGGGACTCGTCGACGATGAGCAACGCGTCCTTGGGGAGGTAGTCGAACAGGGTTGGTGGCGGCTCGCCGGGCTGGCGGCCGGACAGGTAGCGGGAGTAGTTCTCGATGCCGCTGCAGTAACCCAGTTCCTTGATCATCTCGAGATCGAACCGGGTGCGCTGTTCCAGGCGCTGGGCCTCGACCAGCTTGTTGGCGTCCTTCAGAACCTTCAAGCGTTCGGCCAACTCGTCGCGAATCTCGTCGAGTACCGCGAGTATACGTTCCCTGGGGGTGACGTAATGGGTCTTCGGGAAGACCGTGTAGCGGGGAACGCGCGCCAGGACCTCCCCGGTCAACGGATCGAAGGTCGAGATGTTGTCGATCTCATCGTCGAACAGTTCGATCCGTACGGCTTCCTTCTCCGACTCCGCAGGGAAGACATCGATGACGTCGCCGCGTACCCGGTAGGTGCCGCGCTGAAATGCCATGTCGTTGCGGGTGTACTGCAGTTCGGCGAGTCGCTGGATGACGTAGCGCTGGTCGACCCGGTCGCCACGGTCGAGATGCAGCACCATGCGCAGGTAGGACTGCGGATCGCCGAGACCGTAGATCGCCGACACCGACGCCACGATCACCGT
>JAGWBM010000097.1:3348-9692 GCA_021295895.1 Pseudomonadales bacterium
TCGATGTGCGCGTTCACGGACGCGTCCTTCTCGATGTACGTGTCAGACGCCGGAACGTAGGCTTCCGGCTGGTAGTAGTCGTAGTAGGAGACGAAGTACTCCACGGCGTTGCGTGGGAAGAACTCGCGGAACTCGCCGTAGAGTTGAGCCGCCAAGGTCTTGTTCGGCGCGAGCACCAGCGTCGGCCGCTGGATCTCCTCGATCACGTTGGCGACCGCGAAGGTCTTGCCGGAACCGGTGACGCCGAGCAGGGTCTGTTGCGCCAGGCCAGACTCGAGGCCGTCGACCAGTTGGGCAATGGCGGTTGGCTGGTCGCCGGCGGGGCGGTAGTCGGCGACGACGTTGAACTCGGCGATGGTCTGCATACGAAACTACGGAAGGCGAAAGGCGGTCAGCCTCGCTGGTTGAACGTTGGCACCCGTGGCGATGACGACGAATTGACGACCCCCTGCCACATAGGCCGCGGGCGGCGCGTCCTGGTGCGTTCCCTGCAGGGGATGTTCCCAGACCAATGCCCCCGTGGACTTGTCGAGAGCTCGCAGTGTCGTGCCCGCGTCGCTCCGGTGGCCGTGGAAGATCAAGTGTTTCGTCACCAAGAGCCCCGGGGCGTTCCAACGATCGCCCAGGTCGGGTAGATCGAGACCCTTGAGCAGCGGATGATCCTTCGGGCCGCGACCGTTCGCCACTTTCCAGGCGACTTCGCCGGTGTCGAGTTGGTAGGCGGTGATGCTGGACCAAGGCGGCTTGACCACGGGCAGACCATCGATGTCGACGCCCGAGGGCCGGATTCGATAGGGCATGCCATTTCGGGACAGCGGCATTTTCACGGCTCTCATCAACAGCGGTTCGCGGCGCGATGCGACGTACAGCACGCGCGTCTCGGGGTCGAACGCCGCGCCGCCCCAGTTCGCGCCCCCGCCCCAGCCGGGAACTGCAAGGCTGCCTTCGGTCGACGGCGGAAGAAACAAACCACCCGTACGAATGCCCTCGAGTTCCTTGCGCGCCCGACGGTGCAGTTCCGGCGTGAAATTGACCAAGTCGTCCTCGCCGAGGCCCTGCATCTCGAAGGGCGGCGGCCAGGTGGGAAACGGTTGCTTCGCCGCGGCTTTCTCGCCTTCGAGGGCGCTTGCCGGCACGGCGCGCTCCTCGATCGGCCACAACGGCTCGCCCGTGACGCGGTCGAATACGTACAGGAAACCGACCTTGCTGACCTGCGCCACGGCCTTGATCCGCTTGCCGTTCACGACGAGGTCGGCCACGACCGGGGCGGCGGGCAGATCGTAATCCCAGATGTCGTGGTGGACCGTCTGAAAGTGCCACTTGCGCGTACCCGTGCGGGCGTCCACCGCCACCAGCGACGTGCCGAACAGGTTGTCGCCGGGGCGCAGGCCACCGTAGAAATGGCTCGACGGCGCGGTGACCGGCAAGTAGACCATGCCGAGTTCCGGGTCGCAGCTCATCATCGACCAGACGTTGGTGTTGCCCATCCAGCGCCACGACTCCTCTCCCCAGGTCTCGTTGCCGAATTCGCCAGCCTGGGGAATCGTCTTGAATACCCAGACCTGGCGGCCGGTCACGGCATCGAAACCGCGCACGTCTCCCAACGGAACGTTTTCTTGCCAGTTCCGGAGCATGTGCGACCCGTCGTGGGTCTGGTTGCCCAACACCACCACGTCGCCGCAAAGGGCCGGTGCATAGTTCCACGTGTTCGCGCGCCGGGACAACGGACGACGCAGGCCCTTCGTCAGGTCGACGCGGCCATCCACACCGAAGTCGGGGAACGGCTTGCCCGTCTCGGCCGACAGGGCGATGAGCCACCCATCGCTCGTTACCAGCAGAACGCGATCACCGGCGTCGCCCCGGTGGTAGGCGAGACCCCGCGTGGAGAAACCGAATACGGGTGGACGGGGGCCGTCGCCGGTACCCGGATCGAAGGTCCACAGTGTCTCACCGGTGATCGGATCGATGGCGGCGACCGCCGAGAAGGCCGTGCGAACGAACATCCGGCCGGCAACCATGAGCGGCGTCGCCTTGAAGCCGTCCGGCGTCCTCCGCCGGTTGGAAAGACCCGTGTAGCGGTGGTTGTCGAAGGCCTCCCAGACCCATGCGATGCCGAGGTCATCGACGTTGTCCGCCGAGATCTGACCCAGCGGCGAGTACTTGTGGGCGCGCAATCCGCCCCCGTAGGCCGGCCAGTCGCCATGCGCAGTCGTGTAGTCCACCGTCCGTTTGCGATCGGCCGCGAGCGCTTTGATCGCCGGCAGGTCCGCAACCCGCACCCGCGCGCGCGGTGCCGGCTCGGTCTTGGCAACGCGCGCATCGCGGGCCGCAAGCCAAGCGACGTCGATCTTCTCGACGCCCCGGCGTTCCCGTTGTTCGACGAGCCAAAGACCCCGTTCGTTGTGCGCCTCACCGCCCTGGGGCGTCAAGTGGCAGAAGCTGCAATCCGCGGCACCGTAATCCATGGCCGGGACGAGCAGGTCTGGACTGGCGACCGCCAACCGGGCGAAAACAGCGCACACCACCCCAACCGCGACGGCGGTCACCGAAGCGCGGGACCGGCATTGGGGCCCACGTGAAAGACACCGTGCAAGACTTGCGGGCAGATCAGTCGATCGAAATATCGAGGGCATGACCAACCATCTTATCTCGTCAGGGCCGTCGACGGCGGGCACAAGGAGACTCGCCATTGCGCACCGCGGGACCCCGCGTTGCCGTTGTCTCCGACAAGGCTACCCCGCCAAGACGCGGACAAAAAGAAGCCCCGTCTCGCGACGGGGCTTCGGTGAATCAAGGTCAGGATCCGGGTTCCCCCCGATGATGGCCCTGGTTCGCTGCCTCTTCGCTCACCCGTCAGTGCGCGGAGCACAGCCGACTCATAAGTCGTTATTTTACGACGCCTTTCTACGTCGCCCCGCTCCGCAGTTGCAGCTGCGTCCCGAGGACTCGGGGAGGCGAACCGTCGGTGCTCGTCGGCTCAACGCCGACTGCTCCTGACGCCCGGTACCACGCCGTCGATCACTCGCCACCGCTTCCCGGATGCCGTCTCTCCGTTGGGTCTCCTAAGCCTTTGGAAACCCCGGCGCCCTTGGCTGAAGGGCTATCGGATCTCGGTCCGGTTTGCCTACCTTCCTGCGCCGAAGCGCCGTTCCGGTTCGCGCCGTATCCAAGTCCGTGCTACTGAATCTACTCCTACCAGCCCCGCACGCAAGACGTTGAAGGCGACTTTTCGATGAATTAGATGCATGGTGCGGGGGATAACGTGTGCATAAGTCAACTCGCCCTTGTGCTGAAGATGTGTGCCCTTTCGTCGCTCCACCGCACGGTTGCCAATGCAAACAGCGCGTTAGCCACGCTGCACCGGTTGACAAGTGGCACTTGATTTCGAAGCGCGACGAAACGGCTTGCCTGCGGCAAAGCGTCTCCGACACACTCTCACGACGATGAAGTTCGCCGTCCTGCAATTCTTCAGCTGGCCCGGGCGCCGCGTGCCCCTGGCGACGGTCTACGACCGCGCGCTCGACAGAATCAGGATCATGGACCAAGGCGGCTACGACGCGGTCTGGCTCGCCGAACACCACTTCTCCACCTATAGCGTGTGCCCCTCGGTCCACATCATGGGAATGCACGCCGCCGACATCACGCGCAACCTAAGAATCGGCACCGGCGTAAGCCTGGCGGCTTTCTACCACCCCCTTCGGCTCGCCGAAGAGGTGGCACTTCTCGACAACCTGTCCGGCGGGCGAGTCAACTGGGGCGCAGGACGGGGCTTCGACGCCAATGAAATGCGAGTCTTCGGTGTCGAGCCGGACGATTCCCACGCCCGGTTCCGGGAAAACGTCGACATTGTCCAGCAGGCATGGTCGTGCGAGCGGCTGACCTACGAAGGACGGTTCAATACCTACCGTGATGTCGAGGTGCTGCCAAAGCCACTGCAGAACCCCATGCCATCGTGGATCGGCGCGAGTTCGCAGGACGCCATCGACTGGGCCGCAAGCCAAGGCTACGCGATCCTCATGGATCCGCACTCGACCCACGACGAGATCGGCCGCAAATACGCCCGCTACCGGGCGGCGCTTCCGGCACAATGCGACGGCAGGCATCGTCCGACGCCAATGGCTCGGCTCATCGCGATCGCCCCCACCGACGCGGCTGCCCAAGCGGTGGCCCGGGAAGGAGCCCGCTGGACGGTCGAGTCCTACGTCGGCGTTCGCGACAGTGCTTCCAAGGAGGAGCGCATTCAACACTACGTGGACGAGGTCATCATTCACGGCTCGCCGGCGAAGGTGGTGGATGAACTCACGCGCCTGGAGGAGGAGATTCCGCTCGGCTACCTGCTGGCGTCGATCCTCAGCCACCAGACCCTCCTGCTGCTCACCGACGAAGTGATTCCCCGGATGTGACCGATGAGCACGAATCCGAGTTTCCAGAACTACCAGACCTACCTGAAGATCGGCGAGCTACTGTCGTTGCAGAAGCCGCTTTCCCCGGCGCACGACGAAACGCTCTTCATCATCGTTCACCAGGTCTACGAACTGTGGTTCAAGAGCATGCTGCACGAGTTGGACCACGGCGGCGGTCTGCTGTCGTCGGATCAGCCCGACCGGGCCGCGTCGACACTAAAGCGCGCGCTCAAGATCGTGAAGGTGCTCGTGAGCCAGCTCGATATCATGGAGACGATGACGCCGCTTGAGTTCGGCGCATTCCGCGAACGGCTCGGTGCATCCAGCGGTTTCCAGTCCGCGCAGTTCCGCGAGATCGAGTTCATCCTCGGCTACAAGCGGCCTTCCGTGCTGCGGTTGTTCCCCGAGAACTCGGCGGAGCGGCAGCGGTTGGAGGCGCGACTCGCCGCACCGACCCTGTGGGACGAGTTCGTCGGCCTGTTGGCGCGGTCGGGTTATTCGATTCCCGGCGCAGCACGGGCCAAGTGGGCCGACCGTCCCGTGGGAACCGACCCGGTGGTCCAAGCCGCGTTGATTCGCGTCTATCGGGACGAGCCGAAGTTGAGCGCGTTCTGCGAAAGCCTGGTGGATCTCGACGAAGGCATGCAGGAGTGGCGCTACCGACACCTCAGGATGGTGCAGCGCACCATCGGCACCAAGACCGGTACCGGGGGGTCGTCGGGTGCCGAGTACCTGCTGTCTACCGTGTTGGCCGGTCCGTTCTTCCCTGACCTCTGGGAAATCAGGGATCGCTTCTAATCGGCAAGTCAGCTACAAGTCCGTGACCAAATCCGCAGACCCCGGTCGGCACGATGCCCACCGCCTGGCCCAACACTATTCTCGCTTCCGCGTGGGCGAACGGATCCTGCTAACGGGGCATTCCCACCAGGCATGGCCGGATGTCGCCTTCGACGCCCACATGCAGGCGTGGCTCGACGCCGCCGAGTTGGTCGATGGCAAGTGGGATGTCGCGTTGGCGGTCGCCGACGAGGTTCGCGCGGGCTACCGCCGCCTCCTCGACGATCACGATGGGCACATCGCGCTGGGCCAAAACACCCACGAACTCGTCTCCCGATACCTGTCCGCCCTGCCCCTGCGGGAACGACCGCGCCTGGTGACCACCGACGGGGAGTTCCACACCGTGCGGCGTCAACTGGCGCGGCTGCAGGAGGAAGGCTTGGAAGTCGCGCGGGTGGGCACGTCCAGCACGGCAGCCAATGCCCCGGGGGGCATTGCGCAAGCCGTCGTCGATGCCGTGGACGATCGCACGGCCGCGGTCTTGATGTCGTCGGTGCTGTTCCGAAACGGCTTGATCGTGGATGGTCTAGACGAGGTGGCAAAAGCGTGTGATCGGGTCGGCGCAAGCCTGCTTGTGGACGCCTACCACTCCACCAACGTCGTTGCGTTCTCGGTGCCGGGCATGGGTCTCGAACAAGCCTTCGTCGTCGGTGGCGGCTACAAGTACTGCCAGTTCGGCGAAGGCGTCTGCTTCCTTCGCATACCGGCCGATTGTTCGATGCGCCCGATCCTTACAGGCTGGTTCAGCGAGTTCGAAGAGCTTGGCGATACGCCGGGCGGCGACCGTGTCGCGTACGGGGACGGACCGCTTCGCTTCGCCGGTTCGACCTACGATCCGGTGGGCCACTACCGGGCGCGGGCGGTCCTTGGGTTCTTTCGGTCCGAGGGTCTGGACGTCCCCCTCCTCCGCGCGGTCAGCCAGGCCCAACTGGCCAAGCTCGCGAACGGCATCGACGCCTTGGACGTCGACCCGGCGGTACTGACCTGGAACCGGAATCTGCCCTTGGAACGACGCGGCGGATTCCTGGCGCTAGACGCCCCCGAGGCGGGCGAACTCGCCGCCCGCTTGCGAGAGCGTGGGGTGTTCACGGACCACCGCGGCCC
>JAGWBM010000097.1:9922-12210 GCA_021295895.1 Pseudomonadales bacterium
GGGGCGACCCTATCGCGCCCGTTAGGGCGCGCGGTCGCCCGCCAACAGGCGTTTCTGACGGGCGGGCACCTAGGCCGGCGCCCTCGCTTCGCCGACGCCGATCATGCTGTCGCGGGTCACCAGTTCGGCAAGCTCGGTTTCCGAGAAGCCTGCGGTCCCTATCGGGCGCCTCGGCAGAACGAGGTACCGCAGATCCGCCGTACTGTCCACGACACGGACCGGAATACCCTCGTCGAGTACCAAGCCGAACTCGCGCATGACCGCGCGTGGCTCAACGACGGCGCGCTGCCGGTACGCGAAGCTCTTGTACCAGTCCGGTGGTGGCCCCAGCAGGGCCGTGGGATAGCACGAGCAGAGCGTGCACACCACCAGGTGGTGTATCCGCGCCGTGTTCTCGACCACCGCCAAACCGGCGTCATGAGACAGTCGATAGCCGAGTTCGAGCACCGCCGATCGCGCGTCCTCAACGAGCCGTGTCTTGAACGCCGGGTCGGTCCACGCCCGCGCGACGACCGTCGCACCATCCGCAGGTGTGCGAGTACGCACCCGCTCGATGACCTCCGCCACTTCGTCGGGACCAATGATGTTCTTGCTCACCAGGAGCCGATGAATCGCCTGTGCGCGTTTCGCGCGCTCGCTCAAGCGTACGTCGTGCTGCAAACCGGGGTGTGCAGGGTCGTCGCTCATTGCGGTTCCAGCCAGTGCTCGTAGATGTCGATGAGGAGGCGATCCCGCGCGTCCTCGCGATAACGCGCCCCCCAGAGGTCAACCTGGCGAAACTCGACCGAGCAAAGCATCTGTTTCGGCAGACCGTCACCCCCGTGCGCGCGCGATTCGGGATTGAAGAAGGGAGCCGTGATCGAAGCGTTCCGCCAGGTCTTCCCCTTGACGATCCAAGGGGTACGGTGATGATGCGCCGGCGTTTCGGTTCGAACCGAAACGACATCGCCGATCCGCAACCCGCCTCCGGCCTCCTCGTCTATTCCCAATTCGCGTCGATCTCCCGTGTCGCCGCCGCGATCTCATCGGTCGTCAAGACGCCCTTCTCGACGAGGATGTGCTCGATCGACGCCGACCAACGCTCGTAGTAGGTACTCGATTCGTATTCAGCCGGTGCCATTGCCTCGATGCCGCGCCGCAGTTCGTCGACGTTGATCAGGTCGTGCCGGCGCAACACGCCGACGAGGGCATTGACCAAATGCTCCCAGTCCGCCCACTCGTGGGTCGTCTGATCGATGGGTTCACGGGTGGCTAGACCCCCCCGGTCGTGGGCGCTTGGCATCGGATCTCCATAGCCTCGTGAAGCATACGGCAAAGGGAACGCAATGACTCTCGGCGACGTTCCATGGAGTTTCGATCCCGGAGCCGGGCCGCGAACGCGCAAGCTAAAACGCGTCCGTAGGGGACGGGCTTGTCCCGTCCCGGCGCCCTGCGGACGTGATCGAGAGTGCTGCCGCATTCTCGTACCACTTGGCCCAGTGCCGTGCGAAATCCCCGCGCGCCCTTGCGGGCGCGTTAGGGTCGCCCCCACGACCGATATGATCAGGTCGAACGAGCGTGCGGATTGCGCCGGAAGCCATTATCGCGCACAGTGTTCGGTCGCCATCGGGTCGCTGACGATCCGCAGCCCGTAAAGACCGAGAGAAGGAACACTCCATGAAAGTAGCTGCCGCCATCGCCCACGCGATGAAGCGGGAGGGGATCGACACGATCTTCACCTACCCCGTCAACCCGATCATCGAAGCCGCCGCCGTTCGTGCGCCAGGAGCGCATCGGCCTGCACATGGCGGACGCCTATTCGCGGTTGTCGTCGGGGAACAAGATCGGCGTTTTCACCATGCAGCACGGCCCGGGTTCCGAGAATGCGTTCGGCGGTGTTGCCCAGGCCTACTCCGAGTCGGCGCCGATCCTCGTGCTACCGGCCGGGTACCCGCGACGGCTGGCGAACTACTACCCGAATTTCAACTCGACGCTGAACATGCGCCATGTCACCAAGTGGGCCGAGCCGCTCACCATGGGCAGAGCAATCCCGGAGGTAATGCGCCGGGCGTTCTTCCAGTTGCGCAACGGGCGACCGGGTCCGGTATTGATCGAAGTCCCGGTGGATGTCTTCGGCGAGGATGCGCCGGAGGGCTGGGAGCATACGCCGAGCTATGCGACGCGCGTCGGCCCCGATCCCGCAGACGTGGATCGAGCCGCGGAGGTCCTTGCCAACGCCGAACGCCCGGTCATCTATGCCGGCCAGGGCGTGCACTACGCCGAGGCCTGGGAGGAACTCAAGGCGTTCG
>JAGWBM010000097.1:12275-12984 GCA_021295895.1 Pseudomonadales bacterium
GCGGCCGGGCCAACCCCCGTACCGTGAAGACGTTCCTCAACGAGGCCGACGTGATCTTCGGCGTCGGCTGCAGCTTCGCACTGACCGGCTTTGGCGTGCCGATGCCACGTGGCAAGACCATCGTCCACGCAACGCTGGATCCAATGGACCTGGCCAAGGACGTTCCCGCCGAGTACGCGCTCATCGGCGATGCGAAGCTGAGCCTCGCCGCGCTCACCGAGGCGATGGCGGACCGCGACCACGCCCAAGCCGAGAACCGCAGGGGAGTCGTGCAGAAGCGAATCGCCGACCTCAAGGCAGCGTGGCTCGCGGAGTGGCAAGCCAAGCGCACGAACAACGAGGCACCGATCAATCCCTACCGGGTGCTGAACGAGCTCAATCAAACCGTGGATATCGACAATACCGTCATCACCCACGACGCCGGGAGTCCGCGCGACCAACTCTCGCCGTTCTGGACATCCACGACGCCCCTTTCCTACATCGGCTGGGGCAAGACAACCCAACTCGGCTATGGCCTGGGACTTGCCATGGGGGCCAAGGTTGCGGAGCCGGAGAAGACCTGCATCAACGTCTGGGGCGATGCGGCGATCGGCTTCACGGGCATGGACTTCGAGACCGCCGTGCGGGAACGGATTCCGATCCTGTCGATTCTCATGAACAACTTCTCCATGGCCATCGAGATTCCGATCATGCGGGTGGCGCAGGAGAA